>DATAXU010000082.1:0-35215 GCA_036272955.1 Verrucomicrobiia bacterium
TCGCCCGGCAGACCGGCGATCAAGTCGGCGTGGACGTGGACTCCCGTCTCGCGACGCAGGAAACGAAGATTGTCCTCCAGCCGCCCATAATCCTGGCGGCGGCTGATGTTTTTGGAAACGGCGGGATCGAAGGTTTGAATCCCCACCTCGAATTGCATCGCGCCGCGTGGAAACTTCGCGATGACTTCGCGCAACGCTTCCGGCAGCCGGTCCGGAATCATTTCAAAGTGGATGAACAGCCCGGCGCGATACCGCTCCAGGAAAAATTCCAAAATCGCTTTGCTCGTGGCGATGTTCAGGTTGAACGTGCGATCCACGAATTTGAATTGACGCACGCCCCGGTCCAAAAGTTTTTGCAATTCGCCCAGCAATAACGGGAGCGCAAACTGCCTCACCGGCACATCGAGCGAGGACAAGCAAAACTCGCAAGTGAATGGACATCCCCTTGACGCCTCCACATAAATGACCCGGTTGGCAACGTCTTCGTCGGAATATAATTCGTACGGGAGCACAAGCCGGCCCAAATCAGGAACATCCGCCCGGACGATTTTCCCGGGCGGCGGCGTTCCGGCCACGATATCGCGGCAAAGTTCGGCGAATTTGAGATCAGCCTCGCCCGTGACCACATAATCCGCCAGCCTGGCGATCTCCTGTTGCTCAACCTCAAAGCTCACTTCCGGGCCGCCGATTACGACGGTCGTCTCCGGCCGGATTCGCTTCAGCGCCGCGACGACTTCGGTCGTTTCGGTAACGTTCCAAATATAGACGCCGAGACCGACGATTTTTGGCTCGCGGGCGAGAATGGCTTCGACGACATCAACGGGCCGTTGGAGAATGTCAAACTCCAGGAGCGAAGCTGCAGGGCGCAACGCGCCGAGATTCGCCAGCAGGTACCGCAATCCAAACGAGGCGTGGATATACTTTGCATTGAGTGTGGCGAGAACGATCATTATGGCCTGAAATTATATTGGGCAACCGTCTCCATATCCGCTTGCAGGACCGTCGCATAAACACAATGCGCGCCGGCGTCCATCCGGCTTTTGACCCAGGCGCAAAAAATCTCCGCTTCGCCCGAAAAAAGTTGTGCAAGCGCCTCGCAAGCCACCGCGGCTTCTGACCCGCACTGGATGGAAACAGCGTGACGAAACCGCCCGCGCAGCCAGCCGGCGGGAAACTGGCCGGCGGCGAATTGGGGATGCAATGCGCACCGAAGAAGCCGCGCCACCGAAGCCAGCAGAAATCCCGCGCCGCCTCCAAACAAACCGCGCGCCTCCCAACCGTCGAGGCGCGATTCGCCGACCGCCAACTCCAGCCACTCCGGCGAGGATCGCCAGAGGATAAATTGTTCCTTGGACGGCCAGACCCCGGCCCGGTTAAATTTCGGTTTCCAGGCGAGCAGCAATTCCGCCTCCTTTGCCGAAGCGGCTGATTCGTCCGCGCACTCGATCAATTCGATGCGCATCACCGCGCGCAACATCCGCAAATGCCGTCGAGGCATCCGTTCCGGATTAGCCACGCGATAGCTGCACAAGCGCCTGCGCAAATTCCTGGCCTTTCCCACATAAAGCGGCGCGCCCGCGGCGTCGCGCATCACGTAAACGCCGGCGCAAACCGGCGCTTGTTGGAAGAACGCCGCGCCCAATCGCTCCACCAGCGGACGCGGATCGGGAAATAACAACATCTGGCTCACGGTTCCTTTTACAGCGCAAAAATCTGGTCCAACTTTTCCGAAATTTGGTTCAGCCGCGTCGGCAAATCAACCCCCGTGGGCCAATACGCCGGCTCCGCCGTGCCCCAACCCTTGTAGCCCGTCTCGTCTAATGCCGCCATCACCGCGGGCCAATCATTGTCGCCTTCGAGATATTCCACCGCAAACCCTTTCCACAATCCCTCGGCGTCCCTTTTTTTTCGGCTGTATTCTTTAATGTGAAGTTTGTGGATGCGGCTGCCCAAACAGCGAATCCACTGCTCCGGCCAGCCGTTGTTGATCGAATTGCCGACATCAAAATGCCAGTGCATGGCGGGACTGTGAAAATCGTCGATGTACCGCGCCGCTTCCAACGGACTTAACAGGAAATAATTCCACACGTTCTCAATGGCGATCTTGACGTTCAATTCCTCCGCCAGCCCGGTCATTTTTTCGACCTCCACGCGGGAACGCGTCCACGCCGCGTCGTAAGAGATTTTTTTATTCACCACGGCCGGAACCAGCAGCACGGAGGTGGCGCCGTACGCCTTGCAATCGTGCAGCGCCGTCTTCAACCCCTCCAACCCGACTGCCCGCACGGCGGGATCGGGGTCCGCCAATGTCGAGTGCCAATGCACGGAATCCACCACGCTGGCAATCGTCAGTCCCGTTGCGTCGCGCGCTTTGAGGACTTCCCCCCGGTCCATTCCGCTGTCGATTTCAAGGCCGTCGAAACCGGCTTGCTGAATTATGCTGAATCTTTCCGCTACGCCGATATTGCCCGGAATCGAACCCCACATAATCCCCTTTTTAATTTCACGTTTCTTCGCCGCCGCGGTGGAAGGAAGCGTGGCCGCCGCCAAAGCGCCTCCGCTCCATTTCAGAAAATCGCGCCGATTCAATGTCGTGTTCATACGTCAGGCAAATTGCGTCTGTCCGGGGCGGGCCATGGGCGGAATCGGAATCGGCGTATCCCAGGCGATATGCGCGGGCACCAGGCTCTCCTTGGAGTTGAGCGCCATGTCCCATGTGATTTCCTGGCCGGTATAAGCGGCCATTCGTCCCATGATCGCCGTCAGCGTAGTGTTGACCATGCGCGCGCCGTCATTGATGGGCTGGCCGGAGCGAATGGAGGCGAACAGTTCGTTGTGCTCCACTTGGTACATGTTGGGCCGCGGCCCCTGGTAGCGCCAAGGCTCTTTTCCGCGGGTAAAGGGCATGCCGCCAAAACCCAGTTCGCGCCCTTCGCCCTCCGTTCCAAAAATGGTCGCGCTATTGTCGTTGGCGCAGCCCGGTTGCTGGCGGCTGGCCAAAAAACCCCGCGCGCCCCCGGCGAATTCATAATTGACCTCAAAATGATCAAATATATTTCCCCCCTCGGCGGGAATTTGCCGGCCACCGACCGCTACCGCTTTCTGCGGCGGCTCATCGCGCATCGCCCAGCACATCCAATCGACCGCGTGGACGGCTTGCTCAACATAACCGTCGCCGGAGAGCCAGTTGAAATTGTACCAATTGTGCAATTGCCATTCCAAATCGCCCATGCCCTGCGGACGTTGCGCGGCGGAGGGCATCGGCTTCACCGAGCCGGTATAATAGGTTCCGTAAACCACCCGCACGTCGCCGATTTTTCCGTCCAGAATTCGCTGAAACAGCGCCCGCTCCGCCAAATTGTAGCGCCAGCACAATCCGGCAACCAACGAGAGGTTCTTTTGTTTTGCGGCGGCGACAGACTCCAGCACCGACCGCACTCCGGGAGAATCCGTGGCTACCGGTTTTTCGCAAAAGATGTGTTTGCCCGCGGCCACAGCCGCCTGCAAATGCCGCGGGCGGAATCCGGGGGGCGTCGTCAACAGCACCACGTCCACGCCGCTATCGATCACTTTTTGAAACGCGTCCAGCCCGATGAAACAGTGGTCTTCCTCGACCTTGACTTTGTCCGGCGCGTCATGCCGCAACGAATCGAGGCTCGCCTTCAATTTGTCTTCGAACACATCCGCCATCGCGGTCAGGGCAATATTCTTGTCGGCGTTCAAGGCCTGGCTCGCGGCGCCGGTGCCGCGACCGCCGCATCCGATTAGTCCGATCTTGAGCAAAGGCCCGTCGGCCGCGGCCGAGGATTGGCCTTTGAGAATTGCCGGAGCGATGAGGGCGCCACCGGCCAGCGCTGAAGTTTTTAAAAATTCGCGGCGCGATGCGGAAGAGGAACGAATCATAGTCTTACAAGGAAACCGTGATTCAGCCCAGGAATCAAATTTTTAAAAGCGAATTGCAATTGGATTTGCAACGGTATTCCTCGCTGGCCATTTGCGCTTCTCCGGGCCACAATCAAATGGATAGATGGATGCAGCAACGACAACTGTCCCCCGTCTGCGGATGGCCGCCGTGCAGAAAAGTTTCGGCGCCACCCGCGCGCTCAAAAATGTCGCTTTTGAAGTGGCTCCAGGCGAGGTGCATGTCTTGATCGGCGAAAATGGCGCGGGCAAGAGCACCTTGATGAAGATTCTCAGCGGCGCCCATCAACCGGACGCGGGAACTGTCGAACTCGATGGCAAACCGTTCGTGCCGGCCAGCCCGTTGCACGCGCGCAGTTGCGGTGTTGCGATGATTTACCAGGAGTTGACCCTCGCGCCTGACCTGAGCGTCGAAGAAAATATTCTGCTCGGCGAGGAACCGGGCCGGTTCGGCTGGCTGAATCGATCCCGCCGGCGCGAACTCGCCCGCCACGCGCTCGCGCAATTGAATCATCAAAACCTGCCCCTGGATGCCCCGGTCAATACCCGCAGCATTGCCGAACAGCAAATTGTCGAAATCGCCCGCGCCCTCGTCGGCGAACCTAAAGTCGTGATTATGGACGAGCCGACCAGCAGCCTGACGCGGACCGATACGGAAAACCTTTTCGCCATTATCTGTCGTTTGCGCGGCCACGGGGTCAGCATCATTTATATCAGCCATTTTCTCGAAGAATGCCAGCGGATCGGCGACCGCTACACGGTCCTCCGCGATGGCGAAAGCGTGGCCACCGGTGACATGGCAAAGGCGGATTTACCTCAAATCATCGAAGCAATGGTGGGCCGGGAAATCAGCGAAATTTATCCCCGCACCCCGCATCAGCAGGGAAACGCGTTGCTGGAATGGCGCGCTCTCGCCGGACGCGCCAAACCCCTCGCGGCTACCTTGACGTTGCACGAAGGGGAAATCCTCGGCATCGCCGGTCTCGTCGGCGCGGGCCGCACTGAAGCTTTGCGCGCTTGTTTTGGATTGGACCCAATCGAAAGCGGCGAAGTGCTGGTGCGGGCGAAGGAGGCCACCCATCGTTCGCCCGCCAAAAGACTCGCCGACGGCATGGGTCTATTGAGCGAAAATCGAAAAGCCGAAGGGCTGATGCTCAACCGCAGCATCGCCGACAATCTCACGCTGACCCGTTATCAACCCGTTTCGCGTTGCGGCTTTATCCAGAACCGCCTCCAACGCCGCGCCACGCAGGAATGGATGAATCGCCTCGATGTGCGCGCGCAGGATGCCGCGCAGACCATCGGCGAACTCTCCGGCGGCAATCAGCAAAAGGTGGCGCTGGGCCGGTTGCTGCATCACGAAGCCAGCATCTTGCTTTTGGACGAGCCGACCCGCGGAATTGATGTCGGCAGCAAAGCGCAAATCTACAAACTGATTGGCGAACTGGCCGCGCAAGGCAAAGCGATCATTTTCGTCAGCTCATATCTCCCGGAACTCCTCGGTGTGTGCGACAGCATCGGTGTGATGTGCCGCGGGGTATTGTCCGAGGTTCGGCCCGTGGACCAATGGACTGAACACAAAATCATGGCCGCCGCCATCGGACAAGCCGGTCCGGCCGCCTCCTGAATTTTCCATGAACAAATCCAACCCGGGCAAAGCCCTCCATCTCTTCCGCGTCGTCAACGTCCTCGGCCCCTTCGTCGGCCTGCTCCTGGTGCTGGGCTTGTTCTCCCTCAATGCCGACGTTCGCCCTTATCTTTACACCGGTGGGAATTTTAAAATCATCCTGACGCAAACGGTGATCGTTGCCATTGGCGCGTTGGGCATGACGATGATCATTGTCAGCGGCGGAATTGACTTGAGCGTCGGCTCCGCCGTGGCTTTGACAAGCGTCGTGGGCGCCACCTTGATTGTTAAGGGCTATTCCGCCGTCGCAACGGTGGCCTTGACCGTGCTGGCCGGCGGGTTGATCGGGCTGGTCAACGGGTTGGTCATCGCAGGCTTTCGCATGACGCCTTTCATCGTCACGCTCGGCATGATGGGTGTTTTGCGTGGCTCGGCAAAATGGCTTGCCGGTAATCAAACCGTCAACATCCCCAACAGCGCGCCCCTCAATCGGCTCATGGCATTGGTCTCGCCCACCACTTTGTTCCCCTTGCCGCCCGGCGTATGGATCACCATCGGACTGGCTGTGGTTGTCTCCGTGCTGATGCGGCGAACCATTTTTGGCCGTTACATCTTTGCCATCGGCTCCAACGAAGCGACCGCCCGCCTCTGCGGCATCCGAGTTCCCCTGCACAAGGTGCTGATCTACACGATTGCCGGGCTGCTCGTGGGACTCTCCGGCATAATGCAGTTATCGCGCCTCACTCAAGGCGACCCGACGGTGGCCATCGGACTGGAACTGGACATCATCGCAGCGGTCGTGATTGGCGGGGCCAGCTTGAATGGCGGCACCGGGAGCATCCTTGGCTCAATGATCGGCGCATTGATAATGGCGGTCCTGCGCAATGGTTCCAACCAGATGGGCTGGCAAAATTTCACCCAGGAAATCATCATCGGCATCGTGATCATCCTCGCCGTCGGTCTCGATCAGTTTCGCCAGAGCCGAATGCGAACGTAGCGCGAAATCAGAGTTGAGCGCGCCGCGCAAATCGGCAGAATGCGGGGGATGATCCGCCTGGAGACTCGGCACAAATTTTCCGCTGCGCCCTCCGCAGTCTGGTCGTGCCTGAGCAAAACCGATTGGCTCAATCGCGCCCTTCGTCTCCCGCCAGTCCATTACCACAGCGAACCCCGCGCCGAAGGCGGCAGTTGGATCACCGCCGAAGCCAAGGTCCCGCTGGGCCGGTTGCGATGGCGAGAATTGCCGTTCGAGTGGGTGGAACCGCGCTTCTATTCGGTTCGCCGGCTTTTTGTCTCCGGCCCGTTTACCGAGGCGCGCATGGGGATGGACTTGACCGAGGAACCCGATGGCGGCACAAGCGTCGTTGCATTCTCGGAACTTGAGCCTCGCAACGCGTTGGGCAAATGGCTGGCCCGCGGAACTTTTGCAAAAAACATAAGCGCCCAAATGGCCAGGACGCTCGTCCATGCCGAGCAATTCCTTCTGGGCCGGACCGCAATTCCATTTCCGCGCCTGGCTGTTCAGCCGCCGTCCGAACCGGTCTTCCGCACGGCCCTCGAAAAACTCGAACGAAGCGGTCAACCCGCCCCCCTCGTTGGCCGCCTTGAAACTCTTTTGCGTGAAGCACCCGATGTCGAACTCTCGGCAATGCGTCCACTGGCAATCGCGCGCTCGTGGAACGAAAATTCCTGGAACGTCCTGGGCCTGTTTCTCAATGCCACGCGTTGCGGACTCCTGGATTTAAGGTGGGAAGTCCTTTGCCCCAATTGCCGTTCGTCGCGCCTTCCCCCTGCCCGATCACTGACGAACCTCAAGCGAACCAGCCATTGCGAAGTGTGCCAGATCCAGTTCGACGGCGAATTCGACAAATCGGTGGAACTTAAATTCTCGGTCAATGCTTCCATTCGCCCCGTCAGCACCGAGACCTATTGTCTTGCCGGCCCAGGCGGCACCCCGCACATCGTTTGCCAAATCTGGCTCGAGCCTGGCGAAAAGCGCGTTTTGCCGATGCCGAATGCCCGCCATGCGCTTCGCTTGCACTCGCACCAGGTGGCCAAAATATTTGCCTTTTCCGACGACGCGCTGGAGTCCGCAAAAAATGTTTCGGTTTCCTGCTCTCCCTCGGAGTTTTCAGTCGCTTTCAATGTCGAAGGTGTCGCAACGGACCATTCGCGCGTCGTCAATGCAAACGCTTTTCCCATCCTGGTAAGCTGGCAGGAAAGTGGCTGGAGCGAGGACATCCTGACTGCTTCGCGCGCGACAAACTTGCAGCAGTTCCGCGATCTCTTCGCCAGCGAAGTCATTTCGCCAACGGAACAAGTCACCGTCGGCTATCAAGTGATCCTCTTCACCGATTTGCGCGGCTCGACCGCAATGTATCACAACCTCGGCGATGCCGGCGCCTACGCCCTCGTGCGAAACCATTTCGTCGCTTTGACCGAAGCCATTCAATCCCATCATGGCGCGGTCGTGAAAACCATTGGCGACGCCGTCATGGCGGCATTCAGCCGGGTGGACGAGGCGCTGTCCGCGGTCGAGGAAATGTTCCGGCGGCTTCCGTCCGCGAATCCAAAACTAGACCCGCCGCTGATTCTCAAATCCAGCCTGCACGCCGGCCCATGCCTGGCTGTCAACGCGAACGACAAGCTGGATTATTTTGGCACGACCATCAACCTTGCCGCCCGGATCGTCGAATGCTGCCAGGGCGGCGACCTGGCCGTTTCGGACGAAGTGTTTCAGCGTCCGGAGACCGCTGACTTTCTAAAACGAACCGGTTTTAAGGTTGTGCCCTCCGAGATGCGTTACCGGGGTTTCGATGCCCCGCATCGCGTTTGGCACATCGCGATCGGCGCTTAAGGTAGAAAATCAAAAAGGCCGGGCTTGAAGCCCGACCTTTTCGATTGAGAACAACTTCAACTAAAATTATCTTTGCCCCACCCAAGGCGGCGCTGCGGAACATCACGCCATCAAACACACACGGAAACCCGCAATTTTGCCCTGTCAACGATGAATAGCTTACCCTATTCCTGAAAACCCGAAAGTCACCAGTACTGGGGACAAGACTGGGAACGCTGGTTTCCGGCTACGACCGTCTCATTCCATTTATTTTCCAGGCGTTAGAATTTCTTTGATACTTCGAAGTAAACAAAACGGCCCAGCACGTCATAGACGTTTTTGTCGGTGTAATCCTCAGGGCCGCCGGCGATCAGGGGCGCCTGGACGTCGGTGATGTTGTCGCAACCCGCAGTCAGCCGAAGGCCGTCGTACCAGGTTCGCAGAGGATGCCCTTTCCCGAATTCGTACGACATCTGCATGTCCAACGTATAATAGTCGGCCACGCGCTGCGCTTGTCCGCTGACGGTGCTGCCTTGGGTGGCTCCGGGTGAATAGACGCTTGGGAAGAGCAGGCCCGGGATGACTTCCCCAGGGATGAAATGGGCGCGGATTGTGTAATCGAAGTTTTTGTAGTCCCAGCTTATCGAGGCGTTAAGGGTGTAATTGGGGATGATGCCCTGGGCGGTCCCAAAGCCATAGGTTCCCTGGCCTTCGTAACGGTAAAAGGGCTGCCCCGGCGAGGATTGGACTTCGTAGGCATCCGTCCAATTGGCGTTGCCGGTTAAAGTCACAAAGCCCCAGTTGCCGGGGACCGGGCGGATGTAGCGAAGGGACATATCCAGGCCGTCGGTTCGGACCGCTTCGGAGTCCGTCACGGGAAGCGTCAGCGAGCCGAAGGTTGCGTTGACGACTTGATTGGGCTTGGTGGAAGTCAGCGGAGCGCCGCTGGAAAAAACATAGCCGGGGGCGTAAGGCGAGGCCGAACCGAGGGTATTGAGACTGTTCAATGCGGCGGTATAGTCCGCAACGGCCACATTTTGTTCCTGAATGTGGTAGTAATCGACGCTGGCAGTCAGCCCCGGAATGGCGTTCGGCGAGAAGACGATGCCGCAATTGAATTGCTGCGAAGTTGTGGATTTCAAGTTGGGATTGGCCGTCTCGATAATCTCCTCCTGCCCGGTGCCGTCCGGCAGCTTTAAGTAATCCAGCGTGGGCGTATTGGGGCCGAACAGATTGTAAATGGAAGGGGCGACGAAGCTCTCGGAATAACTTCCTCGCAACGTGATTTGCTTGTCAATCGGCTGCCAGAGCAATCCGATTTTCGGAATGCCGGAGTCGCCGCCGGGATTGAGGTCCTCGAAGCGTCCGGCGGCGGTCACCTCCAATCCGTAAAAGCCGGGGATTCGGTTGTCCGGGGAGAAGATGGGAATATTGACTTCGGCGAACACGGCGTAGCGATCGCGGCTGCCGGAAGCCCCGAAAGCGCTGGTATAACCGACCGCCTCGCCTGAAGTTAACAATGACGAAAACGAGGTGGAGAGCGACTCGCGGATGTAACTCGCGCCTGTCGCGAAGGTCACTCTCCCGGCGGGCAATTCAAAGGGCGCACCGGTGACTTTGGCATCCACGCTGGTCAGATCTGAAAAGCCATCCTCATCGATCGTGGTGCTGATGGCGCCCAGGGTGGCGGCCGAATTATTCCCGACCGAGAAAATATCCAGGACCGGGACAGGATTGCCGTTGGCGTCCCTGAGAGTGCTCAGTGGCTGGCCCTGCCCATTCACCGCTCCGCTCGGAGTCAAGGCCTGGTTGAGCAGAGGGCCGCTCACAATATTGTGAATATCCAATGTTTGGTCCTCGCGGTTGTAAGTTCCCGCGACTTCGTAATCATATCCGTTGCCGAAGGTTCCCTTGACCCCGCCCACCAATCGCACATCGTCGGAATAAGTATCCACCAGGCGATTGCCCAGTTGGTTGAAACGGGTCAGCAAATCAGGCCCGGGCGAACTCGTGCCATTGAGGGCGATGCCAAATGGATTGTAGGGATTGTTCGCTGGAACGGTCACTCCCGCCGACTCAAGTCCCGGGAGAACATCCGCCGCGAGCGCGCCGTAGGACTGCAAATGCGTGTAGCTAAATTGCCCGAAAAGATCGATCCGTTTGCCAAAGTAATCGTGGTCAATATTCAGGTTCAGGTTGTCGCGGTCCTGGCCCAGAAGCTCGTAGGTTCCACCCTGCGCCAGGTCAAACACCGGAAAGGTGCTGGCCGCCCCAAGCGCGGGATATTGATGCACCAGTGGAGTGGTCGATAAATTGATGTAAGGCGCGTAGCCAAGCTGAGTCGTCGCCGCGGCATTGTAGGCCGCGATACTGGTGAACGGTCCGCCGGAGACAACGGGCGGGGTGGTCAGCCCTGGTCTGTATCCTGCCGCGCCTGCCGCAAAGGGCGATCCCGCCAGAATCCACCCAACTCCGCCGGGATCAGCCGATGTCGGGCTGCTGAGGATAAGGCGGCCGGGAACCGAGGTGCTGGCGTTGACAGGCAGTAAGCCGTCGGCCATCAATTCGGGGATGGTGTCGGGAGGGCGTTCGTCTGACCGTAACGGGTCCATGTGATAGAATTGGCCGCCGAAGACAATTCGGAAATCATTGGAAGAATACCCGGCCAGAATGCTTGTTTTGTACTGAAGGAGGCTGGTGCCGGGCGACTCGGTGGGGAATCCAATACGCTGCGAAATTTCGACTCCGTTGAAATCCTTCTTGGTAATGATATTCACCACTCCGCCCACGGCGTCCGACCCGTAGAGCGCGGAGGCGCCGTCTTCAAGCACTTCAATTCTATCAATCATATTGACGGGGAAGAGATTCACATCCACTCCCTGGCCGGCGCTCATGGCGGAACTGGCCACGCGCCGTCCGTCCACCAGGACGAGAGTCGGAAGGTTGCGCAGCGAGATAAACGATTCGCCCTCGCCGGCGGCCTGGCCGTTGAAAATTGTCACGTTGTTATTACCGGGGCCGGAAAAATTGCCGTTGCCGCTGAAGGCGGGATTGAACTTCTCGAGGGCGCCCAGGACATCGACGGCGCCGCTCTGCTGAATGTCCTCGGCTGTAATTGTTTGCACGGGGGCGGGGCCGACATTGTAGCTGGTTGGCGCGAGGCTTCCCGTCACAATCGTTTGCTCCACTTCGACGGGCTGACTGTTCGTGCCGTGTGCGGCGGGCGGCGATTGCGCAATGCCGGGACGAACGAGCCATAAGTTGGCGATAACGAAGGCCGTCAGCCGCATCCCGCGACGTGTCATATATTTTTTCATGGTTTCAGTTTTATTGTCATGGCGGACAATCCCGTCTGCTTTACAATGCGAGAATTCGCGCGAAAACGGATCAAGGGGCCGCCTGCCCTTCCTCCATGAGTTGCACAGCTTCCCGGCGGAGTATTTGAACAACCAGCCAATCCTGCCATTCCCGGCCCACGTCACCTGCATCCTCTTGCGGGCACCGCGTGCGGATAATCTCGTCCGCTTTGGCCAGGCTCCCCTTTGCTTCGTCTGGGCGATGCAATTGCTGATAGGCCATCGCCTGAACAACGCGGGCGCCGGCCGCCCGGTTGCGTTCTCTCTCGTGGGTCCAGGCAGGCATATCCTGATTCGCGCCTGTGGCAATGGATTTGTCCATCCAATTGAGTGCGCTTTCGTATCGGCCCACGCGGTAGTCGGCCAAACCGGCGGCCCACTGACGGCGGGCCAGGGTTTGATAAGCATAGCCCGGTCCGGCGGCGTCTTCGGCCAGTTTTTCGGCGGAATCCAGCGCTGAGCCGTCCAAGGCGGCGAGCAGACATAGTTTTGCGATCGGTTCACCCGGGGCGGGGCCTTCGGGGTCTCCGAATTTCCGCAAGGCCGTTTGTCGAAGCGTCCGATAGCGCTCGACCTCTCCCGTTTGAAGGTGGAGAGGCGCAAGCTGGCAGTAATAATCCTGGGCTCCGGGGCGAAGCTCAATCGCCCGCGCCAGGTCCGCCTCAGCTTCCTTCCAATGCCCGAGACGCGCCCAGGCATTGGCCCGCCCGGCATGGAGATCGGCTCGTTTCGGCTCCTGGACGATCATCCGGTTGAACGCCTCGATGAGTTTCATTCTGCCAAGCGTTTCATCCGGCTCGACGTAAAGGCCGGCATTTACCGTTGCGCCCCCATCTGCCTGACGGCAATGAATGGCCAGCACGTTGCGTCCCAGTTTCAGCGCGGAGCGGGCTATGGCAAAACACGGGACGAGGACATCCCCGTTCCCCCAATCCGCGGCGGGCGCAGCCAGCGTTCCGTTGAGAAAAACCTCGGCATCCAGGTTGCGGTGAAGCAGCAACACCAGTTTTCCCACCGGGAGGTTCGTTATTTCAAAGTCCTGCCGAAGCCAAAGATTGGTGCGGGTTGGGACGTACCGTTCCGAGCGCAAAGGATAGGCTTCCATCCCGGACGCGGCCGCGGAAGTGAGCCAACCCTCGGCGGAAAAAGCGGGAGTCGTCCAGGAAGAATCGGGCTGTGAAGTCGTGTAACGCCAGGGCGCCGGCGTGTCCGAGGCAACGGGCTGAAGGGATGGACGGGCGAACTGACAGGCCAGCGCGTCCGCGGTCAGCGGATCGCTGGGATTGAGTTGCAACGCTTCACCCCACAACGCGGGATCGTTTGATTGGCCTGCGCGGTACTGCATCACTTCGACCAGATGTGAGCGAAACAGTCCCAAAATCGGATGGTCCGGCCTGGCTTTTTCCACTTTCTCGACCACAGATCGATATATCTCTTCCGCTTCTGAAAACTTCCCCTGGGAAATCATTACCAGGCCGAGGTTGTTGCAGGTAATTTCGTTGACTTCATCCCACCCGCCGCCCTCTTTTCCCTTGGCCAAATCCAGTGTCGCCCGGAAATAAGGCTCGGCCTCGGTAAATTTCGCGCGGGCGACCAGCACGACGCCAAGATTGCCTTGTGACTCAGATAGATGGTAAGTGTCGCCTTTCAGCAATTTGCGGCGCAATCCAAGGGCGTTGCGTTCCATCTCCTCGGCCTCGGCATTGTCGCCTCGGGACCAGAGCACCAGACCCAAATCATTGTATGCCGCCGCCGTCTGGAGGCTCGACTCGAATCCCAGTTTTTGCAGGATGGCCAGGTCTTCTTTGAACAAAGCCTCGGCCTCAGTTAATTTTCCTGCGTCGCGCAACGTTCCGCCGAGAAACCAAATAGCGGCCGCGGCATTTGTGCTTTGGCGGCCAAAAAGCTGATCTGTCAACGCCAACGCACGGCGCTGCATCGTCTCCGCCTGAGTGTATTCGCCGAGGTCATAATAGACTTTGCCCATGGTGGTTCGCAGCGTGGCTTCGACTGTGGGCTCATCCTTTAGTTCCGCGCTGATTTTGGCCGCGGTCTCATCGAGAATGGCGGAAAGCAATTTCGTATCGCGACCATTACTGACTTCCGGGCCTACTCCTTTGAGCATATCCTGCAAAAAGGCCGCTACATGGTCGCTTTCAATAGCTGCGGTATTGGCTTTTTTCTCGGCCGTTTCCGCAACGCGCCTTGCTTCTTTTTCCCTTACCAGCAGGAGCATCGAAGCCCCGAGGCCCAACAGCAGCGCCGCCAGCACCACCGCCCCCGCCGCGAACACGCCCCGATGCCGCCGCGCCATCTTCTGAAACTGATACATCCGGCTGGGTGGCCGGGCCACGATCGGCTCGTTGTTCAGATACCTCTGCGCGTCCATCCCCAACCCGTTGGCCGTCTCGTATCTCCGCGTGCGGTCTTTCTCCAGCGCCTTCATGACAATCCAGTCCAAGTCCCCCTTGAGCAGTCCCCTCAGCTTGTCCGGCTCGCTCTGCCGGTGTCGCGCCGCCGCTGTTAGATCCGCGTCGATCATTGTGCTCAACCGCGTCGAGGGCCGGGGCGGCTCCTTTTCCCGGATCGTTCGCCGCATCTCGTCTATGCTGGCGGCCGCCAATTCCTTTGGATCAAAGGGCGTCTGTCCAGTCAACAGCTCGTAAAGCAACACCCCCAAACTGTAAACATCGCTGCGGGTGTCGATGTCCAAAGCCGACATCTCCGCCTGCTCTGGACTCATATACGCCGGCGTGCCCATGAACTGTTCAAAGGCCGTGAACAGGGTCTTGTCGGTCAGCCGCTGGTCGGTCGCCTTGGCAATCCCAAAGTCGATGACTTTGGGCATCGGCACCCCGTCATGCATCGTCACCAGGATGTTCGAGGGTTTGATGTCGCGGTGAATGACCCCTTTCTGATGCGCGTGCTGGATGGCGTGGCAAACCCGGATGAACAAATCCAACCGCTGCGGCGTCGAGAGGTTGTTCTGGTCGCAGTAGTCGGTGATCTTGATCCCCCGCACCAACTCCATGACAAAGTACGGACGCCCCATCTCGGTCGTGCCGGCGTCCAGAACTTTGGCGATGTTGGGATGGTCCATTAGCGCCAACGCCTGGCGCTCGGCTTCAAATCGGGCGATGACCTGCTTGGTATCCATCCCCAGTTTGATGACCTTCAGCGCCACCCGGCGCCGCACCGGCTCCTCCTGCTCGGCCATGTAAACAGCGCCACAGCCGCCCTCTCCAATCAGTTGCAAAAGTTTGTAGCGCCCTATCTTCTCGCCAGGCTTTTCCGCGCCGGGCAGACCGATTCTAACCGTGACCCCTCTCGCGGCAGGTGATAGCTGGAGAAAATCGCCGGCTTTGTCCGATGCGCGCAGAAGCTGGTCAATTTTCCGACGCAGAGCTGCGTCCCCGCCGCATGCCTCGTCGAGAAAACCCGCGCGCGAACCTTCAGGCAGTTGCAGCGCCTGGTCGAAAAGATCTTCTTCTCGGTTTGGTTGACTCATTTGTTACGGCGGCGGTGTTACCCTCGCCACCTGATACAATGCGAGAATTCGCGGCCAAACAGGTCATTGACCCCAATTCAATTGCCTGGGCCGGCAATCTCATTATAGAGCCACGCCCGCGCATAGGCCCAATCGCGTTTGGCCGTTGTCTCCGAAATGCCCAGGGTTTTCGCGCATTCCTCAAGGGTCAGTCCGGCAAAATACCGCAGTTTTACCAGATCGGCCTTCCGGGCGTTTTGCGCCGAAAGTTTGTCAAGCGCATCGTGAACGGCCAGCATTTCCTCGTCGCTTCCAGGCGAAGCCAGCTCCAGATTTTCAATGTTCACCCGCTCCTGTCCGCCTCCGTGGCGGGCAGTGCGTTTGCGCCGCGCATGGTCAATGAGGATACGCCGCATGGCTTCGGCGGCGGCGGCGAAAAAATGGGCGCGATTTTCAAATTTCGGATTCTCGGCGCCGACAAGCCGCAGCCAGGCTTCGTGGACAAGGGAAGTCGGCTGGAATGTGCCGGCGTTGGCTTCATTGGCCAGCCTGAAGGCGGCCAGCTTGCGCAATTCCTCGTAAACCGTGGGCAGTAAGTCGCTGGCAGCTTTAGGTTTGAACGGTTGGGCGGTCTGGAGTTGGTTTGTGACTCCCGGCATCGCCGCATTGTAAACAGTTCTGCCGGCGTGACAAGCGAATTATCTTATCTCAGCGGCTAGTAACTGCACGCCAGCTCAATCACCTGTCCGCAACCGCATTCCACGCGGATTCCAGAGATGATGTCGCCCTGCCGTTGCACCGTCACCGCCGGTGCGGCGCACGATTGGTGTGGACGCTCGCCCGGCGCCGGGTCGCGCAATTGGCTGAAAACCGGCCGGGTTTCGGCCTGTGCCATTACTTTCGGTTGGAATGCCGCGGCGGCTGTGAGCGCGGTCAAGGGAACAAATTTGTCGGTCATGATTGCTTTTCTCCGCTTACGCTTTTTTGGTCGAATGCACGTTCAACAACACCGTCACGCGGCGGTTGATTTCGTTGGTCGAATCAGACTCAGGCATCGGCACCGTGTCGCCAAAGCCCGCCACTTTCGTGATTTGTTCGGCCATGACTCCGCGCTCCAGCAATTTGCGGCGCACGGCATTGGCGCGGTCCGCCGAAATTTCCCAGTCCCCATAGTCGGGGCGCAAAGGTGCGTTGCCACTCTCCGTGTGCCCCTCCAATTCCACCGAAAATGTTTTATATCGCGAGATTTCCCAGGCAAGCGTCGAAAACACCCAATCCCCGTACGGCGTAAAGCGCGTGGACTGCGGCTCGAATACCGGTTTGTGCGAACGATCAAAAACATTGATGCACAATCCGTCCGGCGTCATGTCCAGCTTCACCGGATTTTCGCTTTCCCCGTCCGCTGACCCAAGCGATCTCTCCAGGTCCTGATTGAGCCGCCGCAGGATCGTCAACTCAACGGCCGATGCCGAATCGAAATTCCCCGAGGACGACCGCACCGCCTGCGTGTCCTTGCTGGGGATGATCCCAACAGAGTCTTTGGTCACGGATGTAAATGGATTGCGAAAGGCCCGTTCCACCGCGTCCTTGATGCGCTGGTCCTGGGACGTCAGCCACAACACGATGAACAGCGCCATCATCGCCGTTGTGAAATCGGCGTAAGCCACTTTCCAAGCCCCGCCGTGATGAGCTTTTTTACCGCTCATTTGGCCCCACCCTGGCTGACCGCCTTAAGCATCGCTTCCAGCCCGTCCGCGCTCGGCTTGACGTCGCTATACAACCCGCGCCGCGCCACTTCCACCGCCATGATGGGCGACATCCCATTGGCAAAACTAATGACCGAAGCGGCGATGCAGCGAACGAACGCCAGTTCCGCAATGTTGATGAATTCCATGTTCACCGCCAGCGGATTCATGAACCCGTACGAAATGAAAATTCCCAAAAACGTTCCCACCAGCGCGGCTGCCACCTTTTCGCCGATCTTTTCAATCGGCCCCGCAATCGACGCCATCGTAATGACAATTCCCAGCACCGCCGCCACAATGCCGAATCCCGGCATGGCGTCCGCCGCCTTGACCAGCACGCCGACGGGTTGTTCGTGTTCGCCCTCCATCGCGTTGAGTTCGATTTCCAACAGCAGCTTGAGGTGATCGGGCTTGATCTTTCCGTCGATGATCGGCCGCAATCCGTTGCAGAGGAATTCCATGGCGTGTTTGTTCTTTTGGAAACCGGGATACTTGCTGAAAATGCTGCTGGTTGCCGGGTTCATGATATGTTCTTCCAGCGCCACCATTCCGCCGCGCCGCCCCAGCATGAACAATTCATAGAGCGCCTTGAACAATTCGTCGTACGCTTTTTTGTTGTAAGGAGAGCCTTTTAACGAACCCAGAATCTGCTTGAATAAATCAATGAGCACCTTCTTGGGCGACATCAGCACCAACGCCCCAAGCGCCGCCCCGCCAATAATCACCAACTCGGACAAATGCAGCAGTGCCATGGTGTTGCCGCCGGCCATCATGAAGCCGCCCACCACCGATCCAATAACTATGAGAGTGCCAAGGATGACAATCATCGCGTGCTCGTCATGATCGGTTAAAGACCTCAGGGTCTTCCTGCCGCAACAGCGATTTGATAGAGAGGATCGCCTGCGAATGAATCTGGCAAATGCGTGATTCCGTCACGCCAAAGGCCTCCGCTATTTCCCTCAGCCGCATGTCTTCGTAATAGTAGAGGGCGAGGACCTTCCGCTGCATCTCCGGCAACTGTTGCAGCCGCTTCTCAATCAGCGACGCAATTTCCCGCAGCGAAGTCCATTGCTCAGGGTTGGTCTGCCCTTCGTCGGCAATCGCCTCATAAATGGATCCGCCCTGGTCGCCATCGGAAGTATGCACCGCATCCAGGCAGACGTAAGTGGTGGGCCGGATCTCTTCCAGCAACTCCTCGTACGCTTCCAATCCCATGTTCAAAGCCTTCGCCATTTGCGAATTACTGGGCACCGTTCCATACTTTTGAGTCAGCTCCTGCATCGTTTTTTCGATTTTCTTCGCTTTCTCATGCACGGAACGCGGGACCCAATCCAGCCGGCGCAACTCATCAAAAATCGCCCCGCGAATGCGAACCCGCGCGTAAGTCTCGAACGACGTCCCGTTATCCGGGTTAAAGCGGCGCATCGCATTGAGCAGGCCCACCAAGCCGGCGCTGTAAAGATCATCGGCGTTGACGTGCGAGGGCAGCGTCATCGCAAGCCGCCCCACAATCGTCTTCACCAGCGGAAGATATTCCTGGACGAGGCTGTTTTCGGTTGGGCTGCCGGGGCCGGAACGGCTGTAGCGGCGCCAAAGGGCTTTTTGGGTTGAACGACGTTGTTCCGGGGAAATCTCGGTCGAAGCCGGTTCACACAGGGTAGCGCTCATTATTTAGAAATTTTTGGGGTTGTTTGGGAAAAACCTGCGCCGCCAACGACGTCGCCCTCTGTCATCGCCTCCTCCAGGCTCTTGCGCCAGGAACGCCCCCACCAACGCGAGAGCAAAGCCGAAACATATGCGGTCACACAGCCGTGCAACAGAATTGAGGCGCTGGAATCCGCTTCCATGAAGCTAAAACCCGCGCCCACCGCAAATCCTAGAAGTCCGCCAACTAGCAATAACGATTTCATAAATTAGTCACCTGTCTATGACCCTTAGCAGGAGTGTTGCCATGTTCCGCGTTTTGGGTCGGATAGGGAGCGTCCCAGTGTGTTTTTGAATACCCTGCGTTACGGTGGAAGGCCGAGGGCACATTTTGCCTTCCTTAACAGGCAATTTCTTCCCAAATTTCGAGGTTGCGCGCCTTTAAAAGCCCCATCGCGTCCCATCGGCCGATGCCGGCGAGTTCCAGGAATTGCGTCCGCGTCCATGAATCAGGCACTCCTCAAAACTCATTGACTCACGGAATAGCCAACTCCTTAATGTTCTGAGTGCTAGATTCGCTCAAACGTTATTTCGGATTCACCTCTTTCCGCCCCCTTCAGCAGGAAATCATCCGCAGCGCCCTGGCCGGGACAGACGTTTTCGCTCTCTTGCCCACAGGCGGCGGAAAATCGCTCTGTTTCCAGTTGCCCGCACTGCTTCGACCCGGCTTGACCGTCGTCGTCTCGCCCCTGATCGCCTTGATGAAAGACCAGGTCGATGCCCTCCAGGCCGCCGGTATCGCCGCGACATTCCTCAATTCCACCTTGGCTCCCGACGAATCACGCCGCCGCCTCGCCAATCTCCACCGTGGCGCGTTTGTCCTGCTTTACGTCGCCCCCGAACGCCTGATGCTCTCCGGCTTTCTGGCGGATTTACAAAAATGGAACGTGACGCTGATCGCCGTGGACGAAGCCCATTGCATCAGCGAATGGGGCCACGATTTTCGCCCCGAATACCGCCAGCTTTCCCAGTTGCGCCCGCTTTTCCCAAAGGCGCCCATGATGGCCTTGACCGCCACCGCCACGGAGCGCGTCCGCGTGGACATCGTCAAACTCCTGGAACTGCGCGATCCGCGCTGTTTCGTCGCCAGCTTCAACCGGCCGAATCTCACGTATCGCGTCATCGCCAAAAACAAACCGTCATCGCAGGTGCTGGCGTTCCTTCGCGCCCGCCCGCGCGAAAGCGGCATTGTGTACTGCCAAAGCCGCAAAGGCGTCGAACGCCTCGCCGAATATCTCGAGACCAACGGCATCCGTGCCCGCCCGTACCATGCCGGCTTAAGCGCGTCGGAGCGGAACAAAAACCAGGATTTATTTCTGCGCGATGAAATCCGCGTCATTTGCGCCACCATTGCCTTTGGAATGGGCATCAACAAACCCAACGTCCGCTTCGTCATTCATCACGATCTCCCCAAAAACGTCGAAGGCTACTATCAGGAAACCGGCCGCGCCGGACGCGATGGCCTTCCCGCCGAATGCGTCCTGCTCTTCAACCCCGGCGACACCGTCAAACAGATGCGTTTCATCGACGAAAAGCCGCCCGAAGAACAACAAATCGCGCGCGAGCAACTCCGGCAAATCGTCCATTATGCGGAAGCTTCCGTTTGCCGCCGCCGCGAACTGCTCCGCTATTTCGGCGAAAATTTCGAGGCCGAAAAATGCGGCGGCTGCGACAATTGCCTCACTCCCCGCGCCACCTTCGACGGCACGCTCGCCGCCCAAAAACTTCTTTCCTGCGTCTTCCGCATCCGCGAAAAAAGCAATTTCAGCGTCGGCCTCAACCACATCACCGAAGTTCTGACCGGCGCCGACACCGACAAAATCCGCCGCTGGGCCCACGAGAAACTCTCCACTTACGGAATCGGCAGCGAACACACCCGCTTCGAATGGCAGGCCATTGGCCGTGAGCTGACGCGCCTCGGTTTTTTGCGCCAGGCCACCGGCCAATTCAGCACCCTGGAACTGACCCCCGAAGGCCTCGACGCCCTCCGCCGCCGCAAGGTAATAGTTTTGACGCAGCCAATCGCCGCCCCCGCGACAAAAGACAAGGAGAAGGAACGAGCACCGCGCTCCGGTGAAATCTCATGCGACGAGGACCTGTTCGATCGCCTGCGTCAACTGCGCAAGACCCTGGCCGACGAGCGCAACGTCCCCGCCTACATAGTTTTTTCCGATGTTTCCTTGCGACAAATGGCCCGCAATTACCCCGCCAACGAAGAAGAATTCGCGAGAATCAGCGGCGTAGGCGAAAAAAAGCTAAAAGAATTCGGCTCCTCCTTCCTTGGCGAAATCTCCGCCCACCTCCAAACCCACCCCCGCCAAATCTTCGCCTGACTATTTCCCATTACCTCAGTCCGTTGGTTTTTCTTCGTGCTCTTCCCCGTCTTCCAAAGCTCGCCCGCACTCCGAAGCAACTCTGCGAAGACTGGGAGAGCGGCGGAGGAGTGTCCTCTGTGGTGACTTTCCCGATCGGTACAGCTTGACACCACCAAGACTAAAGCTTTTGGGAAAGGTTGGTTGCCACAGCGGTTACGGCGTCGCGCTCGGCGTCCAATTGCTTTTGTAGAAGCGCGGTGTCTCTGTAAATGACGTCAAGAAGTTCGTCCCGGTTATAACAGTCCGCTTTTAGGAGACGGCTGCCGTTCTGCCACGAGTAGTACTGTCCGTTGGTGTTATACCAGAATCCGCCATCAACGCCGTGTCCGTCTTTTGGGGTCAACTTCATACATTCAACATTTGGCTGGAATAGTTTAGAAAACCCCCATTTTCGAAAACCAGGCATCACTTTGTCCAAAAAAGTGTCAAACCTGGAAACGTCCAGAACGGGCTATACGGGGCTTTTTCGCCAAGGATGAACCTTTTTGGTGGTGGCTATTCTTGACAGAAAATGAGTTTTCAGCAGAATCGAATGTATGAAGCTGACATCAATGACCCAGTTGCGATTTAAATCATTTCGTTACCTGGATCCCCCATCCGTCCGTTAAAGCGCGGGATATCAGAATGTCACGAATTTTAACCAGCATCTCGCGGTTTGTTTTGTAAGTGCCAAGGCGATGATGCAGTTGTCCGGCAACAATCCCAGGATGAATCTTGTTCGCATTGGCGAATTGAATAATCGACACCTTCGAGAAATACGGGCGTTTCCGAATGATGAATGATTCCAATTTCTCTCCAGGAATAAGCATCTCTGCCGCTTCCCAATTTGCCCGCTTCTCAATTTCTGGTACGGTTTCGTTTCGCTTTTCATCCCCAAACAAATCCACATCGATCAAGGCGATGGAATCCTTGTGCTCAATATGCGAAACTTCATGGCAAACCGTATGCCAGAACCAATCGATTCTGTCATAGCGTGCGGAGATGGCTACGACCGGCTTGTTCCACCCGTCTCCCAGCCATAGCGCCGCACCGTCAATCTTCGTTCCCGTCAAATGCTCAACAACGACGAACCGAATACCAAATTCAGCAAGCACATCCGGCACCTTGGACACTCCCTCTGGAAAAGCGGACAGCGAACGAAGATTCTCTTTGCATTCACTGATTTTGCCCGGCTGATAAGGACGCGCTGGGATTTTGGATGCCAACCGCAAAGCCCTAACGCACCAAGCCAACTGTTGAGGTGTTACGCGCCCCTGTTCAGTTGAAGCGCGTGCCGCAACCTTGAAATTCTCAATATCAATACCCGCGTAAAACGAATCCAGCGCAAGCTTCAATCCCTCGATTGAATCAGTCGTTTTGATCCATCCGCGCTTTTCCATTTCCTTCACTGGAGCTGATTCAAATAGTGATGCTCGTTCTCGGATTTCTGAGAATCGAACCACGACCTTTGACAGCTTGTACGCGTTATCCAGGTTCAACCAAAACTCGGGAGTCGTCCCAAATGCCCCCGCCAATTCAGTGGCCGTGTCTGGCGTTATGCCGCGCTTGTCGTTTATGATGAGATTGATCGCCGGTTCCGGGCGTCCCATGACCTGCGCAAGATCACCCTGCGTCCAACCGCGCGCCTGAAGCTCATCACGGATGAACTCTCCGGGCGGGAAAACTTCTGCTGGTGTTCTGTTACTCATGTTCAGTGGTAGTCCTCAATGTCGATTACTACGATAATGTTTTTTGGAGATGAATTCTTGATTTCAATAATCAACCTCCATTGGTCGTTCAGTCGCATCGAATGCTGATGTAAGTGGCCTTTTGGGGTCAACTTCATACTTTCAACATTTGCGTAAAGGGTGAAATATTCTACGGTCGATTCCACTTTTTCCGAGGCTCCGGATTTCCGTTAAAACCGGCACGACCCCTTTTTGCTTCAGAACGCAAATTACTGGCGAGGCCACGGCACAGTTATTAGATTACTAATGCATGGGAATGATCCGCGCCACATCGCACCTACTGGCAGCGTTATTCAGTAACGCTTCGGATTTCAAGCGCCGCTGGAAAGAGCCGGCAGCGCCCAACGGATTCCCCAAACGATGGGAAGGCCAATGGATCAGCCAAACCAACGGCCACCACGGCGCGCTCCGATGTCTTCTCGACCAGAGCAGTCCAACACAATTCTCAGCGACATTTCACGCCGTTTACGCCGGGTTTTTGCGCGTTTGTTACACCGTTCCCTTGCATGCCCAGCAGAGCGCGGGCCTGTGGAAATTGGAGGGTGATACCGACCTCGGCCGTCTTGCCGGCGGCACGTATCATTATTCCGGCGAAGCCACCGAGCGCGCCTTTCGTTGTACCTACGAGTGCAAGTACGACCGCGGCACCTTTGAAATGTCCCCCGTTGCCCTCCTAATCGCCCCGTCTGTAAACTAAATATAAATCGCGCGCAATCCGGGTCATCGAAACCAACCGCAATCGCGCCCCATCCGCAAGCCTGTCAACCCCCGGCCCGTCCGCCAGCGTCGGCGCGGTGCGGCCGCCGAAGATCACCGGCGCAATCGTCAAGTGAAGTTCATCCACAAGCCCCGCGCGGAAAACCGCTCCGTTCACTTCCCCGCCACCCTCGCACAACAAGCGCCGGACGTTCCATTTCTCGCGCAGCCACCCAAACGCGCCCTTGAAA
Organism: Verrucomicrobiia bacterium; assembly: GCA_036272955.1. Taxonomy (GTDB): domain Bacteria; phylum Verrucomicrobiota; class Verrucomicrobiia; order Limisphaerales; family Palsa-1400; genus DATAUD01. Next base: position 23,726 of record DATAXU010000082.1, read on the forward strand.
TCAACCGTGCGTTTGCCGATCACTTTGACTTCGTCTGCAAGCGACCGCAATTGCCGCAGCTTTTTGGGTGAAACCCGTTCAGTCGTTAAAATCACGATGGGCGAAAAACGATGCCGAAAAATCTCCGCTTCGGTGTCAATGGTCCCACTTCCGCTGACGATGATGCGCAAATTATACTCCGCGAGTCCCCGCTTGAGACGTTTCCGGCGAAATCGCGCCGGTCCAGGACCCATATTCACGCGGTCTAAATCGACCGTCCGCGCCCCCGCCATCACGGCATCCGCGGTTGCCCGCAATTCCAGCAAATGCTCGCGGTCGCGCGGACCGGCAAACGGCTCGAAATGCCGGACGTAAGGCGCAAGCTTCCCGTCAGCGGTCATCGCCGCATTGACGAACACGAATGGCAGTGCCCCCCGCTTCATCACGCCGCGATGGCGGATGCCGCATCCACTCCCCCGGCCCACGCCGGTGGATGCTTCAAATGGAACAACATTTCGCCCGCCTTCGGCACAAGCAAAACCCCTTCATCCTCCCGCCCCGCGAAATCCTGCACCCGAATCGATTTTGGGTCGCGGTAGCCGAGGTTGATCTTCCGGCAAACTTCCTCGGGGATTGAAGTCGCCAGCACAACTCGCGCGCGCGGCGTCTCCACGCCATTTTCAAAAGTGCCAAGCCCGTGAACGTGCGTGCTATGCGCCAGCACGCCCCACGGATAATCCTTAAAACGGTCCCATTGCTTGAGAAAATAGTCCCGGCAATGATAACCAATCTCCAGGATCGTGTTCCCGTGGCTGATGCACACTTCGCGGATATGCGGCGCGTAGATGATCAATTCGCCCCCGTCGGCCAGAACGGGTTCCAGCTTATACATGCACTTGCCTCCCGTCCAAAGTTCGTCGTACATCGCCGGCGCGCACGACAAAATCGTGTCAAATGGGTGGTCCTTGTAAGTGATGTGCAGGCGCCGCGATAATTCGCTCGCCGCATCCCACGCGGCTTCCGGCGACCCCGCATAAAGCCCCGCCAGCCCGTGCCCTTCCACGACCAAACAAAAGCACAGCTTCGGGATCGAAACCATCGCACCCGCCCGGTCCACAACCCGCCGCACCGGCGTCCATTTGTTGCCGATAATCATGGGATTGGTGACGACCGCCCCAAGCCAATGGAAAAAATTCAGAATGCGCGGTCCTCCAACTCCCGGAAAAAGATATTTGTTCCCCCCGGAAAAACCTACCACCTCATGCGGAAAAACAGGCCCGATGATAATCACCTGGTCATAATCATAAACCAGCCGATTCACCTCCACCGGCACATCCATCGCAAACAAGCCGTTGGTCAAACGGTTGATTTCCCCCGCCGGAATCACGCCCACCTCTCTTAACGCCGCAGGATTGTCCCACGCATGATTGTGGAATGCCACCGTCCGATAGACGCCCTTGCGCTCCGCCATCGAAATTTCCAGCCGCCGGCAAATCGCCTCCTCCGACATTGGCTGATGCGTCCCCAACGCAATCAAAACGTCCAGCTTGTCCGTAACAGCCCCAATGCGCGAAAAAAGCGCTTTAAAAATCAACCCGATCGGCGCGGTACGCGTCCCATCCGGGACAATCACCAGCACACGCTTGCCTCGGTAATCCGCTGGCAGGCAGGCTTTTGCAACGGCTTCCGCCGCGTCGTGCTCCGAAACTAATCCATTTGCAGGCTGGCATCTGGCCGCCAAAGACTCGGCAGGTTCCATATTCATTGGCCGCGCATTTGAATAGCCATATGAACCAGTTCCGTCGAGGTTTTTAAATTCAACTTCTCCTTGATATGCGCGCGATGCGACTCGATTGTTTTGATGCTCAAGCGCAAATGCTCCGCGATTTGCCGCGTCCCACGCCCCTGTCCGATCAACCCGAAAACTTCCAGTTCGCGGTCGCTCAATCGCTCCGTCACAGACCCCCCCACCGTCGTCCTGCCCGTGGCCAGCCGATGCACAAATTTCGAACTCATCCCTTCGCTCAGATAAATGCCCCCGTTGAGCACCTGGCGGATCGCGCTCAACACCCGGTCCGTCGCCTCCTGCTTCATGATGTACCCCGCCGCGCCCGCGTGAAGCACCCGCTCCGCATAAAGCGATTCTTCATGCATCGAAAGCACCAGGATCGCAACGAGGGGAAACGCCGCCTTGATATTTTTGACCAAATCCAGCCCGCTGCTGCTCTTTAGGGAAAGGTCCACAATGGCCAAATGCGGTTGCAGGCCGGGAATGGCCGCAAAAGCCAGTCCAGAGTCCTCAAACTGTCCGCACACTTTCAAATCCCCCTCCTGATCGATCAATTGCGCCAAACCATTTCGCATGACCGGATGATCATCGACAAGAATGATCTTGAACCCGCCTCGGATGGCATGGGTAGGTGCTGTCTTTGCGAGAATTGGTTTCGTTTTCATTTCGCGCGACATTGAAAATCCGGCCCGGCGACAGGGGGTCGGACTCTCAAGGTCTTAATGCTGTCATAAACAAAGTCAAATGTCCAGTGAGATGCGCCTCGCGAGGGATTATTTGCCCGCATTGCGATATTATTTGTAACCGCCTCTCTACGAGACGCCAGGATCATCGTGAGAAGGGCCGGCTAGCCTTGCTGCTAAGGATCCGCGTAAGAAAGAGGACCGTCCCAGCCGCCGCCAAAAGTTGAAACGTAGAGCCCAAACGATAAAGACGCGACACGGTCACAGCCCAGACGACGAATAGCACGCAGCAAATAAGATACATTCCAACTCTTATTCGCGAACCAGCGCGTCTGGCGCTTTTTTGTTCAAAAGTAGTATTCACTTGCCTCCTGACCCTTACGATTCATTACGTAAAGGTCCTTGTCACGCTAAATGTTCAAATCCTCAGGAAAATAATCGAAGCGAACGTCCTCCATTTCGCCCGGCAATCAATCAGGAACCCCCTGAACACCGACTAAGGGAATCCCTCATAATTCCGTACCGTTCGGTTTTTAGACGAATTTATGAGAATTTCTCATTTCTCTCCGCCCCCCAAATTTGAGATTTCAAATTCCCAATTTCGAACCTACACTGGCCGGCCTCATGTGGTCGTTGTTCAAAGAGTTTCTGAAGTTTTGCAGGCAGGAGAAAAAATGGTGGATCATTCCGCTGATCGTCCTGCTGCTGGTTCTGGGCGCCATTCTCATTTTCACCGCCAGCTCCGGAATCGCCTGGGCGCTCTATCCGTTTATGTGAACGATGCCCCCGCCTCGCCATGTCCTCGGCATTTCCGCTTACTACCACGATTCCGCGGCAGCCTTGCTCCGCGAAGGCCAAATCGTCGCCGCAGTCCAGGAGGAGCGCTTTTCACGCATAAAAAACGACTCTGAGTTTCCCCAGCGCGCAATCGAGTTTTGCCTCCGCTCCGGCGCCTTGAACGCAGGGGAATTGGACGTGGTCGTCTTTTACGACAAGCCCGTTCTCAAGTTCATGCGCCTGCTGGAAACTTATCTGGCGGTCGCTCCCGGCGGCTGGCGAACTTTCCCTCAAGTCCTCTCCAGTTGGCTCGGCGGCAAACTCGATCTTCGCAAAACCATCCGCCAGGAATTGCCCGGCCTGCGCGCCGATTGTCCGATTCTCTTCACCGCCCACCATCAGGCACACGCCGCCAGCGCCTTTCATCCCTCCCCATTCAACCAGGCCGCCATTGTGACAATCGACGGCGTCGGCGAATGGGCAACGACGACGATCGGACGCGGAAAAGGCCATCGCATCGACATCCTCCAGGAGATCCGCTTCCCGCATTCCATTGGGCTGCTCTACTCCGCGTTTACGGACTACTGCGGCTTTCGAATCAATTCCGGCGAATACAAATTGATGGGCCTCGCCCCATACGGCGAACCGAAATACGCCGATGTCATTCTCAAGGATTTGCTCGATTTGAAGGAGGACGGTTCCTTCTGGCTGAATCTCGACTATTTCAATTTTCTCACCGGCACCACGATGACCAATGGCCTGTTCCACGACCTATTCGGCGGACCTCCCCGCCGGCCCGAAGAAGCCATCACCCAACGCCACATGGACGTCGCGCGCTCGATCCAGGTAGTGACGGAGGAAGTGATGGTCCGCCTGGCGCGGCATGCACGCCACGTTACTGGCGAACAAAACCTCTGCCTGGCGGGCGGCGTCGCGCTCAACTGCGTTGCCAACGGCCGCATTCTCCGCGAAAAGATTTTCGATCACCTCTGGATCCAACCCGCCGCCGGCGACGCCGGTGCCGCCCTCGGTGCCGCTCTCGTGGCATGGCATTTGCCCCAGGAAGACGACGACATCCCGTGGCCAAAATCCGACGTCATGCGAGGCTCCTTTCTCGGCCCCGAATACAGCGATGAAGAAATCGAAGCGATGCTCCAAAGCCACGGCGCCCGTTTCCAGCGTCTCCCGCAAGGCGATCTGCTCGATCGCGCCGTCGATTTGCTCCGCAATGAAAAAGTCGTCGGCTGGTTTCAGGGCCGGATGGAGTTCGGCCCGCGCGCGCTGGGAAATCGTTCGATCCTCGGCGACGCCCGCTCGCCACGAATGCAATCCGTGATGAATCTGAAAGTGAAGTTCCGCGAATCGTTTCGTCCTTTCGCCCCCGTGGTGCGCCGCGAACGTCTCGGGGAATATTTCGACCTCAACGCCGATTCCCCCTACATGTTGCTCGTCGCTCCCATCCGCGAAGAACAGCGCCTCCCCGCGCCCGCCGACGCCGCCGGTTTCGATCTTTTGAAACAAATCCGTTCAAAGCTTCCCGCCGTGACGCACGTCGATTACTCCGCGCGCATCCAGACGGTGACATGCGATGTCAATCCGCTGCTGTACGAACTGTTGCTTCGTTTTGAATCCGTGACCGGTTGCGGCGTTTTGGTAAACACTTCCTTCAATGTGCGAGGCGAGCCGGTCGTCTGCACCCCGGAGGATGCCTACCGCTGCTTCGTCAATACGGAAATGGACTTTCTCATCATCGGCAACTGCGTGTTGGACCGCGCCGAACAGCCGGCAAAACAGGCCCCCCGCCGTGTGGCCCCGCAATCAGACTGAGTATGAAACCCAAATTCAGCGAGAACCCAAAGGAATGGCGCAAGGGCGCGTGGATGAGCGCGCTGGGGCTGGCAATCTTCAGCAGCTTGCTCCGGTGGCGCCGCGTATTGCGTCCCACCACATGGGTGATCGTCCTGGCAATTCTGGCCGCCATCGCCGTGGCCGCCGCAATTCAACCGCGATGGTTTCGCGGCTTCCACCGATTTTCCGCAAGGCTCGGTTTTGCCATCAGCCAGCTTGCCGGCCGAATAGTGCTGGCGGTGTTCTTCATTCTACTGGTGACACCGGTGTCGCTCATTCGGCGCGCGCTCGGCAAAGACCCTCTCCGCCTCCAGCGTCCCAAGCTTGACACCTACTGGACGCCCGCGCCTCCTAAAACGCCCTTGGACCGGATGTTTTGATCACTGCCCCAATCGACGCGTTGATTGTGCTGTTCCGTCCCCCAACAGCACAACGTCCGTCCCATCCGGCATATGGACCCGCATGAGTACGAACGTCGGATCAGAAGCGTTGAAGACCAACGACAGCGTGGCATCCAACCCCTGAAACGCCGCGACGTCCGAAGGTTGAAGGTAACCGTGCGCCACAAGCTCGCTGAGCGAAACGGTCCTTGGAATCGGCTGCTTATGGAGAAGCAAGTCGCGCGTATAAGCGTGCCCCGCCGCAATGATCTTGGGCCCGTCAATTTTGGCGTTCGAATCGGCGCCAGGCATCAAAAGATACACCAGCCCCCCGACGACCATGAGCACCGCAGCCAGGCCAATGGCGACGGCCATGCGTTTCGTCCGGGACTCGGGAATCGGGACATTCACAAGCCAACTCTAACCTGCGCCCAATCCCGTCGTCAATTTCACACAACATAGTCGGCGCCAAAAAAGCGCAAGGCAATATCTTGTCTCAACCGCCAGCCATGATTAGATTTGCACCTCGATGAGCAAAACTTCCGAGCGCGCCGGCTCCGTCCGAGGAAAGCGGAAAAATCCTCCGCGAACTTCGTTCCTTGGCCCTGTCGTCCTGTTCGGCGTGCTGGTTATTGTCGCTTCTCTCTCCTATCGCTCATTCCGATCTTCGTCCGCGCCGCCGGTTCAGACAAATGCCTCTGCAACGCCGCCCGCAATTCCAACCGCCGCGTCCACAACCATCACACCGTCTCCCGCCCCCAACGTGGACCCTCAGCTACTCGTATCGACGCTGGCCGCGCTCGACGGCAAAGAACCAATCACCCCCGCCCAGTCCCAAAAGTGGAATGACAGCCTGCATCAGTTGATTCGCCAGGGTTCCTCGTCCGTCCAGCCAATTCAGCGATTCCTCGCCCAAAACCTCGACGCCAATTACGCCGGGGTCAGCGGCGCCGACCAACTCGGCTACAATTCCCTGCGCAGCGCCCTGCTCGCCGCGCTCGTGCAAATCGGCGGACCCGAAGCCACCGCCGCCATGCTGCAAACATTGCAGACCTCCATTTACCCCACCGATGTTGCGGCCATCGCCAAAACTTTGGAAGCGCAGTCGCCCGGCCAGTTTCAACAGGACATTCTCAATTCCGTTCGCCAGCAACTTTCGCTCGCGGCCATGGATCAATTGGCGGGCGCCAATGTCGGACCTCTCTTCCAGGTTTTGGCGAACATCGGCGCCGCGGGCGGAAGCGTCGAAGGTGATCTCGCGCAATACGCCGAAAAATGGCCCTACTACGCCGTGATCGCCCTCACGACCCTGCCCAACAACGCCGGCGCTCCTGCTCTCATTCAAATTGCCGACGGCACCCTGTCCGGAAATCAAACCGTCGCTGGCCAGGCCCTCGCGGAACTGGCCCCGCAAAATCCCGATGCCCTCAACGCCTTGCTCGCTCTCATCAAAAGCGGCCAGCTCAACGAGTCTTCGCTCGCGCAACTCGCGCCTTTTTTGGGCGGCCGCCAATATCAATTGACGCCGCCGGCCAACCCCGCCCTCTCCGGCTACATGACTTTCCACATCGCCGTGGGCGACCAGGATTTTTCCTCCCATGACAGCGATTCCTTCACCGCCCCACAGTTGGCCCGGCGAATTTCGATTATTGACGAAGTGATGGCGGTCGTTCCGGCGGCGGACGCCTCCGCGCAGGACACCTTGCAAAAGCAAAAAGACTCGCTGACCGCAAGGCAGCCGTCCCATTGACATCAGCCTTAACTTTTAAAGCGGGATTTTGAACATTGAAACTCCAGAACGAACGATTGCTCCTGCTGCTCCTGGCAGCCATCCAGTTTACCACCAACCTCGATTTTTTAATCATCCTGCCGCTGGGGCCGCAATACATGCGCGTCATGCACATCACCCCGGCCCAGTTCAACACCATCGTCGCCTCCTATGCTGTCGCAGCGGGCATTTCCGGCATCGCCGCCGGATTTTTCCTCGACCGCTTTGACCGCAAGACCGCTTTGCTCTGGCTCTTCCTCGGCTTCGGCGCCGGCACATTCATGTGCGCGCTCGCCCCGACCTACCACCTTCTCGTCGTCGCCCGCGCGCTTGCCGGCACGTTCGGCGGAATCACCGGCGCTGTGATTCTCGCCATCGTCGGCGACGTCATCCCGGAATTCCGCCGCGGCGAAGCAATGGGCATGGTGATGTCCGCCTTTTCGGTCGCCGCCATTTTTGGAGTGCCCCTGGGCCTCGTGCTGGCCTCCGATTTCAACTGGCACGTTCCCTTTTACGCCATCGCCGCGATCACCGTGCCGATTCTTATTGCCGTCGCCCGTTACGCGCCGCCGATGCGCGGGCATTTGGAACACGCCCGGGACGAGCATCCCGCCGCGCGAATGCTTGCCGTCCTGGCGGAGCCAAGCCATCAAATGGCGTTTGTTTTCATGGGAGTCCTCACCTGTGCCAGCTTCATGATCTTTCCGAACCTGGCCACCTACATGGTGTACAACGTCGGAATGACCGAGAAACAATTGCCGTTCATATACCTGGCGGGAGGGTTATGCACCTTTTTCAGCATGAACTGGATCGGCCGCTGGGCGGATCGCACCGGCAAACTCCGCGTCTTCAGGTTGATGTCCCTGGGCGCTTGCGTTCCAATCTTTGCCCTCACTAATCTCCCGCCGGTTCCCCTGGTGCTTGCGTTGACGACCTCGACGCTTCTCATGATTTGCATGTCAGGCCGCTTCGTCCCGGCGATGGCGATGATGACGGCGACGGTCGAAGCCCGTTATCGCGGCGGCTTTATGAGCGTCAATTCATCCGTTCAACAATTCGCCGCCGGCCTGGCCGCCTGGGCCAGCGGAGGAATCATCGGCGAAGGCCCACACCAGGAACTCACGCATTATCCCGTCGCCGGCTTGGTCGCGGTGGTGTGCGTCGTCTCCTGCATCTGGCTCGCCCGATTCCTGCGTCCCGCCCCTGGCGAAGTGCCCGCCGCCCCCGCATACATCGAAACGATGTGAAATTTCACGGCGCCGGCTGCGGCGTATAAGTCGGCCCGAGGCAGCGCGGGCCTTCCGGCGTCCAGACCAATTTGTCGATGCACATCTGCCGCACCTTCATCTCCGCGTCCCAGGCGTGGTAAACGATGTATTCGGACTTGCCGTCCGGCGCAACAGCGATGTCGTTGTGACCCGGCCCACGGACTTTTCCGGGAATGCTATGCAGAAGGCGCGCCGTTTTCCCCTGGCCGGAATAAGGCCCCATCGGGCTGTCCGCCACCACGTAATCCAGCCCGTAACGGTCCGTCTGGAAATTCGCGCCGCTATAAATGCAGTAATAACGCCCATCGTGCTTTGTCACGCATGCCCCTTCGATTGTGTGCCAATCGAACGTCTTCCCATACACCGGCATGCTTCGATGTGGCAGAAACAACGTCCAATCATACCGCGCCCGCACTACCACATGGCAATCTCCCGCCAGCCGAGTCATGTCAATCAACCGGTCCACCACAATCGCAGTCCCGGCATGGAAGCCGTTGTCCGTGTTTGTGAAATTGCGCGAATAAAAAAAATACCACTGCCCATCGTCGTCGCGAAAAGGAAACGGGTCGATTGTGAATCGGTTATGCTCGCAATCCGTCAGCACATTGCCGGTGTCCGTGTAAGGTCCTTGCGGCGTGTCGCTGGTGGCAACGCGGATTTCAAATTTCTCCGGCTCAACCCCGCCCATCGCGTAATAAACGTAAAACTTCCCGTTCACCTCCGTGGCTTCCGGCGCCCAATACTGATACGCGGAATTATCGGAAGGCGGAATCAACGCTCCGCCCAGGTTCTGCCAATCCACCAAATTGGTCGAACGCAGCAGCTTGAAAATGCGACCGTCATCAGCGCGGCCATTGCCAGTCGTCCCCATCGCGTAGTAAACGCCATTCCATCGAAGAACGGTCGGATCGGGCATGTCACCGGCATAGACAGGATTCGTGTAAGTGCGCGAGACTGTCTCCGCCGCCGCTGGCAAAACGGCCGCGAGCAAAAAGATGGAAAAAATCCGGCGCATCTGTCCAAATTAAAGTTCGACGGACAGAGTTCAAGATTCAAAACGGAAACGGGCGTGCCACTTGCGCTGGATCGTTCGCCGTAAAACCGGCGAACACCTGTTGCGCGCGGGGGGTATTCCTGCGTATTATCTGGTGATGAAGTCCGACAAAACCCAAATCCTTGCCCCAGTCACAAACATAACCAAATAGAAACGATAAAATCTATGAGCAAACATACACATGAAACAGGTAACGACATCAGCAGCCTTGCCGAAGACGCCCGCGACTTAATGGCCGCGACTGCCGACGTGGCGGGCGAAAAAGTCGCGGAAGCCCGCAAACGTCTCGCTGCCGCACTGGATACTGCCAGAAACAAAGCAGTCCAGGGCGCCAAAGCCGTCGATGAGGCCGTGCATGAACATCCCTATCAAGCCATCGCAATTGGCGTGGGAGTAGGCGCACTCATCGGTTATCTTCTGGCGCGCCGCAATCGCGATTAATTCCACCATGGAAAAACCCACCGGCGGCTTCACCGAACTGTCCATCACCTGGCGACGTTTTGCGCGGCAGCTCCTGGTCATTGGGGAAAACCGGCTCGAATTGCTGACCCTGGAAGTGAAGGAGGGGCGCGAGCGCCTCCTGTGCGCCGCCCTGCTCGCGTTAGGCGCGGCGGCATTCGGACTCGTGGCGGCCATCACGCTCACCGCAGCCATCGTACTCTGGTTATGGGCATGGTCCCCGGCAGGCGTTCTTTTGATACTGACAGCCCTCTATGCGGCGGCTGCGGGTTTTCTATGGTGGCGGCTGGACAGACTCGTGCGCAACTGGCATGCGATTCCCGCCTCGCTCGATCAACTTCGAAAGGACCGCAACTGTTTGGAGAAATTTCTCGAATGACCCCCACGGAATCCCGCAAGCGACTATTGATCGCCGAAAGCGAACTCAATCGCGCCCAACTCGGTCACGAGTGGCGCGCAATGGCTGACAACGTTCACACGCTTACTGGCCGGGCCAGGACGACCGGTTCCCTGGTTCTGGGCGCTGCTTCATTGATCACAGGCCTGGCGGCTTTCCGGCGGATCAAGACCGCGCCGGCCGAGAGGAAAGTTCCATGGTGGCGCGCCCTTCTAAAAGGCGCGCAGTTAGCCACATCGCTCTGGTTGGACCATAACTCGCGGCCAAAATCATAGCCCGAGAACAGCGACTGATCTCCCTATCTCGGACAGCAATCTTCCGACAAAAAATAGCAAGTCAACGGAAGCGGGTGACGAGCCGTGCTGCCATGATAGTGAAATGAAAAGACGGAAAAGGGCTGCTTTTACCTTGATCGAACTGCTGGTGGTCATTGCCATTATTGCGATTCTTGCCGGTATGCTGCTTCCTGCGTTGTCCCAGGCAAAGGAAGCGGGAAATCGCGCCGCGTGTACCAGCAATTTAAGACAATGGGCGCTCGCCTTGACGATGTATCTCGGCGACAACTCCCAGCATTTTCCGGCCGGAAAAATCCCCAATGGCACGCCCGACTCGCCGCCCGGCTATAACGAAGACGATCCGCAATGGAGTGATTTCATCGCATTTCACGCCGCTGGCCAGGGCGACGCCGTTTGGTATAACGCGCTCCCTCCCTACATTGCGGGACAGCCCTTGTGGCAAATTGCGACCGATCCCACCAGCTTTGCCCAGGGCAAAAAAATTTACGACTGTCCGACTGCCGCCGAAGTGCCGTCCGAATTTGGTTCCAATCGCGTCGTTTTCAACTACGGCATGAATTACAAAGGGAATTACTGGCTGACGGGAATCAATTACGGAACAAATTTTTCAGCGAGCATGGTCCTTCGTTCATCGGCCTTTGTTTTCTTGTCAGATGTGCGGGGGCATTCGACGGAATCACCCTTTTATGGTACGAGCCCGCAGAGTGAAGTTGGGTGCTCCCATTGCTGGGTGGCGCAACTGTCTTCGCGACACACTGCCGGAGCCGATCTGAGCTTCCTTGATGGCCACGT
>DATAXU010000083.1:0-45728 GCA_036272955.1 Verrucomicrobiia bacterium
AATAAGCAGCCAGACCCACCCAACTCGTTCCGCAATTCTTGAGCGGGTGGTCCCCACCAGGATCAAAACGAGCGGGGCAACGATTTATGAATATACACATTCCATCTTGCCATCCATATGTGATTCCTTGTGGCTTTCCACTCCGGGACATCGTATAAGACAGATTGTAGCGGCCCAGATCGGGGATGGTAATGGCCAATATCAGCAGGCAAATTAAAACGGCCAAACCAATCTGCAATATAACCTTCCAGCGTGGAATTGGCGGCATAGTTCACGTTACTGATTGTCGAGCGAAGCCGTCAAGGCGTCAAGGCGTTGCTGGACACCCAACCGCGTGCCCTGCTGCGCTCCACCTTGACCGCCCCGCCCTCCGCCAAGTCGCGATGTTTGGGAATTGCTTTGGGGGAATTACCTATATGTCAGGGGGCCATTTCGTGACTTGTTTCTTTCCCATCCCTGTTTGCTCCTCGTAACTGGCCCGACATTATTAGGGCGAGAAGGCAACCCAAAAGAAAACCGTCGGCGAATTCAATGATTACTGACGCTCCAGAATTGTCTCCGCGTCCAAACGTAACCAAGTGAGTTTCCAAGAGAAGACTAGGAATGTGACCAACGATCCCAACAATTCCGCCAATTACAAACATCCGGGTGGCCCAGCTCGCGCGAAGTCGTCTCCGATCAAGCGGTACAGATGCTAAATACAGAGATCCCGCGATAATCACAGCATCAAGGGAAACTTGAATCCAGTCAATACCCCTCGGAGTTACATATGACATAACGTTAAAAACTGATTGCGTATCATGCGTCCTTCCAATTTCCAACGCAACGCACCAGTTTCCATCGCAAAATTTCCCGGTCGATGATCCACGCTTATATTCTCCCTCGCTTCGGGTCTTGCGCCAAAATCCCTCGCTGCGACATACGCAATTATTTAAGACGTTGTGGATAAACTGGCAAACGTGACACATCGGAAACCGGGAGAACCGTTTACAAATACGGCGCTGGGCGCTTTGGCGATAAACCATGCGTGCCGGCTTTTCCAGTCCAGATTTCGCACTCGATCCGCGACGTCAAACAAGCTTGAAATTCAAATTGAAACGCAAGGATTTCCAGATTATGGTTTCACGGCATGAGTTATTTGACTCTTGAAGTCGAAATTGACCACGGCCGGGTTTCACCGAAAGGCGCTGAGACCCTGCCGGAGAAGGCGTCAGGGTTGCTCACCATCTTGAATCCGCCGCCACTTTCCGAGCCGCGTCCGATTGGTTTGGCCAAGGGCCAATTCACGGTGCCGGATGACTTCAACGCCCCATTGCCGGAAAACGTATTGCAGGCGTTTGAAGGCAAATGAGGATTCTGCTGGATACCTGCGAATTTCTTTGGCTTGTCACCGACGATCCCAAGTTGTCTCCGAAAGTTGCAGCCGCGGTACGCGACCCTCAGAACACAGTGTTTTTAAGCGCCGTTTCGTTCTGGGAAATTTCGTTGAAGCATAGTCTTGGCAAACTGCAATTACCGCAACCGCCCGCGCAATTTGTTCCGCAGCAACGCGAGAAGCACCTGATCGCGCCGTTAGTGTTGGACGAAACCGCTGTCGCGCAGCTGGACGTATTACCAGGGCTGCACCGTGATCCCTTTGACCGGATGTTGATTTGCCAGGCGAAGGCTCATGGTCTGACGCTGGCCTCATCCGATTCTCTCGTGCGACAATATCCCGTCGGCTTGCTTTGAATAGAAGGTTTGAATACCGGTTGTGTTTTGACCGACACTTCTCAATAATGTGGCACCGCAGTCCAATGGCTGGCAATCTTGACTTTGATGTGAGGCGCGCCGTTTCCTTTTATGACCGGAGATGAAGCAAATAAAATTCCAAAATCGGAACGGATGCCAAGCCGGATTCCCAGCCGAAAAGCGCTGGTTACGTTTGTCCCGGACGGACCTGTTTGCCCGCCCGCTGTGGAATTAGCCATGCGCGAACATCCCGCCCGATGGTATCCGCAGCCGCAAGGCCACCGCGTCATGATTCTCTACGAAGGTGGCGAGTATGATGCCGCGACATTTTACGTTGAACCCGAAGCATGGGATCACGAAGATTGCTCTGTCTGCGGACAGCAAATTCCACCGATGACTCTTTGCCACGTCACCAAACGCGGTCGATATATTGCGATTTGCGAGAATTGCTATCACAAACACATCGAGGAGATTGCGTTATCATTCCGCGTAGGTCCCCAGAAATCCTCCCAACCTTCGCCAGTTCCAGTTTCGCGATTTTCTTTTGCCATTGTGATCGAGGGTTATTTCCGTGACGCGCCACCAACACTACCGGTCTTCCGCACGGTCTAAACGCATATCGAGCGGGCCACCGTAAAACACGTTGACCCCGCATAATCCCAGAATTCCAATAAGCATCAAAAAGTACCCAACCCACGCGGCAGGCATACCTTCAACCAAATAAGACCTCCCGAACACTGCTACGAGTACGCCGCCTCCAATTGCCCAACATTCCATAAAAAGGCGCGATTTTTTTCTCTTTCGTAATGCAACTTCGAATACCATCACACGCGCATCCTGGTTGACCTCCCTCAGCCCACCTGAGAAATCGGATGCGGCCTGTACCCGCGCAGCCTCTTCTCTTCGCTTCGCACGCCTCATCGCAATAAAAAGTCCGAGGTTGCCGATCACCATCATAAACGCGAGGAGGACCAATGCTCCTGTCTCATCTTTGGGATTTCCTTTGCCCCGCAAATGCTCCAGGAGCACGATAGCAACTGGGACGCTCAAAATTGCGAGCTTGATAAAACTATGCCGATAGAAACGATAGCCGAGTGTCATAAGACTTGGGCGTTAATAAGTAGCGAACCCAACCACATTTAATCTCCGCTGTCAAGTATGGCCGACGCGACACCGGACCTGTAATTCCGTCGGGAGGGTCCAGAAGAAATAAAAACCGAGTCTGTCGTCGAAGTCCACACCAGGGAAAGGCCGCTCGATGTAATCGGCCCACAACAGGGGTAACCAGTAACCCGCAAAACCCACGAGGATTGAAAATAACGAACGAAGGGCAGCATCCTTAAGTTGGCCTTGATCTTTCCGCCCACGGTATGCGATCAGCGGAACAACGCAGACGAAAGGCGAGCAAACCAGCGCCGCAATTAAAAGAAGTTCTTTCGTAAAATCCCCTCCCTTTAGGCTTAAATCTGTTCCTTATTGTCCCAAAACTCCATTGATCGCGCGCGCCAGCGCGGATTCAGGCGGGCCAACCGGCGACGTTTGACTCGCGCTTGCGATTGCCGCGGGCCAGCCGTGCGCCATCGCTACCGAGTATCCGGCCCATTTGAACATGGGGATATCGTTCTCGGCGTCTCCGAATGCGAGCGCTTCCGCCGCAGAAATTCCCAGGTGGCTGGCGAGTGTTTGCAGACCTGTCGCCTTGGTGACGCCCTGGGGCATGAACTCAACGATTCGGCCGTGCGTGCGGACCCGGTCGAACTCAAAAGCCGCCGCAGACCCAGCCATAGCCGCGGTTATCTGGGCTTCCTCCTCGACACCGAGCACTTTGAAGGCCGGGACTCGAGATAGATTCTCGCGCGAAGTCAAAACCGGCTCCAGGCCTGAAAGGCTTTGGTAAAATGCCAAATTACTGTTTCTTGCCAGATAAGTGAATACGCCGTCGATTCCGTAAACCACGGGCGTCAGGCCAAAGCGCTTCACTTGATCCAGGGCATTCTCCAGGTGGCCGACGGACATAAAAGTGCGGGCCAGAATCAATTTTCGGTCGCGATCCGACACTTCCCCGCCTTGAAAGGAAACGAGCCATCGAACTTCAGGCAACGCCCGCAGAAACGGCGCCACGCCCAGATAATGGCGCCCGGACGCAATCACAAGCTCGACCTTGCGCTCGTGGAGCAATCGCAACGCCCGCAAATTTTCCGGGCTGATCTTCAAATCCGGACCGAGCAACGTGCCATCGACATCGATTCCCGCCAGCTTGAACTGAAATGGCGCCGGTGCGCTCGCTTTCCCGGATTGGTCTGATTGATCCATAACGATAAACAAAGCTAACATCCCGACGAGTTGCCAAAAATACTTTTCGAAAATGTCTGTCGCGGCCTACGGGGACATTCGCCATGCGGCCATGCCAACTTTTTTCGCATTTATCGTCTTTGCAGCCCGGGGCCTCTGACATATCCTTTGCGAGATCAATTCCAATTTGCTTGATGCCGGAACCTGAAAACGAGATTGCGCGAAAGTCCCCCAAATATGCTGATTCTCTCCGGCATTTTGACAGACGACATTTTCTGAAGATGGGGACTCTGGCAGTCGGCGGACTCGTTTTGCCCACGGTGACACAGAGCGCGAAGGCCCGGCAGGCCAAAATTTCGGAATCGCCGTGGACGCGCTATCTCCTGGGCACGGCGTATTATCCGGAATGGTGGGATTCGACCGAGTGGGAAACGGATTTCCGGCAAATGAGCGAATTGGGTTTCAACACCGTTCGCATGGGTGAATTTGCCTGGGCGCTGTTTGAGCCGGCGCAGGGAAAATTCGAGTTCGGGTGGATGGACCACGCCATCGCATTGGCAAACCGTTATGGCATCTCTGTTATTCTCGGCACGCCGACGGCTTCGGTGCCACCGTGGTTGTATGAGCTGCACCCGGACGTTTTGGGAGGCAACCAGAATGGTCCCTTTTCCTATGGCGGACGAAAAGGTTACTGCACAAACAGCCCGGCTTATTTGAGAGCCAGTGAGCGGATCGCGAAGGCGCTGGGTGAGCATTACGGGCGGAATCCGGGCGTCATCGGCTGGCAGCTTGATAACGAACCGGGCATACCCTTTGAATGCTTTGACGCGAATTGTGAGAGCGCGTTCCATCTCTGGCTGCACCAGCGATACGGCACAATCGACGCGCTCAACCGCGCCTGGAACGGCGCATTTTGGAGCAACAAGTATTCTGACTGGCGGCAAATTCATTTTCCCAGGAACCCAGCGGAGGGGGGGTGGTCGCCAGAGACCAACCTGGATTACCGGCGGTTCTTTTCCGATTCCTACCTGAATCACCTGCGGCGGCAGGCGGCGATTTTGCGGAGAAAGATCGAATACCAGTTCATTACGACCAATTGGCCGAATGCAACGTGGTCCGTGAATGTATTCGAAGGCGCCGGCTTCCTGGACGCAACAGCATGGGACAATTACGTCAGCGCGCCGGGCCTTTCGAAATTTGAAAATCAATTTACTTCCGGGTTCCATTCCGATTTTTGCCGGTGCGCCGGGCCGCATCAGCGGTTTCTCTGCGGTGAACAGGTCGCATATGTGCCGCCCAACGCTGACAAACAAGGGCTGCGCTTGCAGGCTTACATCAATCTGGCGCACGGAAGCGCCGGGCACCTTTACTTCGAGTGGCGCCGTCCGCTGGCCGGGAACGAGCAGTCTCGCCCCTCTTTTGTGAAGGGCTTCGATGGCAGAATCAACCCGGAGAAACAGGTGTTCGAGCAAATTGGAAAGGAATTTGTGCGCCTGGGACCGCGGCTTGCGGGGGCCGTCACGCGCGCTGACATCGCCCTGCTTTACGATTTTACGAACGAGTGGTCGCAAGGATTTTGGAACATTGGAGACAAAAACGACCACTACGACAGCCAGGCAAATCGCTACTACCGGGGCCTCAAAGCGCTTCAAAGAAATATCGACATCGTTCCGGCCTCTGTGGATTTCTCCGCTTATAAACTGGTCGCCGCGCCAAATTTTCGGCTGGTTGATGAAGCCACCGTAAATCGTTTGCGCGAATTTGTCGCCGGCGGCGGAATTCTTCTCCTCAACTACCGCGCCGGAACGCAAAATCCCGATAACTCGATGCGGCGCGCGCTGGCGCCGGGTGCTTTTGCGGACATGGCCGGTGTGATTTCCGAATCCTATTTGGATTTGAACGAATACAATTCCCAGAACGGAACCCTGGACGGAAAATTGCAGGGCGAGTTGGGAATTGTTTTTGCCGGCGCGAAAACGATCTTTCGTCCGCGCACTTTTCTGGAATCATTGGCGCTTCGCGGGGCCGAACCGATAGCGACGTTTCATGGCGGACGGATGGATGGCAGGCCGGCCATTACGCGAAACCGGCACGACGCGGGATGGGTTTTTTACGTTGCGACCGACAGCGCAGAAGACGGATTTCACGAAACCTTGGCGCGAACGGTTGGCGCCGCGGCCAATCTGAGTCCGCTCATCGCCGCACCGGAGGGCATTGAAGTCACACGCCGCGAGAATGATCGAACCGTCTTTTATTTTCTGCTCAATCTTACGGAAACCGCACACGAGCAAATTGCACTGCCGCAGCCGATGGATGAATTGATCACCGGCGGAACGGGACTGAATTCCGTAACGCTCGGGCCGTTGGGAGTCGCCGTGCTGGCATTGGCCCGGCCATGACCAGCGGCCTTTCCGCATCCGCGTCACACCGCCCGCGCCACCGCCAGCAAACTTTGCCCAAAGGGCGGTGCCACAATCTTCCTTTCGGCCAGGTTCGCGTACGGGAAAAGGACGCGGTCAAAGAATCGCACCAAACCCGCGTCGAAATGCCGTCTCTTCAATAAACAAAAGGTCGCCCACCACGCGAAGTATCCAGCGATGTTGTAGTAACGAAGCCGGACAATCTCAAACCCGGCCTGTTCCAGCTTGCGCGTCAGTTCCGGTTTGGCGTACCGCCGGTGGTGCCCGAAATCCCGGTCGATCTGCGCAAAAAGTTCCTGGCGCGCCGGCACAAACAGGTTCAGCGCGCCACGTTCCTTTTGCAGCAGTTGATGGTAATGGCGCAACTCGGCGTCGTCGTCGCGGATGTGCTCCAGGACATTCAGGCTCAAGATCGCGTTCCAATCGATGTCCGCCGGGACGTCTTCGATGGTGCCGTGGATCAGCGGTTGGTCTGACAGGGCGCGGCGAAAGGCGGCGCAAAAACCGGCGTCCGGTTCCACGGCCTGCAATTGCGTGATGGTTGGCAATGCGCGCAATAATTCCGTCACCTGCCCGATCCCGGCGCCCACTTCAATGGTGCGTCCGCCCAGTGAAGGAGCGAATTCGCGCACAAGCGCCCGGCGGTAATTTCGCGCCTGGCTTAACGCCGCAAACTCAAAATTGTTCGAGGCCGCCGCCTCGTTTGGGCGTTCTTTCATTTAGGCAGAATAATGCCATGCCCATTCTCGCGAGTGGTATTGAAACGTCAAATGATAACAGGAAGGCCCCGGTGCCATCGGATCCGCCTGAAGGCGTCCCGCCCGGCGTTCAAAGAAAAAGTCCAAAACTCCATTTGGCATCCCCGCCGAAGTTTGCTATTATAAGTGCGATCAGGCAGCCGCCGTAGGGGTGTGTCGGGGTTCGGCGGAGGGTCAAAGCAAGGAAAATACTAAAAATAAGCTTAATGAGACTTCGATACTTGTTGGTTGCCAGCCGCGTGGCTTTGGCAGTAACCCTCCTCCAATTCTGTCCCCGCTCGCATGCCGCCCTCCCCGACGACACCGAGACAACGGCCCTGAAACCGGAGGCCTCCAAGGAACTGACCCCGGCGCAGATGCTCGATGCCCAGGACCCTACTGACGCCCATATTGCGTCCACGGTCGCCGAGTTGCTCCAGGCTTACCATTATTCCCAGCACCCCTTTGACCAGGAAATCGCCAGCAAATTCCTCGACCGCTACCTGGACACCCTGGATTACTCCCACCTCTACCTGCTCCAATCCGACATCGCGGATTTTGAGCCATACCGCACCAATCTCCAGGAACTGA
Source organism: Verrucomicrobiia bacterium (assembly GCA_036272955.1). Lineage (GTDB taxonomy): Bacteria > Verrucomicrobiota > Verrucomicrobiia > Limisphaerales > Palsa-1400 > DATAUD01. Next base: position 7,772 of record DATAXU010000083.1, read on the forward strand.
CCGTCACGGACCACGACACCAGTCCGTGCTGGAAGATTTTCGCCCGTTTCATGGAGCGCGCCACCGAACGCATTACTTTCGTGACCAATGCGCTGGCCACCGAGAAATTCGATTTCACCGGCCATGACCGTTTTGTCGTCAATCGCCATACGCTGCCGTACGCGCAAGACATCAATGAAGCGCACAAATTCTGGAACGAGGAACTGCGCTGCTCGTATCTTGACCAACTGATCTCCTCGCCGGACATCCAATTCGCCGGCCCGCTGACCTTTGACGCCAAGGGTGGCGATGTTTCGCTCGGATCGACGAGCGCGGGGTCAAGTCGAATAAAATCCCTGCCGGGTGACGCCAAAGCTCCCAAGCCCGCCGAGGTCGCGCTCTCCCGGTTGATTTCCGTCTCCAACGAAAAAGCAAACCCGCTGAGCTTCGATTATTTGCCCAAAACATTCCTCGCCAAGGACGGCCACGAGTTCGCCTGGCTCGATGTTGCCGCAAACGGGTCCAATGCCACGCTGCGCATCAGCCTGCCCTCCCGCGACAATCTCAAAAAGACCACGAACGACATTTACAATGCGTCGGGAAAATTGCTCGGCGACATTAGTTTCCATCATCCAAAGGCCGACACCAACGACGCCGCCGCGCTGGAGGCCGTCATTCATCTTGACCAAAAAAATCTCCCGGAAATTTATAAGACGCTGACCAATCACTACGTTCAATTGCTCAAGAACTACAACGAACTGGACCGCGACCGCGTTTTTGAGATGTATATGAATTCGCTCGCCCGCGCGTACGATCCTCATTCCGATTACATGGGCCACATGCAGGCGGAGAATTTCGCCATCGCGATGAAGCTCTCCCTTTTCGGCATCGGCGCGCTCCTGACGCAGGAGGACGGCTATTGCAAGATTCAGGAGTTGAAGGAAGGGCCTGCCGCAAAAAGCGGAAAAATGAAACCGGGCGACCGCATCATCGCCGTCGCGCAAACAAACGCCCAGGCGGTGGATTGCGTCGGAATGCCCCTGGATAAAGTCGTCGAGATGATTCGCGGGCCGAAGGGCACGCAAGTCACACTGACGATCATTCCTTCCGGCGCCGCCGATTCCTCCGTCCACAAACAAGTGGCGCTCATCCGCGACGAAATCAAATTGGAAGATTCCGCCGCCAAGGCACGCCTTTACGAAGAGCCGCAAGGCAACGGCCATCCGGCCATGAAACTCGGCGTGATCGACCTGCCCTCCTTTTACGCGGATTCCGACCAGCCGGACATGGCGGCGCTCCCGGGCGCCGGTTATGTTTCCAAGGACACAACGACGGACGTCACGCGCTTGATCAAGCGGCTGAAAAAGGAGCAAGTCAGCGGGATCATTTTGGATTTGCGGCACAACGGCGGCGGCTATCTTGAAGAAGCGATCAAGCTGACCGGTCTCTTCATCCCGCGCGGACCCGTCGTCCAGACCAAGGACCCCAATGGCGATATCGTGACCGACTCCTGCCGCGATGCCTCGCCGCTTTACGACGGCCCCCTGGTGATTCTGACCAGCCGCTTCAGCGCCTCGGCCTCGGAAATTCTTACCGGTGCATTGCAGGACTACAATCGCGCTTTGATCGTCGGGGACCATTCCACATTTGGCAAAGGATCGGTGCAGACGCTGCAATCCCTGGCGCCGTTTTTGCGCCAGCGCCATCTGGATTACGCCTACGACCCCGGCTCCCTGAAAATCACCATCAAGAAATTCTATCGCGCCGGCGGCGTCTCCACGCAGCTTAAAGGCGTCGTTTCGGACATCGAATTGCCCTCCATCTGGAATTATGCGACGGACGAAGTGGGCGAAAGTTCGCTGCCGAACGCCATGCCCTGCGATGAGGTCCCCAGCGCCGATCCGGAGAATCTCAACCGCGTCAAACCTTACCTCAGCGAACTGGAGCAATACTCCGCCAAGCGCGTCGCCAAGGACCCGGATTTTAATTATATCGAGCAGGATATTGCCGATTTTCGGAAAGAAGAAGCCGACAAAAGCATTTCCCTCAATGAAGCCGAGCGCCTGGCCGATCAAAAGTCCAGGGCCGCGCGCGCCGAGGCCCGGATGAAGGAACGCCTCTCGCGCAAGAAGTCAGACGAAAAGGTTTTCGACATCACTTTGAAAAATGCCGACGTGGCCCAATTGCAGCCCGTGCCCGTCAAGACCAATTCCATCGCCTCGGCCAGCAGCCAGGACTTTGACGATGATCCGAGTGCCGACACCGATTCCGGCAGCGAAGACACTTTGGACTTGGACCCCACTTTGGCCGAAACGCGGCACATTCTCGCCGACTACGTTTCGATGATCAATAAGGAGCCAATCGTCTCCAGCAAATAGTCAGATCGGATGGCCCGAGAGAAATTCCGCGGCGGTCATCTTGCGACCGCCCTCGATTTGTAGCTGCTCCATTCGCAGCGCATCGCTTCCGCATGCAATGACAATGCCGCTGCGGTCCGCCCGCAATATCTGCCCCGGGTGGCCCTGAACGGGTTCGACTGTCGCGCGCCAGAATTTCACCAGCCGCGCTTTGTCGCGAATCGTCAAATCGGCATACGCGCCGGGCCACGGCGTAAATGCGCGGATTCGGTTGCGCAGGGCCGCGGCGGGCAATGTCCAATCGATCCGTCCATCTTCCTTGGTGATTTTCCGGGCGTGGGTCGCGGCGGCGTTGTCCTGCGGTGTGGGCGGGATTGTGCCGGCGGTGTAACCCGGAAGGGTGCGGACGAGCAATTGAGCGCCGAGCAGCGCCAGCCGATGGTGCAATTCCCCCGTGGTTTCCTCCGGCCCAATCGCCGTCGCTTCCTGCGTCAGAATATCCCCCGCGTCCAGTCCCGCCGAGATTTTCATAATGGTCACACCCGTTTCCGGGTCGCCATTGAGGATCGCCCATTGAATGGGCGCCGCGCCGCGATACTTCGGCAGCAGCGACGCATGAACATTCACGCAGCCGAATCGCGGCAGGTCCAGGATGGACTGCGGAAGAATCTGGCCATACGCCGCCACCACGATGAGATCGGGCGCCAGCGCGGCGAGTTGGGGGATAAATTCCGGGTCGCGCGCCTTTTCCGGTTGAAACACCGGCAGGGAAGACTCGACAGCGATATTCTTGACAGGCGATGCCTGCGGTTTAAGGTCGCGCCCCGCGCGCCGGTCCGGCTGCGTCACCACGGCGGCGACGATGAAATCCGGGGATGCCAGCAAAGCCCGCAAGCTGGCGGAGGCCAGTTCGGCGGTGCCCATGAACACGATTCGCAACGGCATCAGTTGGAAGCGTGGGCCAGTATGCGAAGAATGTCGCGCAAAACATTGATGGGCGTCTGCGTGGAATCGATCGTCCGCACCACTTCCGGCCCGTAATAATCCAGCACTGGCCGTGTTTCCCGCTCGTAGGTTTCCAGGCGATGCCGAATGACTTCCAGGCTGGCGTCGTCAAGACGATTTTCCCGAAGGGCGCGCCGTTGCAGGCGTTCCACCAGTTTTTCCATGTCCGGGCAACTGAGATAAAAAACAAATCGCACCGTCACGGTGCTTCGCAGCATTTGCGCCTGGTGCGGGTTGCGCGGGATCCCATCCAGCACCAGCGTGTCGGTGTCGGGATTGAAACGGCCATTGTGTTCGGCCATTTCCATATTGTACCGCCAAAGCCGGATGGTCGGGCCGTCCGGCACCAATTGCCCGCGGCTGGAATAATTCAAAAATATTTTCCCCAGCGGGCTGTCCGGCGTCAAATTGCGGAAGACGTCGCCGCAGGAAAAATGATAATAGTGGGGAATGGTCGCCAGGATTTTGCCTTGCGTCCCCTTGCCGGAGCCGGGCGCTCCAAACAGCAGGATTGCGTTGAATTTTTTCGCCGCCCGCCTGGTTTTTTTCTCTTTCATGCCGCGTCCTTGTGCCGGATTTGCACCTCCATCACCTCGATGAACGGGATCATTTCATCGGCGGTGACATCATTGTTGAACACCTGGAGATACAGCTCGTTCGGGGTGATGTTGGTGATTCTTCGACCCACAAAATCGCCCCGGTTGGTTTTGAAGACGAGCACCAGGTCCTTTTCCGCCTCGGTGCGGATGGCCCGGAAAAATCCCGGAAATTTCGTCTCGAAAAAACGGCGGTTAAACGAGAATTCGCCGCGCGCGAAAACAATCGGCGCGGGCAATGCCGACGCGGGCGGCGCATCGGGAGCCTCGGGCGCGGCGCTGGCCGCAACGCCCGGCATGTGAATCGGCGCGCGGCTCGGCGCGTGGGAATGACTGGTCGCCGGCGGCGCGGCTGCGGGAGCGGAAGAGAGCGCTTCCGCCGCGGTGGCTTCGCTTCCGGCCGGCGGCGGCGGCGCCAGTTCCTCGGCGGGCGGCGCTTTCGGAGGCATCGCAATAAACGCAATCGGGCTTAGCACCCCAAAGAACGGAATCGCCGCCAATCCGCAAACCATTTTCACCGGCTGACGCCGGTATAAAGCGATTTCATAAGCCGCAATAATATTTGCGCCATACAAAATGAGCAAAATCGCCCAGCCCACTGAGCTTTCAAAAATCGCGAAAATTCCGAGGCCCTGGGTGGGTCGATACGGTGTCTCCACGGGCTTGACCACGATCGATTGCATCTTTGTGGTTTCCTCCGGCAGATTGTCCACCAGCGGTTGCAGCAACGCGCGGTCATGCGCCGATTTTGCCTCCGCCATCAGTTCCTTGATCGCCGCCGACGTAAATTTGCTGAACGGCGTGCGCGCCGAATAGCTGCCGTCACTTTCCGTGAAAACGACACCATCGTCGTTCATGGAATTGGGCGTCCCGACGATTTTCGAGCCATCCACCAAAGTGAACGTGCCGGCGGTCACGGCGCCCGCCGCGATCATCAAAATACAAATGAGGATGAATCCACACCTTGTCATGGTGCGTAGTTGGATAACAAATGCACTTTTGCAAGGAAAGCCATTTATCGCCCCGTCGCTTGCCCAAGTCGCCGCGCCAATTCCTCCACCGTCCAATTCGGCGAGCTTCGCCAAAGATCGTCCGCCGTTGCGCCATGCTGCCAGACCGCGAATCGCGCCGCCAGCAGGGTATCGCGCCGCCATCTCGGTTGCGCCACCAGACCCGCGATATAGCCCGAAAGCAAATCCCCGCTCCCGCCCTGCGCAAGCCAGGGATTGCCCGAACTGTTGACAAATATTTTCCCGCGCGAATGTCCCACCAGCGTTTGATGTCCCTTGAGCACCACGCAACAATTGCCGAATTTTGCTGATAATTTCAGCAACGCCCCAACCCTATCGCCCTGCACCGCTTTCGCATTCGAACCCAAAAGTCGTCCCGCCTCGCCCGGATGGGGCGTAATGACGCGCAAGGCATTGGCCGGCGTCGCCCCTGTCTCAAGCCAGTCCAGCGCGCTGGCATCCACGACCATTGCCAGCGGCGACCGGCGCCACGCTGTGCGCATTTCTTTTTTGAGCGCGGCCGGCACATCATCCCCCGCCAACCCAGGCCCAAACAAAAGCGCGCTGCAATTTTTCGCCGGCGTCTTCCCAGCCCGCCACGAATGCACCATCGCGGATTGAAGTTGCGACGCCGCCGGCACGTACGCATTTTTCTGCGGATACACCGTGACCAATCCCGGCCTCGCCCGCAGCGCGCCCCACGCCGCCACCACCGCCGCCCCATGATAGCCGCTGCTCCCCGCGATGATCGCCACATGTCCGAAATCCCCCTTGTTACTGGCGACCGGCCGGCGCGGCGGCAACTCCGCAAAATCCCCCGGCGTCGTCCAAATCAGTTCGCTCTCAATCGCGCATGGCGCAAACCCGACGTCGGAAAGCACCTCCACGCGCCCGGTGAATTCGGGAGCTTTGAGCAATCCGCATTTCGGCGCGCCAACTGTCAACGTGATTTCCGCGCGGATCGCCGCCCCCTCCGCCTCGCCGCTGTCCGCGTTCAACCCGGACGGCACATCCACCGCCGCAATGGGAATCCCCGAAGCGTTCAGCGCGCCAATCAACGCGCCCCAGTCTTTGTCCAACGGCCGATCCAGCCCGATCCCAAACAGCGCATCGACAATCCAATCCGGCCGTCCTCCGTGTGAAAATTCCGCCAACCCCTCGCGCGGTTTCGTGACATTGAGCAGTTCGACCTTCCGGTCCGCAAGATGGCGAATTGCGGCGCGTCCGTCATCGCCATTGTGGCCCTTGCCCGCAATGATCCAAATGGAATCCCCCGGTTTGGAAAGCGTCATAAGCCTTTGCGCCAGGCGTTGCCCGACTAATTGGATCACGCGCTTTTCCGTCTGGCCGCTTTGCCATGTGGCGCGCTCCCACTGTCGCATCTGCGCTACCGTTAGAATTGGAAGCATGGATATATCCTACATCGCCTCGCGCACCCGTTCCAGAATCACATCGGCAAGGTGCGGTTCAGTCCCGATGCCCGCCGTGTACCAAAGCCGTTTTCCGCCCCGCTCGGTGGGATTGCGCCACGTCGGCTGCCCCGCCTTGAGCCGCTCCTGCACTTCCCGTTTCGGCGCGCCGAGCATCACAGGGATGTCCTCGTTGGAATGCAATCCGTCGCTGATAAAAAACGGCACCATGATAATATTCCGCGCCTGCGCCAGCTTGTAGCAATCCCCAATGCGCGGCTCCTCTTCCATGAAAACCGCATGAACCTCCGCGTAAAGCCGTCGCGCACGGATCAATTCCACCTGCTGCTCGATGGCCTTGCGCGAATTCTCATTGTTGCCCGTCCCATGACCCGCGATGAACAGCGCCGTCTCCGCCGGTTTCGGTGCGCGCGGAAATGGAAATTGCTCGATGATCCCCGCCGCTCGCGCCAATAAAACCCCCGTCATGCTCGCGTGCGTTCCCACCGGCCCGCAATAATATAACGTCTGCCCCCCTCGTCGTTGAACCCGCGAAAAAGTCGTCTCCCCGCGCGCGCAAAAACCCAATTCCCGCGGAATCACTTCCTCCGTAAAATAGCCTTCGCTGATAAACAGCGGCACAATGAAAACCCGCGCCGCGAATATTCCCCGCAAAACCTGCGAGACATACGGCTCCTGTTTCCAAAACGCCTCCTGCACCTGCGCGAAAAGATTCCGCCGCCGCAATTCATCCGCGTGCTGCCAGGCCGGCGCCGCCGAATCCGCGTTCAATGTCGATCCATGCCCGATCAACACCAGCCCCGCGTCTGAAAAGTCCTCGCTCATTGGCCCTTCGGCGCGTCCTCCAAAAAAATACCTCTTGCGTGTCCCATCTCCCCACTCTATATTTCGCGTCCTTTTGAAAGAAAAGGATTTTATACTATATGCGACGTCCCAAAGGCATCAAAACGAAGAAAGCGGTGGCCAAACGCTTTAAGATCACCGCGCGCGGCAAAGTCATGCGCTCCCACGCCGGAAAACGCCACCTCCTCCAAACCAAAAATCCCAAGCGCCGCCGCCGTCTCGGTTCCAGCGCCCAGGTCGATCCCACGGACGCCTATCGCATTATCCAAAATTTACCCTTCAGCCACTAACCAGCCCGCCTCCTTCCATTTATGCGTGTCACAAATTCTCCAGCCTCCCGCAAACGCCGCATCCGCACAATCAAGGCCGCCAAAGGTTTCCGCCTCAAGCGCTCCAAGCTTTACCGCTACGCCTCCGACGCCCTCGATCACGGCATGCAATACGCCTACCGCGATCGCAAAACAAAAAAGCGCAACTTCCGCGCTCTTTGGCAGGTGCGCATCAATGCCGCCGCCCGCGCGGCAGGCACCACTTACAGCCGTTTCATGGAAGGCCTCAAGGCAGCCAAGTGCGACTTGAATCGCAAAATGATCGCCGAACTCGCCGCCCAGGACGCCGCCGCCTTTTCCGCGTTGATCGAGCTTTCCAAAAACGCCCTCAACTCAAAACAGAAAGCCCCCGCCGCCGCCAAATAGCTCGTTTCGCCATCCGCGGGGTCTTATGGATATCGATCCGCTCAAGCAAGCGGCCCTGGCTCAATTCAATGCCGCGCCTGACCTGGCCGCCCTCGAACAGGCCAAAGGCGCCTGGATCGGTCCCCACGGCCAATTCACCGCCTTGATGAAACAACTCGGCGAATTGCCGAAAGAAGAACGCCCCGCCGCCGGCAAACTCATCAACCAGACCAAAGCCGAACTCGAAGCCGCCCACGCCGCCCGCCGTTCCGAACTCGAACTCAAAGCCGCCATTCCCAAGGAAGCCACCGATTTCTCCCTCCCCGGACGCCGCCGCCAGTTGGGAAAACTTCATCCCCTCACGCAAGTCACCGAAGACATCGTCCGCAGCTTCCGCAAGATCGGTTTCGCCGTTGCCGACGGCCCCGAAATCGAAGACGAATACCATTGCTTCGACGCCCTCAACACCCCCGCCGATCATCCCGCGCGCGATTTGCAAGACACATTCTATTTGCGCTCCGACCCCACTGCCGACAAGCGCCTTCTCCTGCGCACACACACATCCTCCGTCCAAATCCGCGTCATGGAAAAACAGCGGCCCCCCGTCCGCATCATCGTCCCTGGCCGCGTTTATCGCCGCGACAATCCAGACGCCACGCACAACCCCACCTTCCAGCAGATCGAAGGATTGTATGTGGACCGTCACGTCACCGTCGGCGATTTAAAAGGCACCGTCGAATTTGTTTTCAGGGAACTCCTCGGCGAGGAAACCAAAATCCGTTTTCGTCCCCATTATTTTTCCTACACCGAGCCGAGCTTCGAAATTGATTTCTCCAGCGCCCTCACCCGCAAGATGGGCAAGGAATGGCTCGAGATCGCCGGTTGCGGTATGGTTCATCCCCAGGTTTTCGAGCAAGTTGGATACGACCCGGAAGTCTGGAGCGGCTGGGCGTTTGGATTCGGCATCGAGCGCATCGCGATGATCCGATACAACATCACCGACATCCGCCTCTTCTACGAAAACGACGTCCGCTTTCTGCGCCAATTTTGAGCGCAAAAAAATTGAAAAAGCTTGCCGACGAAGTCCAAAAAGACCACAAAAGAGGGGTGGATTCTGAACCACCCCTCACTAAGCAGACCATAATGGTCGTTGAAGACGAGCCGACCTTGCGTGCCCTCGTGCGCAAAGTCCTCGAACGCGGCGGTTACGAAGTCATCGAAGCCCCCAGCGGCCTCGCCGCCCTCGAACTTTGGAACAAAAAACATCCCCACGTCGATCTCCTCTTGACAGACATGGTCATGCCCGACGGCATTTCCGGACGGCAACTGGCGGAAAAGCTCAAAGCGGAAAACTCCAAGCTCAAAATTATTTACACAACCGGTTACAGCACGGAATTATTGGGCAAGGATTTCATCCTCAAGGAAGGCGTCAACTTCCTTCAAAAACCGTATCCGCCCCAAAAGCTCGTTCAAACCGTTCGCAACGGATTGCTGGCTGAAGACACACCGTAATTGCGGTTGCCGTCGGTTTTTTATTTCGGTCATCCTTGCGCACCCGATCCGCCGAAAATAAAAAAGGTTTTTTGATTTCGCTATTGACATTCTGCCATGTGCCGGTGTACTAAAGAACCTATGCACGCCTTAAGGAAATTCCGTGTTAAGTCTCTTCTTATTGTTTCCCTTACTAGCCTCACATCACTTGGATTCGGCCAATCTTATTGGGACGCTCAAAATCCAGGAGTTCCAGGATTTGCAACTGTGGCGGGGACGTTGGGGGGAATCGCGGAGCCCGGCATTGTCGCACGGGATGGAACGGTTTACGCAATTGGGACATCCACGGGCGGTATGGGAACGGAGATCTATAGCTGGGATAAATGCGCCGGATGGTCTGGTTTCGTGGGAGTGGGTAGCGGCTCCTTCACAACCCTTTACATTGACGGGGCCAATCTCTACATTGGCGGCTCCTTTACCTCACTCGACACAACACCCAATGACTCAACAGAGACGCTTGTAAACGCCACAAATATAGCGGTTTACAATCTTTGTTCAGGCATCTGTTCTAGAGTAGGCGACGCCGCGATATTTCAGAACAATGAGGTCACAGCAATTGTTGCTGATACGAATCACACAGTTTACATTGGTACAAAGAGTTCGACTGAGGGAGACACAAATCTTTTAATGGTTTTAGAAGACGGCAATTGGTCGAAGGTTGGAGGTGGCCTAACTTATCACGATGAGGGGGAATACAGCACTGGGGTTACGGCCTTAGCCGCCGATAGAACTGACATTTATGCAGGAGGCTGCTTTATCGGTGGTACTAACTCTAACGGTTCATTCGAAGCCTCAACAAATTTTATAAAGTGGAGCGGCACATCAAACGCGTGGATGAAAATGAATCCATTCCCTTTGGACTATTTCCACAATATCAGTTCCATAGTCGTAAGTGGAACGAACGTTTTTGTTGCTAAATTCGTTACCGAGGGCCCCCCGTACGGCCTCGCGGTTTTTTCGACAGACGGAACATACCTGCCAAGTGGGAATACCCTAGTCACTGATGATGCAGGTGGCGGCTGTGGGGACGCAGCGGATGGTCGTAGTCTGGTAAAACAAAATGGTGTAGTCTACGTAGGCGGCATATTTCAAATGATTACAGAGTTTGCGACCTGCGATGGGACCGTTTACAACGGCATTGCGGCGTGGACAAATGGAGCATGGCAACCCCTAGGAGAGGGTGTGGGTGCCGATGGCGAAATCTATGCCTTGGCGGCGGACTCCCAGTCGATATACGTATTTGGGTACTTTGATACGGCTGGCGGCGATCCTGCCGACAATGGCGCAAGATGGGTCACGGGCGGAAGTCCCGATCCCTGCACGTCAATAGGCTTGGGGTCGGTGAGTGCGACCGCATGCGGGAATACAGTCACTTTATCGTGGACTGAGGACGGATTACAAACGAATACGATACTTTCCTCCACAACCAGCGGAGGCCCCTACACATACCTCGGAACCACCACAAACACATCGTTTACCAATACAGGATTAAGCAGCGATACGACTTATTATTACGTTATAGAAGCAGAAGCAAGTGACTGCGTAGAGGCGTCGTCATCGGAAGTGAACGTTACGACAGGTTTGGCACTCTACAACGTGCAATTCTACCATGGTTCATCCCCACAAACGGGCCCAGCTGCAATTGGCAATTCTTCGAGCGACTATTGGACTCAATTTTCGTGCGATTGTGACACAACTTATTCAGAAACTATCACGAACTCATGTGGCAATCCAAGTTCTCTTATCATAGAGGTTGGCTCGGACGAGTCCGAACCAATCACTGGGCAATTCTCCACTGAATATCCAACTACTCCACTTTGGGATTATGGGATATGGACTCCGGACGGGGGCACATTCTTCATTAACCTTATTGTTCCCGCCGGCACGTACGACGTGTACTTTTATTCCGTAACTCCATACTATTCCCGGGATCAATATGTGGGAGGCACATTCACTTTAGCTTCGGGAGCCAGCAACATTTCGGATTACTCCCCATTGACCGCCTCGGCATCGAGCTATACATCCGGCACGTACACCGACGGCGCCGAGTACGTGGTTTTTGACAATGTGGAAGTACCGTCTGGCGGCACGCTTGAATTTACCGTAAGCGGGCCGGTTCCGTTTGCGAACGGGCTTCAAATCTACCAGCATTAGTGGACGCAATCTTCTGAAATGCGGTAAGGCGGAAGCTCGGACAAACCGTCGAGGATTTGTGCTCCACACGGCTGTGGCGTTAAGCGCACCCAATTAGACCAAATGGCCAAACAATCTCACTTTGGCCAAAATCACACAGCAACCCTGTGGAGTTTCGAACATATTCGCCAGACAGAAATCCTCACGCTTCCTCTGGCAGTCCTTCATTTTCCTGCATTGCCCGTACTTCGGTATGCTTTTTGCTGACTGCAGCTCGTTGTTCGGTGCCATGAGAGTAGCATCGGGGTTTATTCACCTTCGGTCGATTTTTTAAAAAATCGGATTTTTTTTTGATTTCGCTGTTGACACGAAAGTGCCCGTTTGATATTTAATCTTTTTTCAACAATCAACTTGGCACCGCAATATTGGTTTTAGTTTTTGGTTTGGTAACTGAATAATCTATGAAAACGAATCGACACCTACTTTGTATTGCCGCAGGCGTAATGCTTGGGGCATTGAGCGCCAAAGCCCACCCGTATGCCTCCGGTGTACAGGTGACCGGCGGAACCACTGTCACGTACCATTTGAATGAATCCGTGACCAACGGCATCGTCGCTTATCTTTTCGATAACGGCACAGTCAGCAATTACGTCGGTGGCACCGCTGCCAGTCCGGTCACCAATGGCCTCCAAAGCTTCGACTTAACCGGCCACACGAACTTCCAAATATACGTTTTCAACGTCGGTATCGGTTCCCCATACCAGATCGATCCCAACGTGCCCGGCAACACACAGGGGCCAAATCCTCACGGCACTAATGCATTGGTCAATTTCTACGGCCCCCGTGGCGTAACCGTCAATCGCAACCCGTCCTCCCCTTACTTCGGGACCATTTACGTTGCAAATAACAGTACAGGTCCAGCCGGGGGCCGCACCACCGGCTATGGGTTTTATGCCCTTAACGGCGACTTCTCCGACGCCTTTGGGTACGGTTCGAACGCCATGCCAGTCGCGGGCACCGGTCCAAACCAAATGCGCTACGGCGGCAGCACCACCTACGCCCCGTATCGCGTCTTTGTTAATAAAGACGATACCCTTTTCGCCAGTGACGCTTCCGGTATCGCCGAAGGCAATACAGTCGGCGGTGGCGTCTGGATGCTCAACTCCACGCTCACCACAGCCACGGATATGTTTCTGTTTGGTGGAAGTCCTACAACTAACGCTAGCGGCTTGATCTCTGTGGCATCCGCTCAACCGCAAGGCAGTTACGAAGCCACGAACTTGGTCCTCTATACTTGCGAGTACAACCGCGCCCAAGGTTACCAAGCCGTTTTTCAGTACAACTTTTTCTCCAATAATGCCCCTCTTCCTCTCCCATGGAATCAGTTTACTATGGAACCTAACGACTTGCCAAGCAGCGGGTCTTGTGCCATCCCAAATCCAAACGGTATCGTCGTCTCGGATTTCCCCGGTATTGACGGTGTCATCGCGGACTTTTGGATCGCTCCGGATGGAAAGTTTTTCCTCAGTTCCGAGCGCGGCAACACTTCGGATACCAGCCTTTGGGTTTATGATACTCCTGCAAATGGAAGTTGCATTCTGTTTAATTCTTCCGCCACCGCCCAAGCGGATGGTATTCAGGCTGGAACCTCAGGCACCGGCGATCCTTTTTGGTTCGCTTACGCAGTGTCTGTCTCTGACGACGATCAGTTTGTAGCCACGGGAACCTCTTCGGGAAATGCAGCGTACGGCGGACCCGGAGGGTACATTGACATCTGCGCCATTGGGTCCGTCAACGGCGTTTCCGGCCTTCCTGTCGAACAGACGTTCTACGCTATCCCGTATAATACCGCTTTGGGATGTACTGTTCGCGGCGTCGCTTTCGATAAAGCGGACAATGTCTATGGCGTTAGCGGCAGCGACGATTCGATGCGCTGCTTTTCCTTGGGACTGACGACCACTTGCATTACCGGCAACGACTCGACCGGCACAAATGGCACGTTCCAATTGCTTCTGCCTCTAATCCAGGCTTCTGTCCAGGCAACGACCCCCGTCGCTTCGCAGAATTATGGAAGCCCAACCCCCGGCGTGTTTACGATCACCCTCAACACCAATGTTCTGACCGAGCCTCTCAAAATCAACTACACACTCAGCGGAACGGCTGTCGCAGGGACAAACTATACTGTCGCTTCGACAAACTCCATCACAATACCGGCTCAAACCTCGGCGAGCGGAAACATCACAATAACCGTTCCCATTACACCCACTGCCGTCCCTGTCATCGGGCCGACCACAACGGTGACGCTGAAACTGGCCGCCAGTTCGGCGTATCTCGTCGGAGTTCCTCCTTCCGACACAGTTTATATTGCCAATACCGGCCCTCAATCCCTGAGCATCTCCAGCACGCCGGGATCCACAATGTATAGAGGCCTGACCAACGACTACGTTACCTTTGTGATCACCCGATTGGGCGACACCAATGCCGGAACTTATACGGTCACTAATTTGACCTATGGCGGCACCGCCGTTTTTGGCTCCGATTATCTCGCCGGCCTGCAACCAATTCCTACCTCCTCCGGCACGACATTGGTTCCAGGCAACCCCGGCCCTGGGATTACCATCAGTCCCGGCCAGGTTCTCATCACGAATATCGTCGGAGAGCCAGTGCCAACTCCGTATGGCGCTTCACCGGTAGGCAATAAGACAATCGTCCTCAGCTTGGGCACTTCAACAAATCAAACCAGCCAGGAGAACATTCCGTATTACGTTACAACCAACAGCTCCACTTTTACTCTGATTGATAATGCCCTCCCACCGGAGTTGGTTCTTTGGTCCGATCCCCTGACCAATTCTGCCGCTACGAATTGGAACCTCACGTTTGCGGACACCAATCTAGGTGTTACCACCGTCCTCCCCGTTATCATCTCTAATTATGCCAATATTGGCCCCGCGGGAACCAGCGGTAATCCAGACGCGAACGGGACCAATGATTTTGACGTGGAATTTGGCTACTCGGTCGCCAACGACTCCGTTGGCCAATCGGAGGCAATGCTCGCAAATCACTGGACAACCGCCTTGCGCGTCAGCGTCAACAAGGACGGCAATTTCAGCACCGCCGCCGGCGTTAATCTCTTCCCGGCAGGCATGACCTTCGCAGGCAGCTATGCCCTGCGATTCAGCATGAATCTCACCGAAGCCCAAGGCAACCCCATCGAATACGCCCAATACGGCATCAACACCGGGGGAACCAATTGCGACTGGATCGTCCAGCCCAATGCCCCCTATGGCAGCGGTTACACAAACCAGGACGGGATATTCTTCCTGGTCGCTTCTGATCAGGGCGGTGCCTTGGCGCGCGGCGGCTTCCCCGACTTTGCCAACCAGGTTGGCTTGACCCTTCCGCCAAATAATAGTTCGTTCCAGGTGTTGGACATAAATGGCGCCATAACCGAACCAGGCGTGTATAAACACCCGATCCCCTATACTGCGACCGGAATCGGCACACCGGCTAATATTACTGGCTCGCAATCCGATGCATGGGCCGACGTTGAAGTCAAACAAGTCATCTACGGCACGAGCAATGCCTACACAATGTCCATCAATAAAACCGTTGTGTTTACCAGCACCAACACGACCCCTTACACCAACGGCAGCATCATGCTGGGTTATGATGACCCCTACGCCGACAACGGCGTTGGCCCGACGGAGCCTGCCGTCTATTTCTCCAACGTTCGTGTGGTTGAAATCGCTCCTGTGATTACGAACCAACCCATTAGCCTCACGGTCGCCGTAGGCGATTCAGCAACCTTCACCGCAACCGCAACCGGCGTCGGGCCGTTCACCAACCTCTGGTACACCGGCACTTCAACCTTGGTCCAAAGCAACACGGTCGCCTCCTCGCCAGACTCCACCAGCCTGGTGATTCCGAGCACAGTGCCCACAAACGCGGGAACTTATTTTGTGACCGTTAGCGACGCGTCCGGTGGTTCCGTCACGAGCGTCCCGGTGACCCTCGTAGTCGTTGCTCCATCATCGCCAAAAATCACAAGTTTTGGGTTGCCCGCCAATGGCACCAATGCGGTCCTGGAATTCACCAGCCCCGACCAGTTTGATACAACTAACTCGTTTAACCTGCAGGTTTCCACCAATCTGGACAATCCCAGTAATGCCGGATTCGTCGATGACACAAATGTCGTCATTACAGAGACGTCTAATGTCTTTACGATAACGATTCCAACAAACGCGGAAACCAGTTTCTATCGCCTCCAGCACAAGTAAGCCGGAGCGATGACGTTGTTAGCCAAAAATTCGGCAGGGGGCGCGACAAGAGCGCTCCCTGCCGCGGTTTTTATTTTACATTTTACAAAGGCGCACAAATCGTCGTTCCTTTGAGTTGCTTGCAGGAACGACGAAACTCGGGTATGGTTTACGAGAGCAAAAATATGACAGACGAAGATAAGTTATTTCCCCACAAGTCGGCGGATAATGCCTTCACCCTCATTGAACTTCTGGTCGTCATTGCGATCATTGCCATTCTTGCGGGCCTTTTGTTGCCCGCTTTGGCAAAGGCAAAACAACAAGCTCTAACCACCCAATGTATAAGCAATAAAAAACAGATGATGTTGGCTTGGCATCTGTACGCGGATGACTTTCACGATTATATGGTGCCGAATGCTCCCCTCAGCATCTCCCAAAATGCCGAGGCTTGGTGCATTCCTGACGTTGCCGAAAGCTGGAAGTATTCGACTGCAAACACCAACTTTATCGGCCTCCAGCAATGCCTTCTCGCCCCTTATCTGGTTAACCAAATCGGTGCTTACAGATGTCCCAGCGACAATATCGATTCCGCTGACCAAAACGGATCACAGTCGGTTGTGCGGTTGCGCTCCGTTTCAATGAACAGCCAAATGGGAGCGGTATATATGATGGCTATTAATGCTCCCAACTATACTGCAATGAGGCTATACTCGAAAATGTCCGATCTTACCTGTCCCGTTCCTGCCGGCGCGTTCATTTTTGCCGACGAAGCGATGTTCACCCTCGATGATGGCTACATGCAAATGGGTAACTTTTACAGCCCGGAGTTTCCAAACGCCCCCGCTAACTATCACAATGGTGGCGCAACGTTCGGCTTTGCGGATGGACACGCCGAAGAGCACACATGGAGGGGGAAAGTCCTTCCAACCATGCCCTACCACTTTCCCATCACCGCTGGCACCGCCGGAACAGGCGATAACACAACTGTTCCAAGCGATCCCGATTGGATTTACCTGAGTGCGATTACAGCCTGCGAGAGCAACGTCCCCCCAGGCACAATTTCGGAATAACTCCACACCCGACAGCGCAAGTTCGATCGTCACCAGCCTCCCCTATTACGCCCATGGCCCCCCACTCAACTGGGCGCGGAGGGCGGGCAACGGAAGGGCGCCTGACGGCTCCGTCACCTGGGTGCCCATACGGCAGATGAAACCCCGCTACGCCTCCTCCTACATCCTTTACTACGCCAACTGGTAAAGGCTGAACGCCCCCGGTCTTAACACTCTTACCAAGCTATCCCTGCATCCTTGGCAATTCGGCTGGCCAATCCCGGCTTAATGTTTTGATTCCCATGAACCGGCACGCTGATAATCTTCCATTCTCCGGTCTTTCCGAAGATATGGTGGCTGCCGTGAATGCGTTTGAGCACCCACCCGGCCTCGCCTAACCGCCGGCACAACTCCTTCCCTGTGATTGGCCTCATACGGCCAGATCGGCAATTTCCACCTCTGGCTCCGGCAAACGCCCCTCCTGCCGCAACACCTCCAGATACCCTTGCGCAGCTTCGCGCAAATTGGCCAGCAACTCATCAATTGTCTCCCCCTGCGAATAACACCCCGGTAACGACGGCACTTCCGCCCAATAACCCCCTTCCTCCTCCTTATGGATGATGGCTTTCCGTATCATTTGCCATCTATACAATCAAATCCCGGCAAACTCAAGCGGCGAAATCTCATCAGATATTATGAATTCCCACCTAATAATGGGAGTCCAAACTGTTTATGGCGCTTTGCGCCCGTTCTTTGAAATCGCCTGGTCAAGGTGGGGCGATGCATTCAATCGCAGTCAATCGGGCTCAATCGCGGTCCCCGATTTTTCCTTCCGATCAAGCCCGATCAAGGTTAATCAAGGTACCTTCGCCTCAGCTTCGCGCTCTTCGTGCGCTTCGTGGTTGAAATCAAGCCCCAATCAAGCCCCAATCAAGCCTAATCAAGGTTAATCAAGGTTGCCTTCCGGCTCTTCTTTGCGGTTAAATGGCACCGTGCAGAATCAGAATCAGAATCCGCGCCTTATCCACAACCTTGCCCTCGTCGGATTCATGGGCGTCGGCAAATCCTCCGTCGGACGCCTCGCCGCTGAGCTTCTGCACTTCGAGTTCATCGACACCGACGAATGGATCCAGGCACAAACCGGTAAAACCATCCCGGACATCTTCGCCCAAAATGGCGAGGAAGCCTTCCGCAAATTGGAGGAAAGCGCCGCCCACTCCCTCCTCTCCCGCCGCAATGTCGTCATTTCCGCCGGCGGCGGGTTCGTCGCCAATCCCGAAAACCTCCTCAGCCTCAAATCCCATGCGCTGGTCGTTTGTTTGTGGGCCTCGCCGGAAACGATCTGGGACCGCGTCCGCACCCAGACCCATCGCCCCCTGCTGCAATCCGCCGATCCCCTCGAAAAAATCCGCGAATTGCTCCAACAACGTTCCCCCGCGTATCATCAGGCCGACGCCATGATACACACCGGCTTTCGTTCCCCACGGGAGGTCGCCCACCAGGTCCTCCACCAATTCCGGCTCGCCCGCAAAGGTTGAAAACGCTGGCTTGAGAATTGCTCTTGCGTTACCATTTGCAAATTCGCGAAGGCAGTCTAAACTGCCGGGACACACAACTAACGTAACACCAATTCGGTTCGTTTAACGAATGAATACAACAATCGGTAATTATAGTATCAACTTCTGCCGCAATAAGTTACAGATTATTCTGACAATGGCACTCATGCTCTCGTGCGGCATTCTCCGGGCACAGCAGCCGGTCATTCTTGTCCCACCGGAGAGCCAGACCGTCCCCGCGACATTCACCGCCACCTTTGGGGTTGATATTTCTAGTCAAACGGCATTCGGCTATCAGTGGTATTTCAACAACCAGGCCATTACCAACGCCACCAACCACATCCTCAACATCGTCGATGCCCGGCAAACCAACGCCGGCACGTACTACGTCAACGTCACAAATACCTGCTGTTCCGCTCAAAGCTCGCCCGTCACCCTCACGGTCACCAACGTCCCCGTCATGGTTTCCAATATCCAATTCACCACCCTCGCCTCGCTCAACAGTTCCACCAGCGGCGCCGTGCCGCAATCCGGCGTGATCGAGAGCAGCGACGGTTACTTGTATGGAACCACCGCCCTCGGCGGCAACAACAACGCCGGCACAGTCTATAAGATCAACACCAACGGAACATTCGCCTGGACCTATTCCTTCACGGATGGAACCGACGGCGCGAATCCCGTGGGCGGCCTCGTTCAGACTCCCGACAGCAATCTTTACGGCACAGCGGAATTGGGGGGCTCTTACGGTTTCGGCGCCGTCTTTCGCATTACGACCAACGGCGCCCTCAACACCATCTATTCGTTCCTCTCCGGAAATGCCGAAGGCGCCTACCCTCAGTCTTCGTTGTGCCTCGGCTCCGATGGTTTCCTTTACGGCAGCACCGTCACAAACACCGCCGGCGCCCAGGGCGGCGACATTTTCAAAATGGACACCAACGGCAATATCCAATGGTCTTACGCACTGGCCGCCAACAACGGCCTCCGCCCATTGGGCGCCCTCACGCAAGGGACCGACGGCAATTTCTACGGCACCACCTCCGTCAGCAGCAGCAATAATTTCGGGTCCGTCTTCGTCATCAGCCCCGCCGGCAATTTCACAAACCTCTATGCCTTTGCCGGCGCCGCCGACGGCGCTTATCCCCGCGCAGGTTTGGTCCAGGGCGCCGACGGCCAATTCTACGGCACAACAACCCAGGGCGGAAATCTCGCCCTCAACGGCGGCCTGGGATACGGGACGGTTTTTAAAATCACCTCCGCCGGCGCTTTGACACCCCTGTTTGCTTTTGACGTCACCAACGGCGACTGGCCGCAGGTCAGCATTCTCGGCGGGCTGATCGTCCAGCCTGAAGGCGGCTTGATGCTGGCGCGCGACGGCAATTTCTACGGCATGGCCGCATCGGGCGGCATCGCCGAGGCTTACGATGACACCAACGCATTCCCCGCCATTTTCGGCACCATATTCCAACTCACCCCGACTGGGACCTTCACAACCCTGCTCTCCTTCAATGGCAGTTTCGACGGCGCCACCCCTCGCGCCGTGTTATGGCAGGGGCGGGACGATTCCCTTTACGGCACCACCTCCAACGGCGGCACGAACGACCTCGCCACCGGCGGAGACGGCACGATATTCAGCCTCGGACTGGCGCGTCCTGCGATCCAACCCCCGCACAAAGCCGGCGCCACATTCTCGTTCACTTGGAATTCCTTCATCAACGAGCCGTACCAATTGCAATATAAGGACAATCTCAGCCAGCCCGCCTGGGTGAATTTTGGCGCGCCCGTCATCGGCACCAACGGCATCGACGGCGAATCGGACATCATCGGCGCGACCAATCTCCACCGCTTCTACCGCGTGTGGTTTGATTTTTAACAGGAAAAGAAAAAAGCAGCGTCAAGACATTGACGCTGCTCCTTTTCTTCCCCAGGACGATCCCTTAATGCGATGCGCGTTTGTGCGTGCTCGCTTCTTCCATTTCGTCCTCGCCCTCAGCCTCATTCTCGGCCGAATTTATCATTTGGACCGCGAGTGAGGTTAAGTGTTCGTCCGCCGCGTTCTCCTCGTCGAACGTTTCCTGCAAAAGATCGGCCGCTTCCTCCTCTTCCAGCAGCGACGCCCACGTCCGCAGGCAGCCGTAACCGGCAATCTCGTAATGCTCGACTTTTTGTGCGGCGCAAATCAACGCGGCATCGCCCGCCTCATCGGCGATGCGTTCCTCACCCTCGGCGGTCAGGCCTTGCATGGCCTTGCATTTTTTCGCCTTCGCCTTGTGGCCGAAAATCTCGAACACCCGCTCCAGCCTCCGCACGTGCTCCTCAGTCTCTGTCAAGTGGGATTCGAAGGCTTCCTTCAATTCTGGATGCTCCGCCGCCTTCGTCATTTTGGGGAGGGCCTTGAGAAGTTGTTTTTCCGCGTCATAGAGGTCTGCCGCTTCTTCGAGGAACGTTTCGCGTAATTTGCTCATAATCTCTTTCAAGTTCGTATTTTAATTTTTATTTTTCCGAAGGGAACCTAGCCGCCCGCCCCGTTCCCTACAATGGGGCGAATACTCCATTCTCAGAAACTAAACCGAAATCCCGCGCGCCCCAGCCCATAATTCGGGCTGGTTTGCGTCATCACATAACGGGCATCCAGGAAAAAGCTCACATGCTGCACGAAGCGGACTTCCAGCCCGATTCCCACATGTCCTTCCCACTGGTAATAGTCTTCAAATTGGCGTCCGCCCCCGATAAACGCGTACGGCGCAAGCGGCGTGTTGCCGATCGGCAGCCGCCCAATAATCTCCCCGGAAACGTCCTGAACGACATTGCCAGATGTGCTCTCCGAAAACGCGTCCACGCCAAATCCCAAATAACGGCAAGGAAAATAGTTCGCGCCCACTCCCAATCCCAACCGTCCGTCATGCCGTACGTTGTGATGATTGAAGTGTTCCAGCGTGTGCTCTCCCACAGTGCCCGTGCCGAAAACGTCCAACGACCATTCCTGTGCGTGATAGAGATCCGGCTGCGTGTCCTGCCCCTGGTTGCTGGGTGGTGGAGTCGTGGCCGTGGCGTTTTGCGCCAGCATCGAAGTGGAAGAACCCACAAACGCAACGAGTCCGATTACCGTGATTTTCTGCCATGTCTTCATAATTTTGTTTGTCAAACCTTTCGTTCGCCCGTTTTAGCTAACCTCATGCCAACGGCTTCCCTGAGCGCGAAACCCGGATTTCTAACCCCTTAACTCGTTGCAACATGCATTAGTAGCGCCCGGAAATTTGCATTTTGCATCTGAAATCAGGACGCCCCCCGCTGAAACCGGCGGCATTAGTGATGCTCATAAAAACCCGGGAAGATTTGTAATTATATGAAAATAAAAAACCTAAAAACCCTCAGAACCCTTTCCATTCTCGCAGGCACAACAATCGGCTTGGTCTGCGCCGCTCAGGTAAACTCGACGACGCCCGCCCCCGTCAGACCCGTGACTCCTCCGGCCGTCCGACCTGTCATTCCGCCAGGCGCCGTGCCGCCAGGTCGTACAATTCCGCCTGGCGGAACCGTCCAGGGACAGGCCATCCAACCCGGCGGAATCGTGCAAGGACAAGTCATACAACCCGGCGGAACGATACAAGGCCGAATTATTACTCCAGGAAGCCCCATTGCGCCCGGAGGCGCAACGCCTGTGAATCCAGCCGGCAGAACGCCCTTCAATCCGGGCAGCCCCACCCCGGTAAATCCCGGCGGACCTACCGTAGCCAATCCTGGCGGAGTGCCATCGAGCGCTTTCCCGGGGGGCGTCCCATCCAGCAGCTTTCCTGGCGGAGTTCCATCAGCCACTCCCCCCGGCCAAGGCACGCCGGCCCCGGCCCAGGTTCCAGGAAATCCGACAGTGCGCGCTCCCTCGACGCCCCCGCCGGTCCACGGCACGCCCGCAACGCCGCCGCCGACCGTCGGCCGCCATTCATAATTAGTGCGTCACAACGCGCTTGCATGATTGTCCGGGGAGTAATCGGCGAGGAGAAAGACAGAAAGAAGGAAGAGGCGGACATCCGTGTCCGCCCTTTTTAATTTTTCGTTAGGAGCTTCGAGGCCCCGATCGGCTTGTAAGGCTGAGAACGGCGCCCGCCACAATCGCGGCGATTCCTCCGACCAGCAAATAAATCGTCTTGTTCGTGGGTGAGCCACTGAACATGCGCGAAAAATCCGACCCCACCGAGTTGGATGCGTTGATGCCATAAACTGTCAATGCAATCCCGGCGGCCAATAGGGCTAATCCGATACCTCTTTTCACAGTGAACCTTTCTTTTGTTTGTTTTGGATGCCAGCCAGGAAAACAGGGGAAGCCGCCACCCACCTAAAACCCTGCACAGGCCATGCCACATCCCTTTCGCCGGTCTCGTTTCAAATCGTTTTGCAAACCGCAAGGAGCCGGAAAGGCGCGTGGTTGCAAATTGCAATCCGGGTCTCCTTCTCTGTTTGGCGCGCCTGCGGCACGCAACAAGCTAAAAGAAAAGGAGGTATGCTCTACACGATTGCGCTAGTCCTGATCATCGCGTGGCTTCTGGGGATTGTCTCCTCTTATACCCTCGGCGGCTTCATTTACATCCTGCTGGTCATTGCCATCGTCCTCATACTTATTCGCTTGATTCAGCGCAAAAGAGTGTAACTGTGTGTGAAAACCATGGAATCAACCCCTCCTACAACGCCCCCGCCTCACAAAGAGGACTCGCGCGCTGAACGGCATCCATCACGGCCTTCTCACGCAAAGGGTGCTCATGAAACGGAGGAAACGCTATCGCACGCCACCCGGCTGATCGTTACCTGCGCCGGGTTCCTTCTTTTGTTTTATTGCGCGTCCTCGGTGGTCTTGCCCGTTCTGCTCGCCTGGGTCGCCTCCATGGCATTATACCCGCCGATGACCTGGATGCGTGCCCACCGCGTTCCCGCCCCCCTTTCCGCCGCCATCCTCCTGGGAATTCTCGTCGCCGGCCTTGGTTGGGGCCTGGTTAATCTGGCGCATCCGGTCAGCGATTGGGTGCGCACTGCTCCCGAATCTCTCCCCCACTTGCGGGAGAAATACCACCGGGTCTTTCGTCCGTTCTCCCGCCTGATCGCCGCCGTACAGAGCACGGATGGCAAATTGACCGAAAAAAATGCGGAGCCTTCCCCCACCCCAATTCCCAGCGGCGCGATTGCCGGCACGGTCTTCACATGGACCGGCAGTGTATTCACCGGCTCGATCGAAACAGGCGTGCTTTTGTTTCTGCTTCTTGCCACCGGGGATCGCTTTACCCCGAGGCTCGTTCACGTCCTGCAAAAAGAAGGGTCGAAGAAGGAGGCGGTTGAGATGACTCACGAGATTCAGCAGAATATTTCCAGGTATCTGTTTGCTGTCAGCCTCATTAACGTTGGGCTTGGAGTTTGCGTTGGCTTTACCCTGCACCTTGCCGGAATGCCCAACGCCATGATGTGGGGTGCCTTGGCGGCTATTGTCAATTATATCCCGTATTTCGGCCCCATCGCTGGCATTCTCGTCGTCGCGGTGGCCGGGCTGCTGTCATTCGACACGCTCGTGCGCGGCCTGTTGCCGGCGGCCATTTACCTTTGCTGGCACGTGCTGGAGGCGGACCTTTTTACGCCGTTTTTGTTGGGGTACCGGTTTCGGCTCAATCCTGTGATCATTTTCGTGGCGCTGATGTTTTTCGCGTGGCTGTGGGGAATTGTTGGCGGGCTTTTGGCCATGCCGATTTTGGTGACGTTAAAGGTGATCTGCAATCGTCTGCCGGCACTTCAATCGGTCGGTGATCTGCTCGACGCTTAAATTCCTTCGCTAAGCGACGGCCGGATTTCCAAACGATACTGGCTCATTTCCATCCGAGCCGTTTGCGGGCTTCAGCCCACGGAACGTTTTCGCCTTTTTCCTGCGAAGCGCGGTCGGCCATCTCGTTGTCCAGACGGTCTTCCTCGCGGCGCAATTGCTCATCTACAAACCGATACACCTTCCGCTTTTGGACGGGGGCCAGCTTTTTGATTTCTGAAATGACTTCAACCGCGCTCATGAAGGAACCGTAACCAAAGTCTGTTGATATTTCCAGATTTTAAACAGGCTTTCCATTCTTCCCATTCCGTCTTGCCAACGTGATCGGCCCAACGTGAGATGCCGATGGGTCTGAGGCAGGATAACTCAGTGGGTAGAGCAGAGGACCGAAAATTCCAATTTGACCCATTTCGCGCCCTTTTTCCCGATTGCTTAAACCCTCACCACACCATTGATTTTATTGGGTTTTTTCGCTTTATCGCTTTTCCCACTCGTATCCAAAAAGCCTCATTCCCGAATTCAAAATTACCACAGTAAAAACACGTCCTCTGGTCTTAAAAAGAGGATGCTCGGAACCCCGCTACGCGTTCCCGTGTTGTCATCTGCCTTGCTGAAAATAGAGGGCCGAATGCACGGAGTCCATTTTTTCCGTGTGGCCTCATCCAAATACGGATACGGGTCCGCCGCAAATTCGTTCAGTAGCCTTACGGCGATTCCGCTTTCAAACTGGTCTTTAGCGAACTTCAGGGGAATCGGAATTGTCGCAATGATGTCGCTCAAATAGCAATTCCAACGCGACCCGAAATAATCCTCGAAATCGTCGTACTTAGACACCATGCGCAAGAGGTCCATGACAAAACTGTCATTATGAAACTATGGTTCTTTTCATTTTTGCCTGCCAATCTGCCGCCAGAGATTATGAGAAAACTGACACAGCTCTCACGCATTTTGCTTGGCCTTGGCCTCGGCCTGCTCGCGGGCAACGTGCCCGCCCAGGACTCCAACACTCCTTACAAGGTTCTCGACACCACCCAACTCATGGGCAAGGGCCGCATCGATTACGTCTATGCCGACAACGACGCCCGGCGAGTTTACGTCCCGCGGGGCGACCAGACCTTCGTTTTCGATCTGGACAGCCATAAATATATCGGCGCAATCACCAACATCAGCGGCCACGGCGTCGCCATTGACTCCGCCACGCATCACGGTTTCAGCAGCAGCGCCCAAATCGGCATGTTCGACACGGAGACGATGCAGAAAATCAAGAGCATCGAGGTCCAGGGCCGTCCCGACGGCATTCTCTTGGAGCCGTTGACGGACCGCGTCTATATCTTCAGCCACGTATCGCCCAGCATTACGATAATCGACCCGAAGGACGGTTCAGTGGTCGGCACTGTGGATGTCGGCGGCGCAATGGAGCAGGCCCAGAGCGACGGGCAGGGAAAATTGTATGTGAATGTCGAGGACGAGAAGAAAATCGCCGTCATTGATGTCAAAACGCTCAAAGTCATTGCCAAATACGATCTCGGCGACACCGCCGGCGAACCGGGCGGCCTCGCTCTGGACGTAAAGAATCACATTCTGTTCGCCATGTGCGCCAAACCCAATGTCTGCGTCGTGGTGAATGCAGACGACGGAAAAGTGCTCGCCACGCTGCCCATCGGCAACGGCACCGACAACGGCGGCTTCAATCCTGCCACGATGGAGGCGTTCAGTTCGCAACGCGACGGCACGCTAACCGTCATCAAGGAAAGCAGCCCCACGAGTTTTGCTGTCGAACAAACCGTGCAAACCAAGCCCGGCTGCAAAACCTTGTCTCTTGATACGAAAAACAATCGAATCGTTTTGATCTGCACCGAACCCATGCCCGGCGCGCCAGCCCCTGACTCGAGCACGCCTGCCGGCCAACGGCGCAGTCGCGGCGGCCCCGGCTTCCTCGATGTTCTCGTGGTCGGACGATAAGTCCCAAAAAGCGCAATACCAACGATTGTCGGCACGAATATTGCTTATATTTCGCCAGGCTTTTGTCGTTTTTTGACGATTTTTGACGAATTTTTCACTTCCAAACTTACTCCAGCCCGATCTTTTTCCGTTTTCGATACAAAGTCGCCTGGTCGATCCCCAAAATCTCGGATGCTTCGGTTAATCGCGCGGTTCGCTCCAGCACTCGCCGGATGTGGGCCTCCTCCAGTTGCTCCAGCGAAACAAGCGACCCGGCCTTGAGGTCATCCATCGGCGCGCCATTGGTAGAACCGGACCGGCTCAACTCCGCCGGCAAGTCCTGGGGAAGAATCGTATCGCCGCCGGCGAGGATCACCGCCCGCTCGATCGCGTTACAAAGCTCCCGGAGATTCCCCGGCCACGAATGGCGCCGGATCCAGCCCATGGCATCGGGCGAGAAGCCGTCGAGCTTGCGTCCGCACTGTTGGGAAAAATGTTTGAGAAAATGGTCCGTCAGCCGCTCCAAGTCATCCGGGCGCAAACGCAATGGCGGCACTTCAACCGTAATGACATTGAGCCGGAAAAAAAGGTCCTCGCGAAACAACCCCGCCGCGACGCGCTCCTTGAGATTTCGGTTGGTCGCGGCAATCACCCGCACGTTGGCGGTATGGACGGTGTTATCCCCCAGCCGTTCATATTCGCGCTCTTGCAGCAGGCGCAGGAGCTTTGGCTGGATCTCCATTGGCAAATCGCCAATTTCATCCAGAAAAAGCGTTCCGCCGTGCGCCGCCCTGACTTTTCCCCAATGGTCCTTGACCGCCCCGGTGAAAGCGCCCCGAACGTGGCCGAAAAGTTCGCTTTCCAGCAACTCCTTTGAAAGGCTCGGACAACTCACCGTGACGAACGGCTTGTCCGCCAAATGGCTGTTCTGATGAATCGCGCGCGCGGCAACGCTTTTCCCCGTGCCGCTCTCCCCCAGAATGAGGATCGACGCGGGTGTTTTTGCCGCGCGCATCAGCATCGCCATCGCCTCCTGCATCGCGGGAGTCGTAAAGTTGAAAACCGGCTCCAGCGAATTCGTTTTGGACTCGGTGACTTCACGTTCCAGCCGCTCGATTTTCTGGCCCATCTGGCGAAACCGTTGCAACCGGGCCAGCACCGCCAAAAAGTGTTCGCGTTGAAACGGCTTTTCGAGAAAATCCACCGCGCCCAACCGCATCGCTTCGACGGCGGTCTTGATGTTTCCCTCCGCGGTAAAGAGCACCACAGGCAGGCCGGGGCTTTGTTCCTGGATTCGCGGCAGCACTTCCAGCCCGTTCTCGCCGTTGAGGTGGACATCCAGCAGGACGGCTTCAAATTTTTCCTGTTTCAACAACGCAAGCCCTTCCTCGCCGCTCGCCGCTCCTTCGGCGTAATGCCCCGCCCCTTCCACAACCAGGCGTGTGGCGTCGCGAAACGTCTTGTCATCGTCGATAATGAGAAAGTCCATGTCAGGTTTGGTTGCAGTCCAACCCGAGCCGGGGAAGGCCGACGGTAAAGACGGATCCCTGCCCCGGAACGGATTGACAAGTGACCTCTCCATCCATCGCCCGCGTCAGTTTGCGCACGATGCTCAAGCCCAGGCCGGTGGAACCTTCTCCGCCGGTGGGACGCGCCGAGAGACGGCCGAACCGCCGGAACATCCGCGTTTTGTCCTCCGGCGTAAACCCCGGCCCCTGGTCGGCAATCCGGCATTGGACCTGGCAGGCGGTGGATTGCACGGAAAGGCGCACGGTGGTTTGGCGCGGTGAGAATTTCAGCGCATTGGAGACAAGATTATCCAGCACTCGATCGACCGCCAATTCGTCCGCCAGCACGAGGTCGTTCTCCATTGGGGGCGGATCGACCACCAGGCGCACTTCCTTCTCCCGCGCCGATTCGAGATAACGTTTGACCGTCCCTTTTACGGCATTGCAAAAACTCAAGGGAACGGGATGCAAAGCGAGCTTTTTGCCCGCCGCATTGAGAAAGCCGGTCACAAACTCCACCAATTGCGCGGAGGAACGAGCGATGTTCGACGCCAACTGCGCGACCCGTTCGTCCGGGCGTCCTTCCGTCTGATGGTTCAACGAGCGGGCCTGGCCGAGAGTCGTTTCAAGTTGATTCTTGAAATCGTCCGCGAGCAGCCCCGCCAATTGCTCGCGATCGGAGGCGAGTTGGGCGAGGCGGTCACGGGTAAATTTCAACGCCAATTGTGTTTGCACCCGCAGGACCAATTCCGCCTGGTGGAACGGCTTCGTTACATAATCCACCGCCCCGGCCCGCAAACCGCGAACGATGAAATCCTTGTCCCCCGCCGAGGAAAGGAAAATCACGGGAAGGTCCTTCCCGCCAGCCGCGGCCCGAAGACGGCGGCAGGTTTCAAACCCATCCATGCGCGGCATCAGCAAGTCCAGCAGAACGAGGTCCGGCGCCTTCAACTCCATTCGCTTCAGCGCCGTCGCGCCGTCCGTCGCCGGTATGATTTCATGTCCCAACCGCCCCAACATTGCCCCGACCAACTGAATATTTTCCGGCTGGTCATCCGTTACAAGAATGCGGCCCACCGGCGCGGCTACGCCCGGGTTCCCGACGCTCTCATGGTCGGCGGCGGCGTTTGACAGAAATTGTTTGACGAACGAGAGCAGGCGCGCGCTCCCTTCCGCAATGTCCCCCGCGAGGTTCGCGACCGCTGTTTCCCCCCCCGTCGCAAGGCGGTCGTGCGCCAGGCCGGCGCTCAAATTGATCCCGCCGAGAAGACTTTTCAAATCGTGCGTCAACATGCCAAGAAGCTCGTCCTTCTCTTCCGCCAATTGCCGCAGTTCATCGCGGGCGGACTTCAGCGCAAGTTGCGTGCGAACCCGCGACAGCAACTCGGCCGAGTTGAACGGTTTGGTGATATAATCCATTCCACCCGCCGCCAATGCGCGGACGACGAGGTCCTTGTCATCCGCCGCCGAGAGAAAAATGACCGGTATTTCCCTGCCGTCCACAGTCTCGCGGAGACGCCGGCAAACCTCGCAGCCATCCATGCCCGGCATGATAAAATCGAGTAAAAGCAAATCCGGGGCGCAGGTGGCGGCCCGATCGAGGGCTTCCTTGCCGTTGAGCGCGGGAATGATTTCCACGCCTAATTCACCCAGAAGCGACCCGACCCTCTGGATGTTCGTCCATTGATCGTCCACGACGAGGACGCGCCGCCGCTTCAGGAGTTCCAGCGTTGCGGGACCAAAGTTCTTCAATAAAGCATTCATGTGACGGCAGTCAAGGAGGCCCGGCGATGCAAGTCCTGAGACACATTGGAAAATTCGAGCAGCGCGTTTTCGAGATCGACCACCGCGTAACTTTCGGCGTGGCGCCGAACCGTTCGCGCGTACTCAATCAACGGTTTGCAACTCCAGCGCCGCCCCAGCACATCCAGCTTGGACGCGAAGGCTTTGCTCTCGTTGATGGCAACGCTGTCCCGCACCGAAGGCCATTCGACATTCATCAACCGCTGCACTTCCACCAGGACCTCGTGCGGAACACCGGAGTCCGGCGCGTCGCTCTCTTCGGGTTTGCTGGCGGCCTCCTTTTCCCGGTTCGTTGGCGGCGGCAGAAATTGCGCGAGTTGGTCAAAAATATCCTGGCGGTTAAACGGTTTGCGCACATATCCACTGAATTGCGCCTTCATCACGTCCTCTTCACTGATCAATCCTGAAGCCGTGATCGCGATCACCGGGATCAATTCCAGTCCCGGAATTTTCCGCAACGCATTAAGAACTTCGCAGCCGTCCATGTCGGGCATTCGAATATCCAGCAGAATAATATCCGGCCGCAGTTGGCGGGCTTTTTCCACCGCCTCCCGTCCGCCGGCGGCCAGGAACAGCCGATGATGCGAACCGGCAAACATTGCGCCAAGGAGGTGGCGATTGGCTTCGTTGTCATCCACGCCAAGCAACCTGGCCGGGCGGAGCGTGTTGAAATCCGTCGCCGCGCGCTCTTTGGCCTGCTCGGTCAAAGGCAGCCGCGCCGAAACCGGCACATCGGGAAAACGCAGGTGAAAGACGGAGCCCCGTCCCGGCATGCTGCTGGCGGTCACAGTGCCCTTCATGATTTCGGCAAGGCGTTTGACGATGGAAAGTCCAAGACCGGCGCCCTGATTTTCTTTTTCTCGATGCGCACCGGCTTGCACAAACGGCTTGAAGATCGCCTCCAACCGGTCCAGCGGAATGCCCACGCCCGTGTCCTCAACTTCGATTACAAGCGTGACGTGTCCGCCGCCGCTTTGCTTTTCGGACCGGATGCGTATTTCAATTCCGCCGTGATCGGTGAATTTGACGGCGTTTCCCACCAGGTTCACCAGGATTTGCCGAAGGCGAATGCGATCCAGCAACAGAGCGCGCGGCAAATCGTCCGAAATCTTGCAGGACATCCATAAACCTTTCCGGGCCGCCGTTTCTGAAAAGACGCTTTGGATAAAATTGCAGACTTCCCGCGGGTCAATCGGTTCCGGCCGCAATTCCAGCACGCCCGCTTCGATCTTCGACATGTCCAGCATGTCATTGATGAGTTGCAGCAACGACGACGCGCTGCGGCGGATGGATTGCAGATAATTGCGATGTTTTGACCCGCGCAAATCCTCCTCCAGCAGCTCGCTGAACCCGAGGATGGCGTTCATCGGCGTGCGAATTTCATGGCTCATGTTCGCCAGGAACGCCGTTTTTTCCTGGCTGCGCCGCTCCGCCTGGAGGCGCGCCTCGATCAATTCACGTTCGCGCTCCTGGTGTTTGACAGTCAGGCGCGAAAGCGCGAATGCCAGAACGCCCGCGCCGATGCCCAGGATCCCGGCGGTCAGTCCCGTCAGGCTCGCCCGCTTGAGTTGAAACCGCGCGCTTCCGTCCTGGTCGGAAACCAGGTGATCGGCCCGCTCATTGGCGATTTCATCGGTGTCCTTCCGAATAGCTTCCATCATGGCGTGACCTTCGCCGGTCGCGACAATCGCCGCCGCGGCCGCCTGTCCCTGCTCTTGACGCGCGGTGACGACGCGGTGCTGGTAATTGAGACTCACCTCGGCCTGCCCGTGCAAATCCATCACCCGCCTGAGCAACGCGGGGTCGTTTTGCGCCAGCGCCGCAAGCTGGTCAAAGAGCGGCGGCAAAGTCTTGGAGCTTGCTTGCAAGGATTGCAGGAATTGCGGGTCGCCCGTGATGACGTACGCCCCCTGGCTGCTATCAGCCTGGAGCAGGAGATTGTAAATTGCCTGCAGTTTCATTCGGATGGCGACCGTTTGAGTGGCGGTGTTCAACTTTCCCGAAAACCGGGTCCATGTGGCCGTTGCCAGGACGACGCTCGCAACCGAAAGCGTCAGCCAGACGACTACAACGGTTTCCACAAACTGCCCGTTGGGCTGCCGGAGCGCGAACCCACGAGCGGCATTCCATGCGCGTTTCACGAAGTTGTTCGAGTCGTCCGGCATTTAGTGGTTAGAATCTAAGCCAGGCGTCCGAATGCGCTAAGTAGGTGAAGACCTTAATACGGGTGTAGTGCGGGCACCCATTGTCCCACCGGTGGAAAAGGTGAAAAGTACCGGTGTGGATACGAATTCTCCGGCCCCGCGCACCCTGGTCGCCTGTGAGACCTGCGGCCTTGTTCAGGAGACGCCTGAAATTCCGAAAGGGGCGATCGCGTGTTGTTCCCGTTGTCGTTTCAAACTGTTTCATCGCCTGCCGGATTCCCGTTTGCGGACGTTCACGCTCTCGCTTGCGGCGTTGATCCTTTATTTTCCCGCCAATCTCTATCCCATTGTGACCGTCCAATACCACGGCCTGCATTCTCAAACGACAATTTTTCAAGGCATCAAGGGTCTGTTCCAGGGCCAGCAATATTTCATCGGCTGCCTGGTTTTTTGCACAAGCATTCTCTCGCCAGCCCTCAAAATTATCGGCCTGCTGCTTCTCTCCCTGACGATTGAGTGGCCGCGATGGAAAAAAGCCCGGACGTGGATTTACAAAATCATTCGGATCATTGATCCATGGAACATGCTGGAGGTTTTTCTCCTCGCCATTTGCGTTTCGCTCGTGGAAATGGGCGAGGTAGCGACGATTCACCCGGGACGTGGCGTCTTTTCATTTGCCGCCGTCGTGGCGCTGACGTTGCTGGCCACGTTATCTTTTGACCCGCGCCTGTTGTGGGATAACCCGGAGGACAAAAAGCGCTATGAATAGACTCGTCGCCGAAAGAACCATTCCCAAAGCCATCATCAAAAAAGCCCGCACCGCGTGGTTGTTTTGGCTCATTCCCCTGGGTGCGGCGGCCCTTTGCGTCTGGTTCGTTTACCGCGACTACATTGCCTCGGGCCCACTCATCACCATTTACTTTCAAAACGTGGAAGGCGTAATGCCGGGCAATACCCAAATCCAATATCGCGGCTCACAGATTGGCGAAGTGAAAACCGTCGCGCTCGCGCCGGATTTAAAATCCGTCAAGGTCACCTCGCGCCTCGCCAGGGATGCAAAAAACCTGGCGCGCGAGGGGTCTGTTTTTTGGGTCGTGCGCCCCGAAGTCAAAGTCGGAACGATCAGCGGTTTGCAAACCATTGTATCCGGCGTGTACATTAACGTCCAACCGGGTCAAGGCTCCCCGACCAATGTCTTTTTGGGTTCGGAAAGCCAGCCAGTGGAACGCCTGCCAGACCCGCTGAACATCACCATCCGTTCCAGCTCGCTTGATTCCATGCAGGAAACCTCGCCCGTTTTTTATCGCGGCATTCAAGTGGGCGAGGTGACGGGATACCAATTGGCGCCCGATGGCCATGCCGTATTGATCCGGGCGCGCATTCGCCATGATTACGCCCCGTTGGTGCGCGAGAATTCCGTCTTTTGGAACGCCGGCGGAGTCGATTTCCACATCGGCTTGTTCAAAGGCGCCGAGATCAGCGCCGAATCCGCCGAATCCCTCCTGGGCGGCGGTGTTGCGTTCGCGACCCCGCCCGATCCCGGAGCGCCGGCCGCCGACGGAGCGCTTTTTGATCTCAGTGAAAAATCCAAAGACGAATGGAAAAAGTGGGCGCCGTCCATCCCTTTGCAGCTCCCGGTGCAGGCCCCTGCCGTCGCGCCGCCGCCCGGGCCCAGGCCGCACTTCAAATAATTTTCCGCCCCAAATTTCGCAAAATTCGGGGCGCACACCCCATTTAGACGAAAGCTCATTTGTCGTAATTAAAGAGGTATGCGTTACACGCCAAACACACTGTTTCTTGATTCTTCCGTTTCACATATTGAGCTTAGCGTAGGGGTTTTCATCGCCTACGAGGACGTCGCCGCCGGCAAACGCGCTAAGGAGACTTGCGATATTTTGGGCGAAAACCTCGGGGAGGATTGGCGAATCCGGACAGAGCTTGCCAATCTTAAATCCCTCAACATCCCGAGGTTGCGCCGCATCGCCGCGGTCGAGGCGTCCAAGGCAAACATTATCTTTATTTCCTGCAACGACGGCCCGCTGGCTTCCAGCGTCAAACAATGGATTCGCATGGTAGTTTCCCGAGGGGCCGGCCCGATGTCGCTGGTTGCCCTCTTTTCCTGCCCTCGCCATGAAGCCAGGCACGCAATCCAGGCGGAAGACTATCTGGCGGCCATAGCAAAGCGGGGCCGGATGCAATTCTTTTCATGCTTCGACTCCACGCCGCGGTTCCAATGGGATTGGAATGAGCGCACCGATCCGGATTTGGGGGAATACGGGCGAAGGATCTGCGTATGACGTTGATGACACAGATGGACACCGCGCCATCCGGGAACCTCCTTTCGAAGACGCGTGGATTTCCCCGCGCCGTTTCGCTGTTGGTCGTTTGGAGCCGCGCCGCTTCGTTGGCCTATTCGATTCCCATCCGCAATTTGCCCAAAAAAAGCGGCGCCCGAAACTCTTCACGACGCCCAAAGGTCATGGCGTGAAAGCCCTGCTGCCCCTCTTCGCATTTATCGACGCCTGCGGATGGGAGATCCTGAAACGCGACCCCTTCATGAGCGACCGCGCTCCGAATCGCAAGCGGCTGACCTCCGTCTTCGGATACAGTTCCGCCTGTGTGCCGTCGATACTTTCAGGACGCTGGCCCGTTGAACATCGCAATTGGAATTATTTCGTCTATGACCCGCAGAACTCCCCCTTCAAATCGCTTCGGCCCTTCCGCTGGTTGCCTTCCGTGATTACCAGGCGGCGGATATTTCGGCGTTTTCTTTCCCGCCTCGTCAAAAGCCGGCTCAATTTCCGGGGCTACTTCGATCTTTACAACATCCCCTTCGAGCACATTTCGCTTTTCGATTTTTCGGAGAAAAAAAACCCCTTAAAACCCGGCGGGATGAACAGAGGCCCGAACATATTTGATTTCCTTGAAGAACATCGCATTCCGTATCACGTCAGCGATCCCTCCGGCAGCGAAACCGACAGCCTCGCCGCGCTGATTGCGGATGTGCAATCCGAGCGCATCGATTTTGCCTTCCAATATTGGCCCGGTCTCGACGGCCTCCTCCATTACGTCGGCAACCGTTCGCCGGAAATCTCCGCCAAACTTCGCCTCTACGAGAAATGGATCGACGAATTACTGGCGGCCGCCGCCCGGCATTACGCCGAAATTCGTCTTTACGTCTTTAGCGATCACGGCATGGCCAACTGCGATGAACTCCTCGACCTGCGCTCGGTGGTCAAGGCGTTGCCGCTTCGTTTTGGTGTGGACTACGCGGTGGTGTACGATTCGACCATGGCGCGATTTTGGTTTTTCAATGAACGCGCCCGACAGCTTGTGACCCAGTGCCTGTCCGCGGTGCCGGAGGGCCGCATTGTGGACGACTCGGAACTGGCCTCGCTTGGCGCGCTTTTTCAGGACCGGCATTTCGGTGAATTGATCTTCCTCGTGAAGGAGGGAGTTCTCATCGTTCCGAGCGACATGGGGGCCAGGCCCATTCAAGGCATGCACGGCTATCATCCCTCGGACAAACACAGCTACGCCGCGCTCTGCACCAATCAAACCGAGATTCCCGCCGAAGTCACCGCGATCCCCGATATATTCCGGTTGATGACCCGCGACGCTCTGTTGGCACGGGAGCGAAACCGCACGGCACCCCAGGAAGTCGCCGCGTAATTCGGACAGGCAAATTTGCTTGTCAATCGCATTCGCGGGCTGTAAATAGAATTCCAAGCGCACAAATCCGTCTCAAAGGTGACCGGTGTCATCTTCGATCCGGCCTGACGCGCGAAACGAAAATCGTGTCAAACTAACATCAATCGTTAGCAAACTATGAAATACATCCCTCTCAAACACGTCATTCCCGCCGCCGCCCTGCTGGTGGCGCCGGTGATCGCAACACAAGCCACGCCTGCTCCCACGCCCGATGTTCCCGCCTACCGCCCGTTCTCCATCGGGCTGGACGCCAGCACACTCGGGCCGGGCGCGTCTTTCGGCTGGCGCTTTATGGACCACCTGGGCGCGACCCTGGGCGCCGATTATGTTTCCGTTTCCGCCAACACCACCATCAAGGACGTTAACTATGATGCGAGGCTTCAGTTCCTGTACGAGTCGCTGACCGTGGATGTTTTCCCCTGGACACACAGTTCGTTTCACGCCAGCGCCGGCCTGGTCCTCAATCAATTTGAGTTGGGCGGCTCGGCCAACGGCCCGTTGACCCTCAACGGAAATCATTACATGGGCAACATTGATTTGGCGATCCGCCAGCAAGCCGCCGATCCCTACATCGGCATCGGCGGTAATCTCCTCTATTTTGACCATGCCCACCATTGGGCCTTAACCGGCAACCTGGGCGCGATGTACACCGGCAGCCCCCGCGTCAGCCTCAGTGGAACCGAATCCGGCCCTCCCTCCCCCACTTTCCAATCGGACCTGGAAAAAGTGCGCGGGGAAATCAAGCATGACGCCCGCTACGCCGAAATCTGGCCGGCCGTCGCCCTCGGCATCAGTTATTCCTTCTAAATCAACGTCCAGATATGGACCGCAACGGCGCCCGGAAAAAGTTT
Organism: Verrucomicrobiia bacterium; assembly: GCA_036272955.1. GTDB lineage: Bacteria > Verrucomicrobiota > Verrucomicrobiia > Limisphaerales > Palsa-1400 > DATAUD01. The sequence continues at coordinate 43,963 of DATAXU010000083.1, forward strand.
TTCGCGGCGCCGCTTCGTTTTTCCCGGAGGGGTGCAAACCCGTGTGAAATTGGGGTCTTCAACGGATTGTTGCGATTGGGATTTGCGGCAAATCTAGTGCTGATGAATGACCCCTTGGTCACAATTATAATTCGTTCGTTCAATGAGGCGTGGGCCTTGCGCGAAACTTTGCCGGCCCTCTGGGTGCAGGATTACAAAAACTGGGAGCTTATTGTTATTGACTCCGGTTCCGCCGATGGGTCGGTCGAACTGATCCGGCAACATTCGCCGCGGCACTTTGTCCAAATCCAGCCGCACGAATATAATCCCAGCCGCGTCATGAATCACGGGATGCAATTGTCGCGCTCGGAATTCGCCGTCTTCCTCAACGCGGACGCCGCGCCGCAGGGAAATCACTGGCTGCGCCCGCTGGTGGCGCAATTGCAGGACCCGATGACGGCGGCGGTTTTCGGACGGCAAATTCCCCGTCCGGGTTGCCGCGCGGTTTATTGGCACGATTACGATCGCTGTTTTGGAGCCGGGCGCGAGTCCGCCAGGTGGGAGCATTTTTTCAGCATGGTCAGCAGCGGCTTGCGCAAGGACATCTGGGCGCGCCGCGGTTTTCTTGACTCGATGCAATATTCCGAAGATGACGAATATACCCGCTGGTGTCGCGCCCAGGGCTATCGCGTTGTGTATTGTCCCGGCTCGGAGGTGATGCACTCGCACAATTACACGCCCGTCCAGGCTTACAAGCGATCTTTCGGGGAAGCGAGGGCGCTGGCGGCCGTTTGGGATTCTTCGCCGGCCCGAATTAATTGGCCCCGCACCGTGCTCCTTGGCTGGATCAATGACGTTCGCCGGGATTTTGGATTTTGCGCCCGGCACGGACGACTCAATGAATGGAAGCACGCCGCGCGAATCCGATGGGAGCAGCGGCGCGCGCGACTCGAAGGGTTCCGGGAAGGTTGGAAATTTTACCGCAATGACAAAGCGATTCACGGTTGACGGCGCGTCCGAGTTGGAGGAGCGCCTCGAACAAACCTGCCACAAAGTTCGCGATGGGGTGCGCGGCGTTTTTTCCGCACGCAGCCTGGAGGCGGTTGTTCTCGGAGGTGGTTATGGGCGCGGCGAAGGCGGGGTCTGGAAAACTGCCGGCGGCGAGCTTCCTTATAACGATTTGGAATTTTACGTTTTCACGCGCGGCAACCGGCTTTGGCATGATTACCGGCACGCGCGGGCGTTGGGCGATTTGGGGGAGAGGCTTTCGACGGAGGCGGGGGTGCATGTCGAGTTTAAAATTGAATCGGCGCCGCGATTGCGGGGGTCGGGCGTTTCCATGTTCACGTATGATTTGGTGGCGGGGCATCGGATTGTTTTTGGCGATCCTTCGATTTTTGACGGGTGTGAACATCATTTGGATTCCGCGAAAATTCCACTCGCGGAAGCGACCCGGCTGCTTTGCAATCGCTGCTCGGGGCTTCTCCTGGCGGGCGAAATGCTTTCTGACCCCAGCGACGGCGCGGCGGATTTTGTGGCCCGCAATCTTGCGAAGGCGCGGCTGGCTTTGGGGGACACGGTGCTCACGGCTTTTGGGCAGTATCATTGGAGTGTTCAGGAACGTTACCGGAGACTGGGCGCTGTTAACGCCGCCGAAATTCCTTCGTGGCTGGCGAAAGTGCAGGCGCACCACGCGGGGGGGTTGGTTTTCAAACTGCATCCGCGGGCGGTGCGAAAGTCTCCGGAGGAATTTGGGCGAGAACATCGCGAAGTTTCTGGCCTCGCGC
>DATAXU010000084.1:0-6343 GCA_036272955.1 Verrucomicrobiia bacterium
CCCGCCAAATGGCGCGCGCCGTCGCAATTGACCCTCCACGAAGTCGCCCGCGATGGCGATGTCGTCACACTGGAAGCCCGCGCGTTCGATGACGCGGGCACTTGGTGTCTCGATGCGACCAACATCGTCCGCTTCGGGCTGGCCGGCGAAGGCCGGTTGCTCGACGATTTGGGCACGGATCGCGGTTCGCGCGTGGTGCAATTGGCCAACGGACGCGCCTGGATTTCCGCCAAACTGGAGGGCACGGCCATGGCGAGCGTTATTTCCGACGGGATGCAACCGGTGTTCCTGAAGGAAGGTTCGCCGGTGAAGGTCAACGTGGCGGCGATCGACCGCGACCGCATTCTCAAGGCCGCCGAAGCCGCGATGTCGCAGCCGCCCCTGGCCATCACGTCGTCGCGCGCAAAATTAAGCGAGGGCGGCCCGCACGATTTTTATTCCAACGGCGATTATTGGTGGCCCGATCCTTCCAAGCCGGACGGCCTTCCGTACATTCAACGCGACGGCCAATCCAACCCCGGCAACTTCAACGACCATCGCGTCGCGGTGCGCAAGTTGCAGGACGCCGTCGCCACGCTCGGCGCCGCCTACAAGATCACCGGCGACGACCGCTATGCGGCAAAGGCCGTGCAATTGTTGCGTGTGTTTTTCCTCGATCCCCAAACCCGGATGAACCCGAGTTTTCAATTCGCCCAGGCCGTGCCGGGAGTCAGTCCGGGACGCGGGACGGGTATTATTGACGGTCTGCATTTGATCGAAATTCCCAAGGCAATCGAGGCCATGGAAGATTCCGCCGCGTTTCCGCCGGACGTCCTGCACGGCCTGAAAGATTGGTTCGGCGCCCTCGTTCAATGGATGGCCGAAAGCAAAAATGGCCGGCAGGAAGCGGCGGCGAAAAACAATCATTCCGTCGCATTCTATCTGCAAATGGCCGTGTTCTCCGAATTCGCCGGCGATGAAGTCCACCTCGCGGAGTGCCGCCGTCAATTCAAGACCGTCTTTGTTCCAGACCAAATGGCGGACGACGGCAGTTTTCCGCGGGAATTGCGCCGCACCAAACCTTACGGCTACTCCATTTTCCAATTCGATAACATGGTCACGCTTTGCCAGGTGTTGTCGCGGCCGGATGACAATTTATGGACGTTCCACCTTGCCGATGGCCGTGGAATTCAAAAGGCGGTGGAGTTTTTATATCCCTTCCTAAAGGACAAATCCAAATGGCCGCGAAAGCCGGATGTCCAGGCGTGGGAAGGCTGGCCCGCGCGCCAGCCCGGCTTGCTCTTCGCCGCATTGGCGCTCGGCAATCCGTCCTATGCAAATCTGTGGCGCAAACTCCCCGCCGACCCTTCCAACGAAGAGGTCCGGCGCAACATCGCCATCACTCAACCGATCCTTTGGCTCAAGAATTAATATGAAAATGAAAATTAGGTTCCACTGTTTCCTGGCAATCGTGCTGGCCGCGTTTGTGACGACGGCCCGCGCGGACGACGAACCCGCCAGTCTTACTCCGAAACCGCCTCCCACGCCGCGCATCAACGGCCCCTCCATCTTCGGAGTTCGCCCCGGCTCGCCGTTTCTGTATAATATCCCCGCCACAGGCGACCGTCCCATGGAGTTCTCCATCGGTCGTCTGCCGAATGGGTTGCGGGTCAACCCCGCCACAGGCGACATCACCGGGTCATTGGACAAAAGCGGCGAATACAAAATCGTGCTGCGCGCAAAAAATGCCCTCGGCAAAAACGAAAAAAAATTCCGCATCATCGTCGGCGACGATATTTCCCTGACGCCCGCAATGGGATGGAATAGCTGGAATTGCTGGGGCAGCCGCGTGACGGCGGAAAAAGTCCTGCAAAGCGCGCACGGAATGGTCGCCTCCGGCCTCATCGACCACGGCTGGACCTACATGAATATCGACGACGCCTGGCAAGGCCGCCGCGGCGGGCCATTCAACGGCATCCGGGGAAATTCCAACTTTCCCGACATGAAGGCCCTTTGCGACGAAATCCACGGCCTGGGCCTGAAGGTCGGAATTTATTCGACGCCCTGGACGACTTCCTATGCCAACCATATCGGCGGCAGTTCCGATAATCCCGACGGCGATTGGACGAAACCCACGGAGTCAAAGAAAGGCCGCGTAAACAAAAAAATTCTCCCCTGGGCCATCGGCAAATATCACTTCGCCACCAACGACGCCCGGCAATGGGCCGCCTGGGGCATTGATTATCTCAAGTATGACTGGAATCCGAACGAGGTCCCCGAAACCGAGGAAATGGCCGATGCCCTGCGCGCGAGCGGACGCGACGTGATTTTTAGCCTGTCCAATTCCTCGCCGTTCAAGAACATGCCCGGCCTCTCCAAATACGCCAATTCCTGGCGCACCACCGGCGACATCCGCGACACCTGGGTCTCGATGAGCGCCAAGGGATTCTCGCAGGACAAATGGGTCCGCTTTTCCGGCCACGGCCATTGGAATGATCCCGATATGTTGGTCGTGGGCCGCGTCGGCTGGGGTTCGCCGCACTCGACGCATCTGACGCCGGATGAGCAGTACACGCACATCAGCCTTTGGTGTCTGTTGTCGGCCCCGCTGTTGATCGGCTGCGATCTCGGCAATGTGGACGACTTCACAATCGGCGTGCTTTCCAACGACGAAGTCCTCGCGCTCGACCAGGACGCCCTGGGAAAACAAGCGACGTGCATTGCCACAAATGGCTTCGTGCGGATTTACGCAAAGGACCTCGAAGACGGCTCCAAAGCCGTCGGCCTCTTCAACCTCGACACCAACAGCGTCACCGCCACGGCACAATGGGCCGACTTGGGCATTCACGGCAAACGCATGGTGCGCGATCTATGGCGGCAAAGGGACATTGGCCGTTTCAACGATCACTTTGAAGCGACAGTGCCGCCGCACGGCGTTGTCCTGGTGCGATTGGATAAACGCTCGAAATAATAATATGCGGCTTTACCTGGCGTTACTGCTCGCGACCGCATTGTCCGCGGGCGCGGAACCGATTGTTGTCACCGTCGATCCTGCCTCTCCCGGCGCGGAAATTTCGCCGGATTTCGCCGGGTTAAGCTACGAGAGTTCCTCCCTGCTGCCGGATAGCGACGGCAGATACTTTTTCAGCCCAGCCAACAGGCCGTTGATCCGGCTCTTTCACACGTTGGGCATCAAAAGCCTCCGTATCGGCGGCAATACCGCGGACCGGCGCTCGGTCGCAGTCCCCATAAAGGCGGACATCGACAGCCTGTTCGCTTTCGCCCGCGACGCCGATGTCAAAGTCCTTTACACACTCAGGTTGAACGAGGGCGAAACAAAAGCGATCTCTCCCGGCCCATCCAAAGCGGGCAGCAAGGAAACCTTCCTCCCCTACGATCCGATAGCCGATGACGTCACCGCCGAATACATCCAGGACCGTTATGGCGCGAACCTTTCCTGTTTCATTATCGGCAACGAGCCGGACCATTATTGCCCAAATTTTCCCGCGTACAAGGCGGATTGGGAGCGCATTGCCAATACCATTTCCGCGACTGTCCCCAACGCCCGTTTCTGCGGTCCGAGCGCAACTGCGGCCCGGGTCGCGTGGGCCGGCGATTTCGCAACTCAAGTCGGCCGCGAGCCACGCATCGCTTTCGTCTCTCAGCACAACTACGCAGCGGGATCGGGCAGGACGACGAACATCCCAGCCGCGCGCCAAAGGCTGTTATCGCCCAACATCGAGCATGCCTACGAAAAATTTTATGACGCTTTTGTGCCGTCCGTGCTCAAAGCCGGCCAGCATTACCGCCTTGAAGAATGCAACAGCCTCTCCAACGGCGGCGCCCGCGACGTCAGCGATGCACTCGCCTCCGCCCTCTGGGGGGTTGACTACATGTTCTGGTGGGCGTCGCACGGCGCTTCCGGGCTGAACTTTCACACCGGCCCCCATTCCATGAGGTATTCGGCGTTCCTAATGGGTCGAAAAGGCTACGACGTTCATCCCCTCGGATACGCACTCAAGGCGTTTGACATCGCCGGCCACGGTCATTTGGTTTCGGCCATCCTGAATTCCAATACGAACAATGTTCGCGCCTATGCCGTCCTCGGAAATGACGGCGCTCTTTATGTCACGCTCGTGAACAGGGAATACGGCTCCACCGCCCGCCCCCTCGATATTTCGCTCAATGCCGGGACGCAAGTCACTCGCGCCCAAATCATGCTGCTGATCGCGCCCAATGATAACATCCGGGCCACCCGCGGATTGACCCTCGGCGGTGAGTCGATCAAAGACGACGGCGCCTGGCAGGGAACGTGGTCGCCGTTGCGTTCCCTGGCCTTCCGCCTGCCACCCGCCTCCGTCGCAATCGTGAAACTAAAGTGATTGCCAAAAATAATTTCCGAAATGGCGGGAGATGAAATGGTCTTGGGGCCAACTCGTGATTGCCCAGACGCAAGAGACTTGTCATATAGAACAACAAAGCGCTCACGGAGACACTCAATTTAGTCGCAATTCCACACTCAACGCCTCCCGCCGGCAACACTTCCTACCGCCTCGCCACCCAATTATCGGCCTGGTCGAAAGGTTCACTCTCTTTTCGCCTTGTAATACTGATGAAACAGGGCATTATTTTACCCGTCGCCTAAAGGAGTAAGAGTAAAATTATGTGGAAGAATTCGTTTCTAATCCTTGGCGTCGCAAGCGCAACGCTTCTTTTGAACAACGCGGCCTCCGGCCAAACATGGACAAATATCCCATCGCCGTACACTGACGATGGGGCCGTAGCTTGTTCCGCGGATGGCGGCAAAATCATACTTGGCGGCCGAAGTAGCTGGATCTTCCAGTCAACCAATTCAGGCGCAACCTGGACTACAAACATTTTTCCGCTGGCAACTTGCTATAGTATCGCAACTTCCGCCGACGAGGGTAAAATCTTCGTCGGAGCCGGAGGCTTATTCATCTCAACAAACTCAGGGCTCAATTGGACGACGAACAGCCAATCTACGCAGGAAACTTACGTCACGGCATGTTCACCCGATGGAACGAAAGTGGTTGTGTCCACTGCTTTTGGAGGTGTTATTGTATCCACCAATTCGGGAAGCACGTTTGTGACCAATACGGTCCCAAAAAGAGGCCTTTATACTATCGCGTTAGCCGCAGGCGGCATCATGTATGCCACGGAACAAACTCGACATATTGATACTGGCTATAATACCGGCCCAATCTATCGTTCCACCGATTTCGGAACAACTTGGACCCCATTATCCGCTCCCACTAATGAATGGGTGGACTTGGCTTGCTCCGCCGACGGCCAAACAGTGATTGCCGTGGGCGGCCCGCTCGCGATTTCAAGGGATTTTGGCAATACCTGGACCACAAACAATCAATTGCCAGTTTTCACAGTCGTTGCCTGTTCAGCCGACGCCACGAGAATCATTGCAGCCCAAGGGAACCCCAACGGATACTATCCTGGATCACTTTTCACTTCTTTGGATTCCGGCGAGACCTGGGTTACAAACAACACCCCGCCCTACAATTGGACTGGTCTGGCAATGTCCGCTGACGGAAGCATTATGTTCGGTAGTACCAGCTACTACCCCAGCGCGGGACTCCTAACGGCCCGTCTCCCAGCGCAACCGTCCCTAAAAATCGCCCCCTCCGGCTCAAACCTCCAATTCTCCTGGCCATTACCCTCCGCTGGGTTTGTGCTGCAACAAAGTTCGCGGTTAACCGGCACCAACTGGTTCGCCGTGACCAACGCCGTCGTTCCCTGCGGCTACTACAATCAGGTAACCATCCCTCCGCCCTCCGCTGGCAACGCCTATTACCGCCTCGCCAACCAATAATCGGTCTCGCCGAAAGGTTTATTCTCTTTTCGTCTTGTGCGGGCAATGCCACAATGTATTATATTGTCTGTCGCCTAAAGGAGTAAGAGTAGTATTATGCGGAAGAATTCGTTTCTGATCCTTGGCGTCGCAACCTTCGTCATTCTCGGGAAGGGCGCGGCATATGGCCAAACGTGGACACTTATACCATCGCCAGACTTCTACTACGGAGCGGTAGCGTGTTCTGCAGACGGCACCAAAATAATGGCCGGTATCCAAGGTCCTCGGTTTGTGGTTTCGACCAATTCCGGAGCAACTTGGATTACCAATTTTTTCCCCGAAGGAAATTGGTATTGCATCGCACATTCCGCAGAGGGAAGCAAGATATTCTCCGGAAACAGCGGCGGCCTGTTCATTTCAACAAATTCAGGGTTCAATTGGACGACAAACAGCCAGTCCACCCAAGAGACTTGGGCCACCGCGTGCTCAGAGGATGGAACGAAAGTGGCCGTATCTACTGAGGTCGGCGACGTTCTATTA
>DATAXU010000085.1:0-38140 GCA_036272955.1 Verrucomicrobiia bacterium
CGGCCAGTGTCGGGGCTTTCCAAAGCCGGATCGCATCCCCCTGCGTCGTGGACAAATAATAATTTCCCTTGAAATAAATCATCCAGGGATCGGGGCCGCCATTGATGGGATTTTGAAACGTGCCCGGCGGGATTCCCGCCACGGCTTTGAACGCCGGAATAAAGCCAGCAGACAGAAGAATAATGGCGGCAATCGCAGACGCTTTTTTAATCATTTAATCATTATAAATGAAAGACCAACTCTTGTCAGCGGCCCGATATTCCGTGCCGCCGGGAACCCCGTTGGTCACGGTCCGAACGTACTGCACGTGACTATCGACAAACGCGGCGTCGCCCCAGCCCGGGTCTTTTGTGTTGTGCCAATACATATACTGAAACCAAACGTCGTTATCGTACTGGGCGATGTTCGCCCGGTCACAGACCAGGATAATCCGCGACGGGTGAACCACATCGTTGGCCTTTTTGTCCCACAAACCCAGGCTTGGCTGATCGAAGTTTGCTTCCGCGTTGTAGTTGTAGCTGTCGCCAATGGCAACGTACACCGTCGGGAGAAACGAAACGTTGTAGAGACCGGCTTTGGCCCCGTTATCGGAGGGGCACATGAAGGCCATCGAGCTTCCTCCATCGTTGGTGGTCACCGTCGTCCCTTGTTTGCCCATATAGGAGTTTAAGAAATAATTGGTGGCCGCCACCTGGTTATTCGCCGCCCAATAGGTTCCGTACTTTCCCCCCCACCGGTCGCTGCTATCATCCGCGTTGGCCAGGTTCTCGCCAATATCGTTGCCATACGCCGTGCTCGTCGGGAAGTTGTCTCGGTTGTCGGACATGTACATCGCGCAGGCGAGGCCCTGCTGTTTTAGATTTGAGGTGCAAGCCGCGCGTCGTCCCTGTTCTTTGGCGGCGGCCAACGCCGGCAAAAGCATGGCCGCCAGAATGGCTATAATGGCGATCACCACCAGCAGTTCAATCAGCGTAAACGCCCGCTCACGATCATCTCCGGGATGTCTTCGATGATCTGGCATTATCTCTTCCTTCTCTGATGGGTCCTCGGGGCGTCATTGGGTAACCGCCCGGTAGAACATGTTGCCGCCTCCAATAGGATCGGTAAACTGGAACGAGGTTGTGTTTGTAGTCACCGGCGTCCAATTGGGCCCTGTCAAAGTGCTGGTTCGCTCGATGACGACTGTCTGGTTGCCTGTGCCTGTGACCGTGGCCCTGAATACTCCAGCCGACACGCTCACATTGGTAAAGTTCAACGAGCCTGTGGAGCCAACGGTAAGCACGGATACGTCACTTAGGATGGTTCCAGGCAACGGCAGGAAGTGGCCGTTGTTTTGGCCGAAGGAGTCGAACGTGTTGCTTTCCCCCCGCCACCAACTAATCAGGCCATTCGTGCTCGATGGACCGGTTGTGTTTGTATAGGTATCCATCACCTCTGCGTCGCTCAGCGCGTAATTGAATAGCTTCACCTCATCAATATCCCCGCCGTAGTTATTACCGCCAGTCGTGACAAAATCTCCTATGATGAAATCTCCGTTAACCGTCGCGCCGCCATAATTGATGGGAACTCCCTGGGCTACGCCGTCGGTTCCGGAGCCGACTTGGACGCCGTCCAAATAGATTCTCGTAAACTCGCCATCGTAAATCCCCGTGAGTTGATGCCAATTGCCGTCCCAAACACCTGTGCCGGCGTCGGGCGAAAACCATAGAGATCCGCTAGTCAGATAAGCGTAGAATTCAACGCCGCCGCTGCCACCCGTCCAAAAGGCATAAGATCCGGCGCCGCCAGTCAGGGATTTGGTGATGATATACTTGTAAGTGCCAGGCGAACCGGCATCGCGCACCCAGGCCTGAACCGTGACCTGGCCGGCTGGTTCCAAACTTGGATCATTCGGGACATCGACCATGACTCCCGGCAGATAGAACGCGTAACCGCCGAGAAGACTGTTCGTGACATAGAAATCCCCAGCGCCCACCATCACGGATGCCTGATAGGAGCCAGCCTCCGCGGCTTGAACATTGGTCAATGTCAGGACGGATTGTGTCGCTCCCGCTATGTTTGTTCCATCGAAAGTCCATTGATAGGTCACGTTGGACGGCAGTGCGGTCACAGACAGGGAAACCTTTGAGCCAGGGGTTGCCTGAACGTTGCCCGGTTGCGACGTGATCATGGCTGGTTGGAACGCATCGTTTTGAATGTCTTGTGCGGACAAGGCGGCGCTATAAATTTTCACGTTATCCAACAATCCGACGAAATTTGACGTTGTCAGGGAGCTTGAGAAATCTCCAAACAGAAGATCGCCGCCGCTTTGGGCGGTTCCGTAGCTCACGGCGCCGATGGCCGGGGTTCCAGATCCTACTTCATTCCCGTCAAGATAGAATCGCACATTTTGGCCGTCATAGGTTCCGGCGATAGAATGATAGTAACCATCCCAAATTGAAGAAGGGCTGACCGACGGGGAGACTACGACACTGCCATTGACGTTGACGTAGAAGCTTAACCCTCCGGTCGGGCCGGTGCAGAGCGCATAGGAGGCGTTGGTAGCGGAGAAGGCTTTGCTGAGAATGAATTTGTTTGCACCCTGCGGGGAACCGCTTATGACCGCTTCCACCGTTATTTGCTGAGGTTCGAGGCTGGAGGATTCCGGCACATCGACCGCCCCTCCCGCAAATTTGAAAGCGGTCCCACTGAGACGACCCGCGCCAAATGTCACATCGCCATCGAGCGTGCCGTTATTTGTGCCGGCGGAATCAGTAGCATCGCCCTCCGCCCGCCACCAACTGATCAATTGGCCGGCTTTGAAGGTGTCCATGACCTGCTGGGCTGTCAAAGCTTGATCCCAAACTTTGACTTCGTCGATTCCACCGGTCATCGACGCCACGAACGTGGGGTCGTTTCCGATGACGAAGGCGCCGTTGTGGAGCGCGCTGTTATTGGTGTAGTCGATCCCGCCCGCCGCGGCTGTCCCTGAACCCACTTCGATCCCATCCACATAAAGATGCAGGGCCGAACCGTCGTAAGCGCCGGTCACTTGATGCCACGCCCCATCCCACACGAGAGTCGGGTCCGCCGAGGGCGAGAGCGTCAGGGTGCCGTTGCCGGGAGCGCCGATGGATGCGAAGAATGTCATTCCGCCACTGCCGCCGGTATAGAGCGCATACGATGCGTAGGTCGGCACTCGGGATTTGGACAGCACATACTTGTACGCGCCAGGCGAGGTGGATTTGACCCACGCTTGCACGGTAAGATTCTGCGGCTCCAGCACGGGCGAGTCTGGAATCAGAACCGCGCCGCCCGCGCTCAGGAAACCTTCCCCGATTTTTCCCGGCCCGAATGCAACCGTCGCGGAATTGACTGTTCCTGAATTGTTGCCCCGCGAATCCGAGGCATTTCCATCGGCTTTCCACCAACTTGCCAGGCCGTTCGTGGCGGAGGGGCTGGCTGAGTTTGTGAAAATGTCCATCACTTCGGACGCCGCCAATGCGCGGTCAAAAACCTTGACGTCATCAAGACCGCCGGCCCAATTTGCGCTCGAACTGCCGCCGGGCGAAAAACTGCCAAAGACGAGAGGCCCGGCGCTGGCATAACTGATCGCCGGACCGCCAACCCCTCCCCCGACGTAAGCCGTGCCGCCGCCCACTTCGGCCCCATCCACGTAGAGATGCACAGCCGTGCCATCATACGTTCCGACCGCCTGGTGCCATTGGCCGTCCCAAATCACGGAGGGGTCCACGGCGGGCGAGATGATCAGCCCCGAATCTCCATCGTCGCCGGGAACGTTGATCCAAAAGGACAATCCTAAATTCCCGCCGGTATAAAACGCGTAGGAAGCGCCGGCGGGGCCTCCGTTCTTTGTCAGAACATACGCATACGGATCCTGGGTCGAACCATTGACCCAAACCTGCACGGTCAAATTGGTCGATGGATCGAGATCGGTGGCATCGGGAATAGCCACAGTGCCTCCGGCAAACGAAAAAGCCTGGCCGTTTTCACCGGTAATATAGGAAAAATCGCTAATGATCGTTCCATTATTTGTGCCGGCTGAGTCAAGCGCGTTGCCTTCCGCCCGCCACCACGCATTGGGCGATTGCGCGTGGAGGAGCGTGACATTCAGCATGAGGGCGGTCAAACCTGCTCTGAGCGGGGTGAATATTTTCATAGAGTGATCAGTTTTTTTGTTTCGGCGCTGTTGTGGGTTAACATTATTGCCTTATTTCTGTTAACATTATAACGGCGCATACGGATGTCAATGAAATTTGTCGGAAAAGAATAATTTGTGCGAAATATATTTTTGCGACTTGTAACCGTCAGCGTTGAAACCCACGTTCTGTTGACATTTGTGCGAATATTTGGCTAAAGGACGCCGAATTCATCATAGACATCGCGCAAACGGCGGCCTTTGAGCAATTCTCTTCGCGAGGCGCTTTCTTTCCCCACTTTGTCCGCGGCCAACTCGAGGACTTTGTCCTCAATTTTCTTCGGAATGACAACGACCCCGTCGAAATCGGCGAAGACCAGGTCGCCCGGATTCACCAGCACGTCTCCGCACCGGACCGGAACATCGTAGGCCATTACACGCCCCCTGCCCTTGCTATCCACCGGCCGCACGCCCGCGTGAAAAACCGGGAATTTTAATCGCATGATCTTTTTGCAGTCGCGAATCAACCCGTCGCACACGCAGCCCGCCGCCCGGTTTTGCAAAGCGACGGTGGTCATTAACTCGCCCCAGGGCGCGTTGGTCATGCCCGTGTCTGTGGAATGGACCACAACGTCCTCTGCTTTCAGCGAGTCCATTGCCTCAATTTCCAGGCCGTAGGGATCGCTTTCCACGACATAATCGGTTTCCATCCATCGAAAAGTGCGCGCGCGCCCCACGATGACGCACACTTCGGCGTCCAACGGCCGCAAGCGGTAATGCATCGCCTGCTGCCGGAATCCAAGGCTGTCCAACACATCACACACGGCGGGAACGTAAAGACTCTCGCGAATCCATTGCAGTCGAGAGCCGTCCGTCAGGGAAGGTTTTCGCAGTTCGGGAGGAAATCCGTTCCCTCTGACGGCGTGATCTCCGGAGTTTTTGTTAACAGGTTGCATAAAGTTCCATCAAATAAAAAGTCGCTTATTCTCCGTCGTAGGCCACGACATCCACCTCATACTTCACAGCGTTTCCCAGGCATCCAATGAGCGTGGTGCGCGCGGGATACGGCTGGGAAAAAAACTCCCGGTAAATGCGATTGTGCTCGTCCCAATTCGCCTGATCGGCCAGATAACAACGGGCCTGCACCACATGCGAAAAATCCAGCCCGGCCGCGGCCAGGACGCGGGCGATATTCCCGTACGTCCGCCGCGCTTCGTTTTCAAACGTGTCGGAAATGATTTTCCCGGTCTCGTCCGCCGATGCCATTCCCGAAACAAACACGAACCCCCCGGCCTGAATCGCCGCGGAAAACGGCAGCGGGCTTCGAATGACGCCCGGCCCGTTAATCTTCTTTTTGAGTGAATTCACGTTGTTTGTTTCTATATTGTTAACAGCATCAGCTTTTTTCCGTTGACATTTACATTACTTGGTCTGACTATCGGCGCAAGCTAAATTCGTAAAAAATTGACAGCGAAACAAAAAAGCGGGGCTTCGGGACCTCAAATCGACTTCCGGAGTCTTTTCCTTCACGCCTGGGACCTGGCCGAAGATATCGAACCGCTTTTGGCATGGATGAAGGAGGCTGGCCTCAACACGATATGCCTCGCCGCCACGTATCATCAAGGCTGGTTCATCCACCCCCATAGCCGCACCCACTGCGCTTACATGACGGAAGGGGATGTTTCGTACTTTCATCCGCAACTCTTTCTTTACGAGCGGACCCGCCTGACCCCCACTGTGGCGCCGCTCGCCGCCAAAACGGACTGGCTGGCCGAGGCGGCACGGCGCGCGGGATCGGAATTTCGCCTGGTGGCGTGGACGATTGGGTGTCACCATACAAGCTTCGGACTGGCCCACCCTGAATTGACGGTACACAATGCGTTTGGCGACTCATTGCCTCACGCTTTGTGCCCCGCCCAGCCGGAAGTTCGTGAATACCTCAAAGCGCTTTGCACGGATTTGGCGATGAATTATCCTTTATGGGGAATTCAATTGGAGGCCTTTGGCTGGATGAGCATCGCCCATGGACATCATCACGAGCGGAATTTGATTGGCTTGACGCCATTCGAATTGGATCTCCTGAGCCTCTGCTTCTGCAACGCCTGCCGCGCGCAAGCCGCCGAAGCGGGCGTTGAAGTCGAGAAAGTAAGGGCGGAAGTCGAAGCCGTTTTGCACGGCGCAATGCGGGAAGCGCCGGAAAGGCCTCGCGGCCACCCGAGTTCCACGTTGGATATGCGGGATAAATCGGTCGAGTATTCGCAATTCTGCCGATGGCGTGAGAACGTCGTCCACCGCCTCGTAAACGAGATTAAAACAGGGTGCTTTCGTGCTGAACATTGCCGCTTATTGCAGCAGACCAGTTTCGACCCAGGATTGTCGAAATCGGTTAACGGCTTCGCTTGCGTCGCATTCGAGAAGTCGGCGCCCGAAACTTTGCGCATCTGTCGCGACTTGCGGAATTCGTCCGGGGATTGGAACGGCCTCCTGCAATGTTTAATCCAACTCGGAAACGGCATCCCCAGGAGCGAGCACGAGTTGCTCGAAATAATTTCCGCGGCCCTGGCGGGCGGATGCAACGGTGTCAATTTTTACAATTATTCCGAGGCCCCGCCAAAAATGCTTCAATGGCTGGCGCACACCCTGCCTGAGTTTGGATAAATGAAAATCACGCAAATTCGAACATATCCGGTCACTCTTCAGGTCCGCCCGGACTTCTATATCGTTTCGTCCGCCGGTGCGCATGCCGTTTCCCGATATGTATTTGTCGCCATTGATACGGACGCCGGATTGACCGGGTGGGGCGAGGCAACGGTGGTCCCGCTTTGGAGCGGCGAAACTCAAGGCGGCGCGGAAGCTCTGATTAAAGATTACTTTGCGCCGATTTTGAAGGGGCGCGATCCCGCGGATTATGTCGCGCTGATCGACGAAATTGACAAAGTCATTGATAATCCATTTACGAAGGCGGCCATCGAAATGTGTCTCCTGGATATTGCTGGCCAGATGCAACAGCGACCAGTTTACGAACTCCTCGGAGGAGCCAGGAATTCCCTGCAAATTCCAATCAAGTTCAGCATCGGCCTGCGCGAGCCAGAGGACACGGCGGCCATTGCGTTGGGCAAGGTCAAGCAAGGATTTACCGCAATTAAGTTGAAGGTGGGGCCGGATCCCGAGAAGGACTTGCGCCGCGTCCGCGCTGTGCGCGAAGCCGTCGGACCGGGCATCCGCCTAAACGTGGACGTCAATGGCGGATGGAGCGTCGAGCAGGCAATTCGGGAAATTCCGCGTTACAAGGAATTCGCCTTGGAGTATGTCGAACAGCCAACGCCGCGATGGGACATAGAAGGCATGGCCAAAGTGCGCCAGAACTCGCCCGTGCCAATTATGGCGGACGAATCTGTCTTCACAGTTTGGCAGGCAGAACAGGTGATAGCCAAACGCGCGGCCGACTTGATGAGCATTTATCCGGGGAAGAACGGCGGCATTCTAAAAGCGCAAAGAATCTGCCAGCTCGCGGAGTCGGCCGGCATTGCGTGCCACTTGGGATCTAATCTCGAATGGGACATTGGCACGAGCGCCATGTGCCATCTCGCGGCCGCTTGCCGCAACGTCCAGGTCGATAAGTTTCCCGTCGATATCCTGGGTCCCCTCTATTACGACGTACATCCGGAACAAAAACCGATCATTTTCAAGAACGGCTGTGTCCAAGTCCCAAGCGGCTCCGGTCTCGGATTGTGCATTGACCTGAAACAGATCGAAGAACTGCAAAGAATACACTAGAATATGATCGTTGACTGTCACTCCCACGTCTTTGAATATCCCGGCCACATCTCCGAGGAATTTGCGGCCGAAGCTAACGCGCGGTCGCGGGGCAAACCGATTGGGCTGCATACGCCGCCAGCCCGCCACTGGGAAGGAATGAAAAACGTGGATCGCGCGATTGTCTTTGGAATGCGCGCCTTCCACAGCGGCATCGTCAGTCCCAACGAATACATCGCCGACTACGTCAAAACCCATCCCGAAAAGCTGATCGGTTTTGCGGCCGTTGATCCCATGGTGGATGATGTTCGGGCAACCCTGGAACATGCCGTCGATGATTTGAAATTGCGGGGCGTGAAATTGGGTCCTATCTACCAAAACATTCACCCGCTCGACCCCAAAATGCTTCCGGTTTATGAGTTTTGCGAAAAGCGCAGCCTGCCGATCCTGATCCATCAAGGAACCACTTTTCCGCGCAAGGCGCCGCTAAAATACTCGTTGCCCATTCTTCTCGAAGACGTGGCCTTAATGCATCCCAGGTTAAAGATGATCATCGCTCATATGGGTCACCCGTGGATTGACGAAACAATCGTCTTAATTCGCAAGCAGCCCAATTTCTACTCGGATATATCGGCCCTGCACTATCGACCCTGGCAATTCTATAACGCCCTGATCCTCGCGAAAGAATACGGAGTTTTGAACAAATTGCTGTTCGGCTCTGATTTTCCGTTCACTAATCCCGACGCGACGATGGCGGACTTGCGAAACTTCAACCAGATCGTCGCCGGAACTAATCTTCCCAAGCTTTCGTCGGAAGAAATTGAAGCTTTGATTCACAGCCCGACGCTCGATTTGCTCGAATTATCATAAATACTTTGCATGAAACGACTTGAAGGAAAGACCGTTATCGTCACTGGAGCCGCCAACGGTATCGGCCGCGCCATCAGTGAGCTATTTGGCCGGGAAGGCGCCTGGGTATTGGTGACGGACATAGATGCGGCGGGCGCGGAAGCAGTTGCTTCTGAAATAAGCAAAGCCGGCGGCCAGGCTGAGTCCTGCCGGCTGAACCTCGGAGATCGTAGGGATATCGAAGCCGCGGTCAAAAAGGTCACAGATAAATTTGGCCGCGTGGATGTGCTTTGTAACAACGCAGCTTATATTGGAGAATGGCATGATGTGGTCAATGCCACGGAAGAAGAATGGCAGGGATGCCTCCAAACGACGATTCTAGGAACGCAGCATCTGACTCGAACCGTGTTGCCTTTCATGACCGCGCAGAAACGCGGCTCCATCATCATTACTTCCTCCATCCAGGGGCTTGTAGCGTGCCCCAACTCGATTAGCTACTCGACCGCCAAGGCGGGGCTTATCGGCTACGCCAAAAGCGCCGCATGCGACTACGGCAAGTTCAACGTGCGTGTCAACGTCATCGCCCCCGGCCCTATTACCGTGGGCTATTCTCCGCCGCCCGGAAATCCCCTGCATACATATCAAATCGACCACACATTTCTTGGCCGGGTAGGCAAGCCACTGGAAGTGGCGAACGCCGCGCTATTTCTGGCTTCGGACGAATCTTCCTTCATCACGGGGATCGTGCTTCCCGTGGACGGCGGTTGGACCGCCATGTGATTCCAATGAATTCGGGCTATCTTTTGCTATTCGCCGGCCTGCTTGCATTTGGAATGCTCGGCATTTTTCACAAAGTGGCCGACCATCCACAGTGCCGGCCAAAGATGATCGCCGTCATCCTTTTTTTCTGGGGCGGCGTTCTAACGACGGTTTATACGGCAATCGCTAATCCCAAGGGACTCGTATTTCCGCGGACGGTCCTTCTTATCGGATCGTTTGGAGGAGTTGTCGCCGCTCTCGCCTTGTTTTTGTTTCAGACCGGGTTGAAATATGGCAAAATCTCCACCAGTTGGTTAATCATCAACCTGGCCACATGCGTCCCAATCCTGCTATCGATTTTTCTTTTCGGCGAAAAATTGAACATCGGCAAAATCGCCGGCATGGCATTGGCTCTTGCGGCAGTTATCATGCTTTGGTGGGACAAAAGGACCGACTTGATAAAAGCCGGCGTTGACGCCGACGGAAACCGCCCGCTCGATGCCTCGAAATGGCTTCCCTTGATGATGTTGGCTTTTCTTGGCCAAGGATTGGCCACATCCAGTCAAAAAGCGCTGGTTGAAGCGAAACAGGGCGATTACGTCTGGCAATTTTATATCGTCTTATACACATGCGGCTTTTTGGCGATGCTTCTCCCGAGCATTCGCCGCGAGGCCTGGCCCAATCGCCGGGAGATCGGCACCGGTCTGGTTATGGCCCTGTGTAGCGTGATTGGAAACGTATCGATTACACTGGCACTTAAAAACGTCAAGGGAGTCGTCGCGTACCCGATCAGCAATGGCGGCAGTTTGACTTTGGTTGTCCTCGCCGGCGTGCTGTTTTTTAAAGAACGACTCCATCCCGTAGGCATCGCCGGAGTCATTTGCGGTATAAGCGCCATTTTAATTTTGGTTTTAGCTTAAGACAACTGACACCTATGAAACTCGCGGAATTAACCTGGCCCGATGTGGATGCCATTGATCGTGATTCGATCATCCTGTACCCCATTGCCGCTCTCGAACAGCACAGCCGGCATCTGCCTTTCTTCACTGATTCCATCTTGTGTGAATCCGTGGCGGCTCAAATCGAAACAAGCCTGCCGAACGATGTTTTGCTCTTGCCGCTGCAGTGGCTTGGGGCTTCGAGCCACCATCTCGGCATGACAGGAACATTATCTTTGGAAAACGAAACGTACCTAAAGCTGCTCTGTGAACCGCTCCGCTGCTTGCTGCGCAATGGATTCCGGCGGGTCTTCATTCTCAACGGGCATGGCGGGAACGTGGACGCCTTTCATCTGGCGCTCCGGCAATTGGCCGTGGAATTTCCGCTGACGCTCCTCGGAGGCGCCAGCTATTGGGATTTGGCCGAACAGGAGATCGCGGGTCTCTTAAAAGGCAAACTCAAGACTGTCGGCCACGCCTGTGAATTCGAAACCTCTCTTATGATGTATCTCCGCCCCGACCTGGTACGGACCTCGCAGATTTCGAACGACGGCCTGATTCAGATCGATGAAAGACTCAGCAAGGTTTATGTGCCGCTTGACATGAAACGCCAAACCCGTCACGGGGGAACCGGTGAACCCGCCCACGCCACCCGCGACACAGGCAAAGCCTTGTTTCAAATTCTCACCGCTCGCGCAGTTAAGACTTTGAAAATTTTCAAGACCGCGCCAGTTCCTCGAGCGCCATGACTACCTCAGTTCACAATTTAGAACCTGTTCGCGCGGGAGTAGCTCGCCGCATCATTACTCCGCCATTTAACGTCGAGTTAGCCGGCTTGGGCTATTACTTGAATCGCACCCCGAAACGAATACGCGACGATCTTGCCGCCACCGCGCTGGTGATTACCGGGCCTCGCGGGAATTCCATCGCTTTCGTCGCAATTGACCTCTGCTACGGAAATCAGGAATTTGTTGAAGACATTCGTTCCAGAGTCGCGGCTGGAACTGACATTGCTCCCGAGGCCATTTGCGTTAACTGTTCCCACAGCCACAACGCTCCGGTCGCCGCTGATATTCTCGGCGTCGGAGAAATCAACGTGGATTATGTCCATTTCGCCGCGCAGATGGCCGCAGATGCGGTGGTGCAAGCATGGGAATCCCGGCAACCCGCAAAGTTTTCCGTCGGCTCCGCCGAAATAAATGGCATCACATTCAATCGCACCCGGGGAAACGGCCCTGTGGATTCTCGTCTCGCCCTCTTGCGGGTGGATACGCTGAAAGATAAGCCCATGGCTGTCGCGCTGAATTTTCACTCCCATTTGACAGCTCACCTGGAGACGGACTTATCGGCTGTCAGCCGCGATTGGTCAGGCGAGGTAACCGACCAATTAGAACACGCGTTGCCAGGCGTCATGGCCCTGTACCTACAGGGAATTTGCGGCGACGTTATGCTTTCGCCGGAATTCAATTCAACGGCGCGAAGATTTGAGCCGGCGCAAGTGATCACCAAGGCCGCTCTGACGGCATGGCATGACTCCAAAGCTCTCACCATCGATGTCGTTGGTGCAGTCACCGGGCGAATCGCCATTCCCACCCGACGCTGGACCCGCGATGAGATCAACCGAGACCGGGAGGAAGCGCAAAGCCGGCTGAAAACCGGTGACACGAAAGATTGGCTAACTGGTTTTGCTCGAGTCATTGTCACCTACCCGGACCGATTGCCGCGACGTTACGAGGGAAGCGTCGAAAAGACTGTGGCTGCGGTTTGTCGGTTCGGAGTGGAGTGGACGGACGCCGTCCTCCCCGACTTGGAAACACGACCAGAGACGCTCCAAACGGAAGTCCAGGCGCTTCGCCTGGGTGACGTTTGGTTCGCCGCCCAATCAGCGGAACTATTCACCACCCTCGGCTTGGAGTTGCGGCGCCTTTGGCCTCACCAAAACTTGTTTCTCCTTGGGTATTCTAATGGCTCCATCGGATATTTGCCGGACGCATACGACGTTCAGCGAAAGAGCTACGCGGCGAATCAATCTCCCAAGTTTACCGGCCAATTTCCTTTTACTGAACACTCAGGAAAGGTAATGGTGCAGGGTTTATTGGAAGTTTTGAACTCATTGAAAGCCCTTGGCGATAACAAATCTTGAGACGTCCAGACCAGGAGTTCGAATTCTCTCTCTCCGCCATTTGAATTTCACGCGCCTGCCGTGGGCCGTCACCTTGTCGCCTGCCCGGTCGATGACGCCGTAACCAAGTATTGACTTAGACCTCTTTTGAGGGTTGTATTGCGGTCGTGCCAGCGTCTTTGACAGACAAGTCTGTTCGGCTGCTTCTTATCCTGGTCGGAGGTGTGGCGGTGATCGTGGTCGCCTTCCACCCTAAGCGCGGGGCTGATTCGAGAATTGCGCCGGTCGCGTCTGGTGATCGTCCGAATGTTCCGCCGGCTTCGCCGATTTCCGGTCTCGCTCTGAAGGCGGGCCGGTCCACGGACTCCGCTTTTCACGAGGCTTTTGAGGCGGCTCGAACGGGGGCGGACGCCAGGTCCATGCGGCAACGCCTGGCCGAATTGCGGGACAGGCTCGCTGCGATGCCGCGCCAGGAGGCCGTCGCCGCCGTTCGCAAATGGCTGGATTCCAAGACGGATGCGCCTACGCATCTTGGTTTTCAATTGGCGTCCAATGGCCAATTGGACGAAGCGCCGACGTTGCGGACGTTTTTGCTCGATGAGTTGGGCCGCTTGGATCCTGCCGCGGCCGCGGACGAGGCAAAGGTCATCCTGGCAAGCATGGATTCTCCGGACGAATGGGCGGTTGCCCTGCGCGATTTGGCGCTTGGCGATTCCAGCGACGCGGGCCGCCAATTGCTCGAACAAAAAATGTCCGATATGCTCGGGTATGCCGCCTGGCAACAGAATCCGTCCGTCGGATACCTGGAGGCGTTCGATGTGGCGGTGTATCTGGGAGGCACTGATTTGTTGCCGGCGCTTTCAGGTCTCGTCCGCACACAGGACAACCCGGCGGTGGCGCACGCTTCCTATCTTGCGCTCGATCGTTTGGTGATCAAGGATCCGACCACAACGCTGGGCGCGCTGGAACAGGATCCCACCATGATGGAAGGTCGCGAATCGACGCGCGCCGATTACTTTGCGCGGGCGAATGTCGCCGATGCGCAGCAACGGCAAATCGTGGAGGCCTATCTGCTCAACCCGGAAATCAGCGGCAACGAACTCAATACTTTCGCCAGCGTGTTTCCGAACGCCAATTTCATGGTTTCCCCCAACCTGCTGACACAAACCGCGCTGCCCGATCGCGCCGCGCTGGACGACCTTGATTCGGCGTCCCTGAGCGTGGTCCAACAATGGCAGGCGGATCCGCGTTTTGCAAATTTACAGCCGGCCCTGCAAAAAATGGCGGGCCGCCTCCAGCTTTTTATGCAGCAGACGGCTGCTAACCAATAGCTGGAGGGTCGGATCCCCGTATTTGGGGCGTGAACGGCGGGCATTCAAATTTCTGTTTATCTGACAGCCCATAATGGACTTGACAATTGGATGTAATACACTACCATCCACGCACAGAATTCCTCGGCCGCCGTTGCCCGGCAATGCGATTGAGCGTGAAACTCTGCTCAACCTGAATGACACCGATTGCCACTTGAACCCGATGAGTTTTTATTACAAGTTACCGCGCAAGCGCGTGTTTGAAGTGAGATTCGTCCTGAACTTCTAGCGGAGATTCGCCATCGTGAAGTTGAATCTCGGAACAAAAAAAACAGGCTGGCTCATGGGAGCCATTTTGACGGTCCTGATGGGGGAACTGTTCCTGCAGCCGATTGGAGACGGCCTGGCCCGGCTCAGTTATGATGTTCCATTTGTGCTGATGAAGTCTTCTGTCCCTGACGACCTGATCGTGGCGTATGTGGACAGCGAGGTAAAGGCAAGACTTGGGCAATCGACGTCCGTCCCATTATCGCGGCGTTTTTATACGCAATTACTCTCGCGGCTGACCGACGAGGGCGCAAAATTGGTTTTCTTTGATATTCTATTTGACGATCCCAGTCCTGACCCCGCCACAGACGACGACTTTGCGCGGGCCATCCGAACCAACAGCCGGGTGGTGCTTGTAGCAGATTACGTGACCGAACTTAACGGGAATGCGTTCACTTCCGCTCCCAGCCCTCCCATTCCTGTATTGGCAAACGCCGCCGTCGGCTGGGGATTGGCCAGCTATCCCTACGATCCCGATTATGGCATCCGAAAACTTTACTCCGGCATCGACCAGTTCTCCTCAGCCGGATTTCTGGCAGCCTCCATACTCGGAGCTCCGGCCACGCGCGCTTCTGAGTCAAACGGCGCGGCGAAATGGCTTAATTATTACTGTCCCCCGACTGAGTTACGCTCCGTCAATCTTGATCACGCGTTGCAGCCCGACGGTTTGGTCAAAGGATATTTTCGCGATAAAATCGTTGTCGTCGGCGCTCGTCCTGGCGCGGGGCTTGCGGGAGCGGCCCGGGAAACTTTCCGCAGCCCCTACAGCCTCGTGGGCTGGCCCGATGCCCCTGGCCCCGCGATTCAAGGCCTGACCATCCTCAATCTTCTGCACGGCGATTGGCTGACAAGACTTGGCTCTCGCAAGGAAGCGGCTCTAGTCCTGGTTTGGGGGATCCTTGTCAGCGGTCTGTTGTTGACACTCAGGCCCTGGGCGGCAATTGGCGTTGCGATAGTCTGCATCGCTCTCATCGCGCTATTCGCTACCGTCATTCATGTCCACCATCATGTCTGGTTCTGCTGGCTGGTTCCAGCAGTCGTTCAGACTCCAGTGGCGGCGGTGTGGTCGGTGGGCTTTCAATACATTGTCGAAGTCCGCCGCCGCATGATGCTGCGCCGCGCATTCGGCGTTTATCTTTCGCCTTACATGGCGGACCAAATTGCGAACCAAGGCTTCGACTTGACGTTGGGCGGCAAAGAAGTTGAAGCCACCGTGATGTTCACCGATCTCCAGGGCTTTACCAAAATGTCGGAATCGCTCGCGCCAGCCGAGGTCTCGCGCATCCTCACGTCGTATTTCAATTTGACGACCCGGGCCATACTGGATCAGGACGGGACAATTATAAAATACATCGGGGATGCCGTCATGGCGGTGTGGGGCGCGCCGTTGCCCGATCCAAAACATGCAGAACGGGCGGTTCTGGCTGCCTGGGGAATGCACATGGCGGGCAAACAGGAAATTGCCGGGCGCCGGCTGCGCACGCGCATCGGAGTCAACACTGGAATGGTTCTGGCCGGCAATCTCGGCTCCGATTTCCGCTTCGATTACACATTGATTGGCGACACGACCAATTTCGCATCCCGCCTGGAGGGATTAAACAAGTATCTCGGCACGGATATTTTGGTTTCCGAGTTTACGCGCCAGCAGGCAGGCAGCGGCGTCAAATTCCGCGATCTCGGACGATTCCGCGTGGTGGGCAAGTCAAAATCAATCGGCATCAGCGAGGTCATCGGCCGCGCGGCGGATTTTTCAGTGGACCCGCCGTGGTTTGTTCCTTTTGCCGCAGCGTTGGAATCCTTCGCGCAGGGAAAGTTCGACCTGGCGGAAAAACTGTTTCGCGAGGTCATTGCCCTCCGCGACGGCAAAGACGGCCCGTCAGAATTTTACTTGCAAGAGATTCAGAACGCCCGCCAAAACCCGCCCGCCGCTGGGACATGGGACGGAACCGTCCAATTGGATTCAAAATAAAATGCGACACTTCGGAACAACGAATTCCCTTGCCGTGCCCGGACAAATTGAATAAACCCAAAGGGCGCGTTTATCGCGCCCGCCTCAACAATGAATAGATACATTCGCCGATTGTTTTTGCTGTTTTTCCTCCTATGCGCCCGCCACGGAAACGCCGCCACGCTGACCCTGGATTCCAATGACGTGGCTCGCGTGATGTCCCAGGCCCTGACCCGCGCCTATTATTTTTTGACCAATGGCACAACGACCAACGCCGTCATCGCAGTGGTCGATCGCGAAGGGTTTGTCCTCGGCGTCGTGAGTTTGCAGTCCGCAAAAGTAACAGCGATCGATCCGGTAACCGAAGACCTTGCGGTCGTTAATGCGATCTCCAAGGCCGGCACCGCCGCCTTCCTGAGCAGCGACCAGGATGCGTTCACTTCGCGGACCGCCGGATACATCGTGCAGCAACATTTTCCGCCGCTCATCAGGAATACCGCCCCCGGCCCCCTCGTTGGGGTGAATTTTTCCAGCCTGGCATTTTCCGATGTCAATTATTATAAAATCCCGCAAACATACGATCCCTCAGCCTATGGCGGCGGCGGCACCAATGGCACGCCCATCGCCACCGACCCGCTGTTGGAACCGCTGACCGGTCTCAACGGTTCCCCCGGCGGCGTGCCGCTTTACAAAGGGGGGCAATTGGTGGGCGGCGTAGGCGCAGCCGTCAAAGGCAAGGGCATGATTCCGGAACTGTCCGACATTCAATTGACGACCGGCGAAACTTACGATACGGACGAAGATGTCGCGATGGCCGCGCAAAACGGCTATCAGGCCCCGCCCGCCATTCTTGCAACCAGCGCCCTAATCGGCGGTATCCGCCTTCCCTACGTCAACAGCACAACCCGCGTCACCAAAACCGCAACGATCAATCCCGCCGTCGCCGTGCTTGTCACCAATTACGAGCTTACCGTCTCACCGCGCGTGGCTTATCCCCTCCTCAAACTCGGCGGAGTCGAGGGCGAGATACGCGCTCCGATCATTGGGGACCCGATCACCGGTCCAAATCGCCTTACCGCCAGGGACGTCACAAATATCCTCGCCAGCGCCGCCAAAAACGCCGCGACCATCCGTGCAGGCATCCGCCTGCCAATCGGGACATCGGCCAAAGTGTTTATTGCGGTTGTCAACAATCCGGCCCCCGGGGACGCTCCAAAGATCCTCGGGACCTTTCGTATTCTTGACGCAACCATGTTCAGTTGGGACGTGGCGGTGCAAAAGGCGCGAACGGCGTTGTTTTTTTCCTCGGATAAAGGAGCCTTTTCGACCCGCGCCATTGGTTTTCTTGCCGAAACCTTCTACCCGCCGGGAATCGACGGCACTGCGCCAGGCCCGCTTCTGGCCGTTCAGGACGTTTTCTCCCTGCTGCAGCAGGGAGTGACGAATCCGCTGAACGGAATTTACATAACCGGCGGCAGAATTCCCAAGGCCCCGTTTATTACCACCAATTTGACAACCGCCGTCCCGCTTCTCACCACGCATTCAATCGCCTCCATTCCCCTGGCCGCGCCCGATCCCAGCCTCCCCAACGGCATTACGATATTTCCAGGCGGTTTTCCGTTGTATCGAAATGGCGAGTTAATCGGCGCCGTCGGCGTCAGCGGCGACGGCGTGGATGTCGATGACCTCATTTCCGCCTGGGGCACCGTCAATTTTGAAGCGCCGGATTCAATTCGCTCCGACCAAATTATTTATCGCGGGACACGATTGCCATACGCAAAATTTCCGCGGAATCCAACGCTTTAGAAGGCGTCCCGGTGATCGTGCCCTGCTCCGAATTCTTCCGCGGCGAGTGATACTCGTGACAAGTTGTGCAATTGTTCGCGACACCCCCTTTCGGGCTATGGCACTGCGCGCAAGTCTGTTTCGAAGGCAGAATGATATCGGCGCTCTCCCGGCTATGAACGGCATCATGGCAAACGGCGCAGTCCATCCTCGGCAGGTTTTGGATGTTCTGAAGATGTTTGCTATGGTCGAAAAGGCTGTGCCCCAGCCAGCGGTCGGGAATCACCGGCGTCGTGACTTGCGCAATGCCACGTTGTGACGGCGTCACTTCGTGGCAATAGGCGCAGCCGGGAAATTTCGCCGGCAAATTACCCTCAACTCCACCCACGCTCGCAACCGGCCCCTGACGCTTTTCATTGTAGAAAACGCTGCGTTCCAATTCTTCGCCCGATCCGAAATCCGCGCGCAGAAGCGCAATTTGTTCCCGCGCGAAATCCGCGTTGCGCGCCTGGTTGGCGAAACCCTTCGCGCGCGCCGCGTAATCGGCATACTGCTGCGGCAAAGTTCGCAGGAACGCGCGGACTTCCTCCACATTGCCGTGCGGTATCAGCAGGTCCGGATTGCGAACGTCGAATTGGATCGCGTGACATTTCCGGCAATTCTCCTCGTAAGTGATTTTCAAATGATACAT
Organism: Verrucomicrobiia bacterium; assembly: GCA_036272955.1. GTDB lineage: Bacteria > Verrucomicrobiota > Verrucomicrobiia > Limisphaerales > Palsa-1400 > DATAUD01. The sequence continues at coordinate 18,624 of DATAXU010000085.1, forward strand.
GCCGGTGGCATCCGGCTTGTGGCAATCGCCGCATTCCAGCATGCGCCCCTGCCACGTCACTGTGGGCGAGGTCAGGTGCAGCTCATGATTGAATTTCAACGTGTCGGGGTCCCGTGATTTATTGCGGATGAACGCGAACTCAGGGTGGTCCGCGGCAAAACTGTGGATCACCTGCGTGTAACCCCGCGTGGGCCGCGGCTCGTGGAACACAACCCTCCCCTGCTTCGGCCTGAAGTCGAACGCCGTCGCCGGCAGCGTTTCTCCCAGGTTCGCGGACGCTTCCATGACGCCGGCGTTCCCGTGGCAGGAAAGGCAATTCGCGTCCGTGGGCGGGTGCATCGGCCCAGGGCCTTGATGTTCAACGTGGCAATCCGAACACGAATGTGTCCGCACAACATTCGGCTCGTGAAATGAATGCCCCGTGTGGCAAACCAGGCATTTCTGGTCAATTGCCGTCATGCTGGATTCTTCGATTGCCGCCAAAGAGACGAATTGAAAAGGGCCGGGTTTCGACGCAAACGCCGTCCTGGCCCAGGTGTAAATGTCCCCTCGCGCCGCATTGTGACAAACCGCGCAGTTCGCGTCCCTGCCCACTCGCAGCGCGAACGTGGCATTCGCGTGCGCGGCGGACACCGGCCCTGGACTGATCAACCGCCATCGCGTTGACCCGCACAACCCCACCAGCAAAAACCCCGCCGTCAACACGCACGCGCAGATCGTCAAAAGCCCGCGCTTGCCGCGCAGACTCAAGGTTGGCGTACACTTGACAATGCGGTGCGCGCAAGTGCCGTCAGGCAGCGGCCCCCCCGCGCAAGGCCCGCCGAATTCCGCCGTCCGCGTGCAATGATAATGTCCCTTGGTCTCCCCCGGTTGAATTTTCAGGGCTGGCTGGCATTCGTAAGCCGCACGGCATCGGCCTCGCGCATCCGGCCCAATTCGGCACGTCTTCCCTTCCCCTGTTTTCCCGCAAATCCATTTTTGGTTTGGCCGTTCGTATTTCGAAGCATTGAAATCGGGACTGGGCTTTTGCTCTTTCATTGCGCCCCTCCCGAATACGCAAAAACGATGACCATGTGCGCGCCGGTGAACATCAGAAGGCTGTACGTCAATGGAATGTGAACGAATAGCCAGGTCTTCATCAAAAGCTGGTGCGCATAGTGATAATCCAGCGTGTCCTTTTGTCGCACCAGCTTCGTAATCTCTTCCATCGTCACCTGCTCCTCGGAGTTGAGATACCGGCTGACTTCGCTGATTCGCGCCAAAATACGATTCAACGGGCTGTGCATTTCCATCAGGTGCTCCGGCACATTTCCGATGCGCTGGAAAAATCCCCCCAATTCGCGCGAATAAAAATCAGCGATCGTCGCGGATTTCGATTCTCCGACAGATTGCAACGCCAGTTTCTGCGTTTGCTCCTGTAATTGAAGCCGTATCGACGGGATGCGTTCGAACAAAACTTCACCCCCGCGCGTCCTCAAACGTTTGGGAATCCCGCGCGAAATGAACAGTCCAAAAAAACCGCTGCCCATCACCAGCGCATAAAGCCACGCCAGGATCACATTGAACCACCCCGATGGGACCCTGTAACGGACATGCACGAGAAAGAGCACCCCCGTCAACAGACCCGCGTAAATATGAAATTGCAGCCACGCTTCGGAGGAGAACATCGGAAGGAACGGTATTTTTTTCCGCCCGTTGTAAATGGTGAGCAGCAGAATCACGAACAGCAAGGCCCAGCCGGTCAAATAATCAAAGCGCGGCACTTTTCCCGCGAATTGCCGGTAAGTCCAAACGATTGCCGCGGAAAGGATCAAAAACACACCCCAGCCCAGCAGGCGTTGTCGGGAAAATCGGCTCATTGCTTCAACCAGTTGGCGAACGTGTCGATATCGCTCATGTTCACTCGCGCCAGGGCGCCGTGGGGACACGCTCGCTGGCAGGCCGGCCCCGTCGATTGCCCCACGCACAAATCGCATTTGGTGGCCCTGAGGATCGGCTTGGATTCCTTGTCGATCAGGAATTCGCCCTCTTCATTGCGGATTTCCACCATTCGAATTGCGTCATACGGGCAGTGGTTGAAACAAATCTGGCACCCAATACAGGTCGCCGGGTTAATCACCACTTCCCCCTCAAACTCATCGCGGTGAATCGCCCCCGTCGGACAGCCGATCATGCAAACCGGGTCCGCGCAATGCATGCACGCATTGGCCACCATCAGTTTTCCGCTGCTGGGGCCGTGCCGCAAAAAACGTGGATTATTGTCGTGCGTGACGGCGCAGGCCCGAACGCAATCGTCGCACCGCGTGCAACGGTCCAGGTCAATCAACATTGCCGCCGTGCCGTTGAGGAACCGGTTGTCGGTTACAAATTCCAGCATTTCCTCGCTGATTTTTTGCGCAGGCCCGCTCGGCGCCGCCTCTTCGTTTTCGACGGGCATGATCAGAGGCGGCAATTGCTCTTTCGGCACGGTCGGCAAAACCACCGTTTCCATCACGTCCGTCGGGACCGTGATCACATGCGTGTATCCCATCACCCGCAGCGTGTATTGCAATGGTATCCGGTCCTCCGGCTTGCGCCAGTTATGCGCGATTGTCTGCAAACCATACACCTTGCCTGCGCCAAGATAGTTTAATGTGCGTTCCCCGTTGCCAAATTTCTGGCTGACTCGCGCAAAGCCGGACCGGATAAAGATCACACCGTTTGGATAATCGCCCTCCAAGGCAATGACAGGCTCCTCCGCGTGCGAACCGTCCGCCTGCGCCCTTCGCTTGTAATCGCCGGACCAATCATAATCGCCGTACGTCGCGAATTCCACGGACGCGATGACCTTCGCCAGCGATTCCTGGGACAACCCGCGAAATATCGGTATCTCCCGCAAAGCCGTGCGCAGAGCGTTCTCCCGGTAAAGGTGGTCGATATGTTTGCGCAGCGAATCGTCGAATTTCATAAGGTCGCGCAGCCCCTGCCACCGGATTTCCAACAAGCTGGCATCGTCGCTGTCGGCAAAAACAGAAGCCGCCCGCGGCATGCGCGTCAAAGCCGCCAGCTCGCCAAAAAATTCGCCCTGGCCCATGACCGCCGTCTTGTGTTTGTTCAGCACGCGCGGCACATCCTGGAGAAAAACTCTTGGTTCGTCCTCCTCGAGCAAAACGTCCGGCCCCAAATTCTGCCTGGACTGCTTTGAGCTTTCCGGTTCCTTCGAACCGGACCAGAGTTGGGCAATCGTCGCGAATATTCCTTTTCGCGGCGACGTATGCCGGCCCAACACGGAAGACGACAGCCCCGGGTTCAACACCACGCGCACAGTGCCGGAAAGGACCATGAAGGCGGAGGTCCCATAGTCCCCCTGGCGCAACACGATCTCTCCCCGCCGAAATGTTTTAACGCGCGTGTCGTTCTTGAGAATGTCCCGCAACGACAGCTTTGCGGGAAAATTCTTCGGCTGCATGAGCGAAAACGGCGGCACGGAAAGAAGCGCATCCACCACCGCGTCCAACATATCAGGATCAAACGCGGCATCCCAGCGTTGCGGCCGGTCAATGATGGGCAGGGATTTGGGCATGTGAACAGGTTTTCAGGCGTCCAGCACCAGGTCCGTTTTGGGCCTGCAGATGCATGCTAAACAGGTGTTGAGCTCGGTGCTCGCCCCAGTGGGAGTGATATAATCCACACTGCCGGATTTGAGGGCAACCACACACGTGCCGCAATTGCCGGCCCGGCATCCCGCCTCGATTTTCGCGCCTTTGCTTTCCGCGAAATCCAAAAGATTTCCGGAAGCCGGGTTCCAATGAAACGTTTTCCCCAGCCGGCTGAACGTGATGCTCAGTTTGGAAAGCAACGCCGTGTCGGCGGCGTTGGGAGGCGGGGCCGCTTTTTTGACGGTCGCCGGCCCGAACGCTTCGTAATGAATGTTTTGCTCCGGCACACCCCACGCAGTCAGCCCCTCGGTCAGACTGTTCATGAAAGGACCCGGCCCGCACAGGAAATAATCGTAATTGCTGGACGGCAGATTCTCTTTCAGCAACTCCGCCGTCACCCGTCCGCTGTGGTGGTAGTCCCGGCCAATCACGTCGCTTTTCTCAGGGCGGCTGTAGCAAACGTGGAGCCGGAGATTGTCGTGTACGGCGGCGATTTTTTGCAAATATTCCTTGAAAATGTGGTCTTCGCGGCTGCGCGCGCCGAAGAAAAACCAGACTTCCGTCTTCAATCCACTGTCAATAATCGCATTGACCATGCTCACCATCGGGGTGACTCCCACGCCGGCGGAAATCAAAACGGCGGGTCTTGCTTCCTGCAGGTCCATGTAAAAATGGCCGTTGGGCGCTTTGACATCCAGGATGTCGCCTTCCCGTACGGTGTCGCAGAAATACGACGAAACCAGACCCGGTTTGCCGTCCGCGACATCCGGCGCCGGCAGGACCTTTTTGATCGTTACGCGATAACGATTCGGACGATGGCTGTCCGAAAGGGAATAGCAGCGAATCACCGGTTTGCCCTGGCCTGGAATGGTCAGTTGAAATGTAATGTACTGTCCCGGCTTAAAGGCCGGAAGCGGCCTCTTATCGTGCGGCGCAAGGCAAAAAGAAACCACGTTTTCGCATTCAACCGTTTTGCTGACAACTTCAAACTTGCGGCACCCATTCCAGCTCAGCTTGGCTTCTTCGGCCTCTTTGGTTCGAATCTTGGCGGCCTTGATTTCTTCCCGCATCCATTGGCGGGCCAGCGCCTGCTGGCCTCGTTGGAAATACAGCCGTCTTAAGGCTCCAAAAAGAAGCGCCAGGCCGTAAACCCCCATCACCGCCAGTAGCGCCCAACCGGCCAACCAACCTGGATTTTCGTCCAAGGCGGTTTGGAGAAAGGTTTGCATTTAGATGCCCGAAATTATATGAACAAGTCCGTGTCATGTAAACATCTAACTACATGTCGGGCACGTCGTGCCGCAGTGGTGGTTTTATGTTTCGTTGCCGCGCGCCTTTTCGCCAGTGACACCGATTCTTCCGTCCCGAAATTTTTGGGGGCGCAAAGTTGTTCCTCAAGCAGTTGCCATGGCGGTGCGGGAAATAACAAGGATCAATTCACCATTTGGTCCAAACGCGACTTCCATTATGAACGCCCGGTCGCCCTTTTGGAGACCCGCCGCTCTGCCGTTATCGCCGAAAATTTAAAAATCGCGGACCCAACCCGCAACGAACGCTGCACTGTCTGCCATGCCCCTTTTCGAACCGTGCCCTCGCAACGCTTGAGCGCCGAAGCCAATGCAATCGAGGGCGTTTCCTGCGAAACCTGCCATGCCCCCGCCGAAAATTGGCTCCGCGCGCACACTCGAACGGATTGGACCACCGCCGACCGCGTTTGCGCCGGGATGCGCGATTTGCGAAATCTCTACGTTCGCGCCAATACTTGCGTGGCCTGCCACCAAAATGTGGATTTTGACCTCCGCCGCGCCGGCCATCCCGAGTTGACTTTCGAACTCGACGGCCAGGCCGTGACGGAGCCTAAACATTGGCGGAAATCCGAAGACAAACCCGGCCCGCAAATCTGGCTCGTCGGCCAGGCTGTCGCGCTTCGCGAAATCAGTTGGCAATTGGCCCGCGACACCAATTCGGACGCCAGCCTCCGCAACCAATGGGAAGGTCTGCTTTGGGTCTTGCAGCGTTTGCCTTCGTTTACACTTCAGGACCGCGATTTGGACCACGTCCAAAAATGGTCCGATCAATTCGCCAGGTCTTCCGCCGATCTGGTTTGGTCGGATGCTCAAACCCGCCAATGTCTGGACTCCCTGGCGGACACCAGCGACACCTTCGCCGACACACGCGTCCCCCGCCAAGTCCAGGCGCGTCGCGCCGAACGCCTTGTTCTTGCGCTCGATCGCCTTTCCTCGAATCCGAAACTTAACCAGCCTCTCAACGCTTTATTTGCCGACGTCCAATCTCTTCCGGATTTTGATCCAAACCAATTTGCAAAGCACTTGAGCGAGTTTCACACGATTCTTGGCAATGTTTCCAATTAGGAATTTTGCAATGGAACGTCGTCCCATTGGATTGAGCGCAATCATCCTCCTGGGCGCCCTCAACGCCTCGTTCTCCCAACAACAACCCCTCCTGCCGCATCAGATCGTGACGACAAACACCCCTCCATTGTCCCCCTCAAAATTTAATCCGGACACCGGCGGGCCGCCGCTCCCAAACAATATTTCGCCGTCGAAAATTGATTTGCGGATGAAGCGGGCCACCAATTTCACCACACCACAATCGCCGGCGGCGTTCAATCCCGATCCGGGCGCAATGCTCAGAAAATCCGCGACCAATCAGCCCTTCTTCACCAACGAAATTACGCTGCCGCCTGTCACCCAGGGCCAGCCAGTCCCTCCATCACTGACTTTGCCGCGGCCCAACGTGTACGGCAGGGAACCAACCCTCTCTGTCACCCCGGCGCGGACCAATTACGGCATGGAGCCTCTGTCAACAAACCTCGCATTGCCGCGCGAAAACACGCGCGCCAGCCAGTACATCAAGTACAAGTGGGACTACGAGACTTACCCCGTGAGCCAGGAGGATTATGCCAATCCTCTCTACACGGAGCCGACGCCCGATCGTTGGCGCATCGGCTTTGTCCCCTGGCGGCGTTACACCAGCGGCGACACCGAAACCCCCTATGAACGGCCCACTCCGCTGCTCTGGGACCCGTATCAGCAAAGTGTTCTCAAAGGCGATGCCCCCATCATCGGCCAGGATATTTTTCTCGACTTGACCGCCCGATCGGAAACGGAATTCAACGCCCGCAGCGTTCCCACTCCCAGCGGCATCAGCGCCGCTCTCCCCAACAGCGGGGATTTTTTTGGCCGTAGCGAACAATATTTTGCGCAAAATTATTTTTCGTTCGTCGTGGATTTATTTCAGGGCGAAACGGTGTTCCAGCCCGTGCATTGGGCAATCCGACTGGAGCCGGTCTTCAACGTCAATTATCTCGATACGCAGGAGAACGGAGTCGTCAGCCCCAATACCGTCAACGGCACCGGGCGGACGGATGACTTTCTCGCGTTGCAACAGGCCTTCCTCGAAATCCACCTCGGCGACCTCTCTGACAATTACGATTTCGCCGCGATCCGCCTCGGACTCCAGCCGTTTAACAGCGACTTTCGCGGGTTTATTTTCAACGACGTCAACTCCGCGGCCCGCCTCTTTGGCAATGCCGGCAATAACCGCTGGCAATACAACGTCGCGGTATTTGACATGCGCGAAAAGGATTCCAATTCCGGCTTGAACACCTTCGACGACCGCGGTCAGAACGTCATTATCGCCAATCTTTACAAGCAGGATTTTGTGTGGGCCGGCTACACCGCCCAATGGAGTTTCCATGCGAACGTGGACAACGGCCGCACCCATTACGACTCCAACGGAAATCTCGTCCGCCCCGCCCCGCTGGGAACGGTTGTGCCCCACGATGTGGACGCGGATTATTTCGGATGGGCCGGAGACGGCCACATCGGCCGGTTAAATCTCACCCACGCCTTTTATGAAGTGATCGGCAAAGACACCTATAACGGGCTGGCCGGAGGCCCCGTTCAGATTAACGCGCAGATGGCCGCCCTGGAGGCCTCTTACGACCACGATTGGATTCGTTACAAAGCCTCCATTTTCTACGCTTCCGGCGACAAAAATCCAACCGGCCACACCGCCACCGGCTTCGACTCCATTTTCGACAATCCCAATTTCACGGGCGGCCCCTTCAGTTGGTACGTCCATCAAGGAATTGGTCTCGGCGGCACCTCGGTAAATTTGAAACAGGACGACAGCCTGGTTCCCGATTTGCGCTCCAGCAAAATCGAAGGGCAGGCCAATTTCGACAATCCCGGCTTGTTCCTCGCGGGTATCGGCACGGAAATCGAGTTGACACCCAAACTGCGCAATTTTATCAATCTGAACTACATCCAGTTCATGGACACCGAGCCTCTTCAAGTCGCCCTGATGACCAGCAAAGTGGCGAACGATTTCGGCTGGGATTTAAGCACCGGCTTTCAGTACCGCCCTCTTTTGACGGACAATATTATCGTCTCCGCCGGCCTGGGAATCCTCCTGCCGGGTCCCGGCTATCGCGATATTTACCAGACCAGTGCCAACCCCGTGCCGGGATACAGTTCCGCGCCTGCAGGCCATGTTGACGATTTTCTTTACAACGTCGTCCTTGCTGTCACATTTACATACTGAAAAAAATGGAAGCCTCCCGCCAACTTCCCTTTCGGCAGCCAACCCGATTCCGCCGCTGTCAAACGGCATCCCTTGCCGCTTCGCTCCTCCTTGGCGCAATTTCTTTGTTTGCCGCCGAATCCGGCGGTTTCGGCCCGTCGATTTCCGTTCCGCGCAATCTCCCTCAGCCGCCCCACACTTTCCCGCCTCGCAACAGGATTGACCAGACTCTCCAGGAGGCGGCGCGCAAAAGCCAGGGCTGCATCGAGTGTCACATCGGCATCGAAAACCCAAGCATGCATCTGAGCAAAAACGTCGTGCTCGGCTGCACCGATTGCCACGGCGGAAATCCCACTCCCGGCCTCACTCAAGCCAAGGCGCACGTCGCCCCGCTCCACCCGGAATTCTGGCAAAGCTCCGCAAATCCGAGCGATTCTGATGTCCTTCTCAACCACGAGTCCCCCGCCTTCATCCAATTCTTCAATCCCGGCGACCTCCGTGTCGCCTCCGTGGCGTGTGGTCTTTGCCATGCGGAAGCCGTGCAAAACGTCGGTCACAGCATAATGAATCACGGCGCGCTGCTTTGGGGTGCCGCGCTTTATAATAATGGCGGTTCCAGCTTGAAAAATTATCGCTACGGCCAGACTTACGGTCCGCATGGCCAGCCCCTGACCCTCCTCAGTCCGGTGCCCGTCACTCCAGAGGACACCCGGCTGCACGGCATTCTTCCGTTCATCGAACCATTGCCCCAGTTTGCCATCAGTCAGCCCGGAAATACTCTGCGCATATTTGAAAAGGGCGGCGAATCACCACTCCAGTTGGGCAATCCCACTCTGGACGAAGACCCTGGCCGCCCCTCGCGCCGCCTTTCCGAGCGCGGATTGGGCACCCTCAATCGCACCGATCCCGTTTTCCTCAATTTGCAAAAGATGCGCCTGCACGATCCGCTCCTCAGTTTCCTCGGCCCCAATAATCATCCCGGCGATTACCGAAGCAGCGGCTGTTCGGCCTGTCACGTTGTCTATGCCAACGACCGCTCCCCAACCTCCTCCGCTTATTACAGCAAATACGGCAACCAGGGCCTAAGCTTCACCGCCGATCCTTCCATTCCAAAAAACGAGCGCGGCCATCCCATTCAGCACGCCTTCACTCGCGCTATACCGTCCAGCCAATGCATGACCTGCCACATGCATCAGGGCACCATGTTCGTGAATCCCTACCTCGGCTACACCTGGTGGGACCAGGAAACCGACGGCGAATTCATGTATCCCAAAACCCAGCATAATCCCACCGATGCCGAACTCGTCCGCTCCATTCGCAATAATCCCGAGGCCGCCGCTGCCCGCGGTCTCTGGGGTGATCTGCCCTTTTTGGAAAAGGTCGCGGAGTTGAATCCCAAGTTAACGAACACCCAATTCGCCGACTACCATGGTCACGGCTGGGTATTCCGCGCCGTGTTCAAAAAAGACCGCCAGGGCCATCTCCTGGATGCCAATGACCACATCATCCAACCCGACGACCCCGCGAAATTCGCCAAAGCCGTTCACTTAAACGATGTTCACTTGGCTCACGGAATGCAGTGTGTCGATTGTCACTTCGAGACCGACGTTCACGGTGATGGCAAACTTTACGGCGAAACGCGGGCCGCCACGACAATCGAGTGCATCGACTGCCACGGCACAGTCCAGAAACGTCCCACTCTCATCACTTCAGGCAACGGCGGGAAGATTGACTTGAATCAAAGCGCCACGCCCTGGGGGCCGCGGTTCGTCTGGGAAGGCTCGCGCCTTTTCCAATACGCCATGCTCAGCCCCGAAGTCCGCTGGGAAATCCCCCAAACCATCGACACCATCGATCCCGCTTCCCGCTTTTACAATGCAAAGTCCGCCTACGCAAAAACCCTCCGCCGCAATGGCAAAACATGGGGCGACGTCCCCACTTCCAACTGCCCGCGCAAGCTCGCCCACGACAATTCCAACATCTCCTGCCAGATTTGTCATTCCTCCTGGGCTACAAGTTGTTTCGGCTGCCACCTCCCCATGAAGGCCAACCAGCGCGTCGCCCTCAACAAATTCGAAGGCGTCACCACTCGCAATTTCACTTCCTACAATCCACAAGTCGTCCGTGACGATGTCTTTATGCTCGGCCTCGACGGCACCGTCAAAAGCAACCGCCTCGCGATCATTCGTTCCTCCAGCGCCGTCGTCGTCGGCTCCCAAAACGCCAATCGCGAATGGGTTTATTCCCAGCAACAAACCATCTCCGCCGAAGGCTATAGCGGCCAGGCTTTCAATCCTCATTTTCCGCACACCACCAGCAGCGTCGGCACGACAAAAAATTGCACCGACTGCCACATCTCCAGCGATAACGACAACAACGCCATCATGGCGCAATTGCTGGGCTTCGGCACCGGCACCGTGAATTTCTTCGGCCGCTACGCTTACGTCGGCGAAGGCAAGGGCGGCCTCGACGCCGTCGTCTGGACCGAGCAAGACGAACCCCAGGCCGCCTTCGGCAGTCATTTGCAAAAACTCGCCTATCCGTCCGATTACGCCGACCACGTCGTCACAAACCAATCCCGGCTCAGACAGGTCTATCATCATCCCGCCCGGGAAATCCTCGACCTCCAATTGCGCGGCGAATATCTCTACACCGCCAACGGCGCCGACGGCTTCCAGGTTTTCGACGTCGCCAACATCGATCAAAAAGGTTTTTCCGAACGCATCGTCACCGCGCCGGTTTCGCCCCTGGGCCAGCGGACATGGGTCCGCACCAAATACGCCACCTCAGTTATGCTCCCCAGCACTCTGGGCATAGACCCTCTGCGCCGCCGCCGGACCAACAACATCATCGATCCTAAATATGGCGAACTTTACGCCAACAACGAGGAACAGCCCATCAGCCTCATCTACGCCTGGGTCTTCGTCACCGACCGCGATGAAGGCCTCGTCATGGTTTCCGTCGGCACATTGGTGGACGGCAATCCCGAAAACAATTTCCTCGACAACGGAAAGGAAAAAATAATCCGTTACAACCCCGGCGGCAAACTCACCGGCGCGATGCAATCCTACATGGCGGGCACCAATCTGTTCGTCGTCGCAAAACGCGGCCTGTTCGTCCTCGGCCTCAGCAATACCGAACTCGCGCCCCCAAAACTCCTGGCGGAATTGAGCCACGGCGAATTCAAAAACCCCCGCGCCGTTTCCGTCCAATTCCGTTACGCCTTCGTCACGGACGACGACGGCTTCAAAGTCGTGGATATCAGCGACCCTTCGCGCCCCCGCCTTATTCCCGACGCCTTTGTCCCCCTAAAAAACGCCGCCCGCTTCTACCTCGCCCGGACCTACGCCTACGTCGCCGACGGCCCCGACGGCCTTGCATTTATAAACATCACTCGTCCCGACAAACCCAGGCTGGAAAGATTCTACAACGCCGGCGGCGAGTTAAACGACACCCGGTCGGTGGAAATCGGCTCGATCAGCGCCTCCATGTACGCGCTCGTGGCCGACGGAAAAAATGGCCTGCGCATTCTGCAAATGATTTCCCCGGAAAACGTCCCCGAAGCCATGGGATTCAGCCCCGTTCCAAACCCAAAACTCATCGCCACCTTTCCCACCCGCGAACCCGCCCTTGCCATTTCCCGCGGCTTGGATCGTGACCGCGCCGTCGATGAAACCGGAAATCAAACCGCTGTTTTTGGCCGCCGTGGCGCCCGTCCATTCCACCTCGACGAAATGGAAAAATTCTACAAACACTCCGACGGCTCGCTATATCAAGTCGAAGACACCGCCATCCGTGATGACAAGCTGGTGATGAACGATGGTACCCGGGTCCTGCCCAATCAAAAATTCATCCCCTCCTCGACCACCGCTCCACCGCTGCCTCCTCAAAACCGCCTCGTCCGTCGCGGCTACTAACGGCTTCAAATTTCAATGACAGTTCTCCCCGAATAGGTTACCTTACCCTAAAGCTATGAACGAAATTACCCAAATTCTGCTCTCCCGTCAGGGCGGTGGTTTCGATTCCGACGAATTGTTGCCCTTGGTCTATAATGACCTTCGCCGCATGGCCGCGGCCCGAATGGCCAGTGAAGCCGAGGGTCAAACCTTGCAGCCCACCGCACTGGTCCACGAAGCCTGGATGCGCATTTTCGGCAAGGGCGATCACCGCTGGATGAATCGCGGTCACTTTTTTGGCGAAGCCGCCGAAGCCATGCGCCGCATCCTCATCGAACGCGCCCGCGGCAAATCCCGTCTCAAACGCGGCCACGGCTGGGTCCGCCTGGACATTGACAACGTTCCTCTGGCCGAGGTCACCCCCGATGACAAAGTCCTCCTCATCAACGACGCCCTTGAACGTTTGGAAACCGAGGACCCCGAACGCGCCAAAGTCGTCGTCATGAAATTTTTCGGCGGCTTGACCAACCAGGAAACCGCCAAAATTTTGGGCGTCGCCGAACGCACCGTCGAGCGCCAATGGGCTTTTGCGAAGGCCTGGTTGTTCCAGAACATTCGCGAGCAAATGTAACCACTCCCACGCGCCCCGCCTCATGGATGATACGCTCTCACGCGAAGAAGAGGTGTTCGATGCGGCCCGCAAAATAGAAGACTCCGCCCAGCGCCAGGAATTTCTCTCCCGCGCCTGCGACGGCGATTCAGCCCTGCGCGAACGCGTCGAAACCCTCCTCTCCGTTCACGGCAGCGCCGACGAGTTGTTCACCGAATGCATCTCCGCGTTGCGCTCCTCCGCGGATGATTCCGACTCCGCCGCCGCCCGTCATTTCGCCCAGGCATTCGAAGAAGAACAGCCCGGCGCCCAGATCGGCCATTATAAAATCCTGCAAAAAATCGGCGAAGGCGGTTGCGGCGTCGTTTACATGGCCGAACAGGAAAAGCCCATGCGCCGCCTCGTCGCCCTCAAGGTGATTAAGCTCGGCATGGACACCCGCGCCGTGATCGCCCGATTCGATGCCGAACGCCAGGCGCTGGCCATGATGGACCATCCGAACATTGCCAAAGTCCTCGATGCCGGAGCCACTCGCAGCGGCCGCCCTTACTTCGTCATGGAACTCGTGCGCGGCACCCGCATCACCGATTATTGCGATCAGAATCAGTTGGATACCCCCCGCCGCCTCGAATTGTTTATCCAGATCTGCCACGCCATCCAGCACGCCCACCAAAAAGGCATCATCCATCGCGACATCAAACCGTCAAATATAATTGTCACTTTGCATGACAGCCTGCCCATTCCCAAGGTCATTGATTTTGGAATCGCCAAAGCCACCGAAGTTCCGCTGACGGACAAAACTCTCCTCACCACTCAAAATCAATTCATCGGCACCCCCGCCTACATGAGCCCCGAACAAGCCGGCACCGGCGGCATCGACATCGACACGCGCAGCGACATCTACAGTTTGGGCGTGCTCCTCTACGAATTGCTCACCGGCAGCACCCCGTTCGACCCCAACACACTTCTCAAATCCGGCGTGGACGAAATGCGACGCACTCTGCTCGAAGTCGAACCCCAACGCCCTTCCGCCCGATTAACCGTCCTGGCCCCCAACGACCTGACCGACACCGCCCTCCGCCGCCGCTTGGAACCGCCCCGTCTGATCGCCCTGATCCGCGGCGATTTGGATTGGATCGTCATGAAGGCGCTGGAAAAAGAGCGCGCACGCCGATACGAAACCGCCAACGGCCTGGCCGTCGATATCCAGCGCCACCTTGGCAACGAACCTGTCCTGGCACGTCCGCCCCGCCGCCTCTATCGGCTGCAAAAACTCGTGCGCCGGAACAAAGTTGTTTTCATGGCCGCCGCCGCCGTCTCCGCCGCCCTCATCGCCGGCCTCGGAACCTCGACATGGCTGCTTTTGCAGGAACGAGACGCCCGCCAGCGCGCCGTCGCCGCCGAACTCCAACAGAGTCGCCTCGCCCAGGAAGCCGAACTGGCCCGATCCAACGAAGCCAGATTACGCCGTCAGGCCGAAGGCCGTCAAAAAGTCACCCAGGCCGCCGTCCTTATTAGCCAGGGTAGAAACGACGAAGCCGACGACCTGATTACCCAGGCCCAACCCGCTGAACCAAGCGTCGAGGCTGCCGAAGTCCTCCGTTCGTTAAGTCAATGGCACGCGCTCCAGGGCCGCTGGCCCAAAGCCGCCGAACGGTCCGCCCAACTCCTCCGGGTAAACCAGGTGGACGGCTGGGATCAAATCTCCCTGGATTTTCTCGGCGCCGGCGTCTCGCTGATTCAAAGCGACGGCGCCGATCGTTACGATCGATTTCGCCGGGTCGCTCTCTCCCGTTTCGCCTCCACCACCAACGGAGTCGCTGCCGAGCGCATCGTCAAAATCTGCCTTCTGGAACGTCCGGATCGTGGCGTGATGCAATCATTGAGACCGCTGGCAAACGTGGCCGAGGGATCCTTCGCCACCTTCGACCCTCACGACAAAGAAGCCGCGTTTCGCGCCGCCTGGGCATCCGTTTCACTTGCGCTTTGGGAATATCGCCAGGGCCACTACGCCAAAAGCATTCAATGGGCAACGCGCTCCCTGGCGGGTTCAGAGCCCAACGCCCCCCGGGAAGCCGCCGCCCACGTCGAATTAGCGATGGCCCTCAATCAAACCGCCCGCATAGACGAAGCCGGCAAAGAACTCCGCGCAGCCCGCCAAACCATCGAAGAAAGATTCGACGGCCCCCTCGAAGCCGGAAGCGCCAACCAGGGCTTCTGGTTCGACTGGGTGTACGCCAAAATCCTATTGCAAGAAGCCTCATTGCTAATTCACCCGCCCCAAAAACCCACCTCGGCCCCATAAGTAGAGTGAGTGCCAAAATAATTTCCGAAACGTCAGGAACTGGAATGGTTTTGGGCGGAGGAGCCCGAAGCCAACATCCCTTGGATATTGCCAAGCCCTGACAACGAACTCCAAGTGTTACGCCGCCGCTTGAGCACGTTTCGCGTTCCCTTTCAATTTTTCACTTCCTGATCTTCCTTCGTGACCTTCGTGCCCTTCGTGGTGAACCTTCCCCTGATTTTGGAGCGCAGCACTCGGCGTACGTTTTGCCGCTTCCGCACGCTTCCGGTCATGAGTCCTAAGGGGTCCTAGGCTAGAAAAATGACAGTCTTGATTGACAAGCTTGAACATTAGATCAACCCGCTAGTTTTGGAGCGACCCTTGCGGCGAGGTTTTTCCGCTCTTGAGTTGCGCGACGAAGCATTGCCGCGACACCAATTACCATGCCGGCGTACAACCCAATATGAGTCCACCAGACTTCCCGAAACCGATTGATCTTCCCGGCGTCAAGCAGAGGCTCCAACTGCGCAGCGAACCGGGCCGGATCAAACTTGGAAACCCCCAGCGGCAAGGCAACGCCACAAAGGATCGCCCCTGCTACAGACATCCACAACATTCGCAACAGCCAGGAACATTTGATGGCGGGATATGCGGATTTCCTCCTGCTCGCGTACAAGCAAACAGCGCCTCCAATGACCCCAGCGGAAAACCCAACCTGCAGGCCAAAAAGTGCGGCCTGCGTTCGCAGATTCGGTCCCTCCTCCAAACCTTTTCCCAAAGTGAAATACTCCGGTGAAATCGACGAAGTAATCGAATCATTCAAGAACCCGACGACGGCTCCAACCGCACCGGTAAGAATGATAAAACCATATTCGCGAAACTTCTCCGCCTGAGCCCCTTTCCGACAAAAATCCACCACCGACACAACCACCATCAGCCCCATCAGCAAGACAATTCGATACGCAAATGGAAAATGACTCGGCACGACAATATTTTAGGTCAATTCCTCCAAGTTGTTCAGCTTAAAAGTCGCGACCACGGGATTGATGCGGCGAATAATCGGCTTAATCACCGCATATTATGCGGTGATTAAGCAGGTGCGCCGCATCGCAACAACTAAGCAGGAAAAGGCTTAAAATCGTGCGAGTTTTCATAAGACGTTCAACGACGGTAACACCACGAACATTCCTGGGCAGTTGCTCGCGCCGTCACACCCCTTCCAAACTCTCTCTTCTGTCATATCTAAATCCTACGCCGGGAATGGCCACCGTCTAGCTTTCCTATGCTACTCTAAACGCGGATTTCCAATTGGCTGCGCTCGTTTGGTAATGATAAACATGCAGATCAAACGGCCCGAAATGCCCCGCAAACACTTGCGCAAAAACTGAAAGTGTGAAATACTGCATTCATGACAAAAGTCATCAATATCAATGATCGCGGTACATTAACCCTGCCGAAGGAAATGCGCCGCCGCTTGGGCGTTAAACGAAATGCCCAGGTCGTCGCCGAGGAAACCGACGAAGGAATTCTCATTCGCCCGGCTGCTACCTTCCCGGTCGAAATGTACTCCGAGAAACGGCTGGCTGAATTTCACCGCAACAACGAGGAATCCCTGGCTCAGTATCGCTTTAGCAGGAAAAAATGAGGGTTTTTCTCGATGCCAACATTCTTTTTTCGGCTGCGCTTCCGAACAGCAAGATGCGCTCGTTTTTGGACGTACTGCTGGATCGTGAAAAATGCCTTACCAACGAGTACGCGATTGAAGAAGCCCGCCGCAATCTTGCCGCGAAATTTCCGGACGCTATCAAAGCCCTCGGACGCCTGGCGGAAAGATTTGAAGTCGTCTTCCAATTGGGCATGGACTTGAAAATCGAACTGCCCTTAAAAGACCAGCCGATTCTCGGCGGAGCCATTGCCGGCCGCGCGACGCATTTACTGACTGGTGATGAACGGGATTTTGGAAAATTTTGGGGCAAGACTATTCAAGGCGTTAAAATTGTGTCGCCGCGAATCCTGGCGCAGGAATTGGAATTAACCTGAACAAATTCCCGTCAAGAAAAGCGATTCCCCGGAAAGCCGCCTTAAAGAGTTATACCTCAACACGGCGGGTGCGCTTTTTTGCGCTCTAACTGTCCACTCACGGAAATCCTCGCTGTTCTGGTCACCTGCATCCGTTCATTCCCTTGTTGTAGAGGCACTTCAACCACCACGACAGTTTCCCCTGCCCCGCGCTTCCCGCCTTTTTTATCCCAGGTCAGTGTCGGGTTTTCCCGCCCATTGGCGCATTTAGACATGAAAGCATATGCGTCAAGACAGTCAAAATAGCCGCCGATTCGGTGTCTCCAGGCAAGCGTTCACTTTAATCGAGCTTCTGGTCGTCATTGCCATTATCGCCATTCTCGCCGGCATTCTCCTCCCCGCTTTGTCCAAGGCCAAGTTGCAGGCCATAAAAACCCAGTGTCTCAATAATGAAAAACAGCAAATTGCCACCCTTTTCATGTATGCGGGGGAAAATCGCGATTACCTGCCCGACGGCGAATATGGCAATTGGTGTTGGGACATGGACGCCGTCCTCTCCGGCCAGTTGCTCGCGGAAGGCTCCACGAAATGGACCTGGTACGATCCCGGAACCGCTCCCCGATTTGGCCCGACAGATTGGTTCGGACCGTTGCCCGCCGGTTCTTCCAACCCTCTCTGGACTTACGGGATTACTGGCGGCGTCGATCCGGACCCCAATCCTGTCGTGACCGATTTCCGTGTCCAGGGCTATGCGCAGACCTTTGTCGGCACCGCCGCCTATGCGGGCGGAAACGGCTCCTTCGTAACCAATGAAAACATCAAACTAAGCGCAACATCCGTGACCAACCAAGCCGGCGCCTCATTCCCGGTTGGCGCCCTCTCCAGGCGCGTCCTGACCGCCTGCGCCACGCTCACAACCAGCGGCAGCAGCGATGCTTACACGCAAATGGCCAACTACAACTGGATCAATATCGACGGTGGATTCAACATTAAAGGCGTCCTCAAGCCCCACATCAGCGCGCATATGAAGTCCGCGACCCTTCCCGATGGAGCAAATATAGGAATGTTGGACGGCCATGTCGAGTGGCGTCCGTTTATTCAAATGATCAACCGCACCGGCAACGGCGCGGATCCGTTTTTCTATTACTAACAACCCTAAAAGGAAACAAATGAAACTACTGACTATGATAAAAAACCTCCTCTGTCTGGCTTCGATTACTTTGGCGGCTCTTTGGGCTTCCAATGCCTCCGCTCAAACGTGGACTGATACGGATTTAAACGGCTTCTGGGCGGACACGAATAACTGGACCGGCGGCACCGTCCCGCTGACAACCGCCGGCAACGCCACCACCATAAATCCCGCGCCCGGCCCGACGACAACCATTACCAACGGAGAGGTGGAAAGCCCCGGCAGCTTAAGCGATGACTCTGCCACATACGGAAGCGTTTACGGCCCGGAGTTTGGGGCAAGTCTCAACGTTTACGGCACACTCAACTTCAACTGGGTAATCGCCGCCGTGCAAAACAATCCCGCGCCGGGCAGCCGCTCCATTATCAACCTCTACGGCACCCTGAACGGCGTCAACCTGGGAGTGGGCACGGAATGGTGGTACTGGGCCGCCCCTTACGTGACCTTGAATATGTACAGCAACGCCCAGGCAAATGTCGCCAACGCCTGGTTCGGCGGCCATTACAATTTCTATGACAGTTCAGTTCTCACGGCTACCGCCTCCATCCAGGACCAGGGCAGCCTCAACGCCGTCACCGACGCCGCGCGCGACATGAACTTCGCCGGCGGCAAACTGGTTCTCCCCACCGCTTCGACCTCGCAAATCACCAACTTTATTGGACGGGACATTATTCTGACCTACGGTGAATTGGTAAGCATCGCCGATCTCACGACAAACGAGGTCACAGGCCCCAACGGCACGACCAATACCACCACCGTCGGCCCTCTTACTATTACAGACGACGGCACCAACACTGTTGTGACGACCGCGCCCCTCGGCGGCGCGGCGCAGAGCATTGCCTTTCAGCCATTACTGCGCCCGGTGTCAATCCCCGGCACAGTTCAGCAATCCGTCCTCCTGGGCACCTATACCGGAGGGACTGCTCTGCTAAGTTCCGCAGAGCCTGGCGTGGACCCAGCCACTTTGAGCAGCCTCGTTTACACATCGAGCAACCCTAATGTGTTCACAGTGGATGCCAACGGCCTCGTGACTTCCGTCGGTGCCGGGACCGCCACGTTAAGCGCCAAATGGGGCGCCCTCTCCAATTCAGTCTCAGTCGCCGTGGCGCCCTTCAACAATCCCGCCAAAAGCCTCGTCCACAGATACAGTTTTAGCGAAACCTCCGGCACCAACACAGCCGACTCCGTCGGAGGGACAAATTGGACCGGCACACTCATCGGAGGCGCCACCCTCTCGGGCGGCCAGGTCGTGCTCGACGGCAGCAGCGGCTATGTTCAACTTCCGGCCGGCCTCGTCAGCAACATGGACAACCTCACGTTGGAGACCTGGGTT
>DATAXU010000086.1:0-21698 GCA_036272955.1 Verrucomicrobiia bacterium
TTGCCGCGCGTGGTTTCCATAATCAAAACATCGGGGCGAAGATCCTGAAAACGCGCGGATTTCAACAACGTTTGGTCGTGGAAACAGACGTCGCCAGTGTAGAAAAGGCTCTCCGATCCCGCGTGGATCATAATGCCAGCCGAACCAAGCGTATGCCCCGCATCGAAGAATTCCAGGCTCGGCGAGGGCAGCCCGGCGCGCGCTTTCCGAAAGGATGCCCACTCGACTTCGCGATTGTATTTAAAACCGCGGAACTGCGCTTCATTCCTCTCGACTTCGTCATGTGTGAAAAGCGGGTATTCCCGAACTCCATGTTCCTCGCGCTGCCGCAGCATCACATTGACGGAATTATGTAGGACGCGCCCCGCGAGAAAATAACTCAGTTCAGTCATTAATACGTGAGCGGTCGGAAAATGCCGCATCGCCACCGGCAAAGACCCAACGTGGTCATGGTGACAATGAGAAATGGCTATGGCGTCCACTTCCTTGCCGTCGGCCAGGGGATAAAGCGGCAACGCCGCGCGACCGTCTCGTTTCGGATGCATTCCTGCATCCAGTAAAATGCGGTGATCTCCGATTTCGACCAACCACGCGCTGGCGCCGATGTCGGAATCGGGATTGAGATTCGTTATTTGCATGGTGAAAATGAGGCAAACATGGCTGGACAATCGGCTGAAAATTCATTTTCACCGCCCAAAAGGCCCGGGTTTGCTAAAAGCATGTTCTAACAGCCCCTAAAAATAGCGGATGACATCTCCTTTGGCCAGTCTCGATCTTTGGAACATAAAAATTGGATAAAAAAAGATTTGAACAATTCCGCAAAGTCAGGCGTCATATTATCAGCCTCAGGTAAGAGGCCGGGTGGGTTTTTGGTTTTCCCATCCGGTTATACTCCTGAGGTCAAGGGTTGGTTAGTTTGGTTGTTGGGGGGCGGACGCTGCAATGGCGTCCGCCCTTTTTTTATTCCCCCCGGAAATGGGAATCAGTGGGGATGCAGCAATGCCCAATATCGCAACCCGCGCGTGCTGACGGTTAGTTCCTTAAACTCAAATTGTTCCATGATGGCTTCATAGATCGCGATGCCCGTCAAAATGACATCGGCCCGCTTGGGTGGCAGGCCGACAATCTGTTGGCGCTCGGCCAAAGTCATCTGCCAGTGCGACTCCAAATGTCCCCGCACCATGTCCAACGTCAAAACCGTGGATTCGATTTTCGCGCGGTCGAATTCCGCAAGGTGCACCTGGATGCGCGGCAAAAGCGTTGCGGTGCCGCCTGTTCCAACCAGTTTCACAGGGCGCTTGCAACCGGACAATGCGGTGCGCAGCAGCGGAAATACCTGCGCTTTAAGAAATTCCCTCAACCAGACGCGGCAACCAATCAACGCCCGCAAACCGGGCGGATCCCCAGGCCGCAACTGCTCCAACAAACGCACCGTGCCCAGGCTGTAACTGTTCCGGAATTGCGGCACCGCATTTTCGCCGACGATAAATTCGGTGCTGCCGCCGCCGACGTCTAAAATCAGGACCGGCAATGCGGCCAGCTTCGGATCGCTCGTGACACCTCGGAAAACCCAGTCGGCTTCTTTCTGCCCGGAGATGACTTCCATAAAAAGCCCGCAGCTTTGGCTGATGGCCTCCGCCAAATCCGAGGCGTTATGGGCATCGCGGGCGGCGCTGGTCGCGATAAGCCGGGTTGATGAAGCGCCAAGCTGCTGGGCCGCGTCGAAAAATCCCTTCACGGCTTCCGCCGTGGCTGCGATGGCCGATTGCTGAAGACGGCGCGTCGCGTAAAATCCGGCGCCCAACCGTGTTTGCTTGCTGGTCTCCGAAACAGGAGTTAATGAATCACCTGCGACGTCGGCAACCAACAGTTTCACCGAGTTGGTGCCCACGTCGATCACGGCGCGCCGCTCTGGACTGTTGGGATTCAAATCAGCCCCTTCGGTTCGGGCTATTCCTGCTTTTTGGCCGCTCGGCGGGCCAGGACGGCGCCACCGATGATGCCGGCGTCATCACCCACTTTGCTGGCGATAATTTCGATGCCCTTGTGGGTGCCACTCATGATGTAATCCTCAGCGGTCTCGACGATAATGGCCATCATTTCGTCGCCAAGGGCGTCGATCACCCCGCCGCCGAGAACGACTATTTGGGGATTCAAAATGTTGATTAAATTGGCAACGGCAATCCCTGTGTACTCGGCGGCCTCTTCGATGATTTTTTCCACCAACTTGTCTCCTTTGCGGATGGCTTTGCGGAGGTCGCCGCTACGCAAATCCGTTAAATCGGGGCCGAGCATGTCGGTGAGCACGGTTTTTTGGCCGTCTTTGATAGCCGCATGAATGGAGCGAAAAATTGCGCCCCGGCTGGCCAATGCTTCGAAGCAACCTCTGTTGCCACAATTGCATTTGGAGCCGCCGACGGCGATGACCATATGGCCGATTTCCCCGGCGGTCCCATTGAATCCGGAATACATTTTTCCGTCGATAATGATCCCTCCACCGATGCCTGTGCCGATGAAAATCCCGATCATGTGGCGCGGTTTGGATTGCAGTTCCTTCTCGAAAACGCCCAGCGTCGCGCTGTTGCAATCGTTTTCCGCCGAAACCGTCACGCCCAGTTGTTTCTCCAGGTTTTTCTTCAACGGCACATCCTGCCATTGCAAATTCGGGGCGAAGATCACGCGACCAGCCTCGGCATCGACCGCCCCGGGCGCGCCTATTCCAATGCCTTTAATCTGTTTGATGTCCAAATCGCACTCATCGACGGCGTCAGTGACGCAGCGGGCGATGCGGTCAATGACCTCCTCCGCGCCGCGCTCGGATTTGGTGCTCATTTTGGAGCGGCCAAGGCAGTTGAGCTTGTCGTCAAAGACGCCGGTAAGTATCTTGGTGCCGCCCAGATCCACGCCTACATAGTATTCAGCTTTTGTAGTGGCTTCGGCCATATTCGGTTTGGTTCGATTCGGAAATTATCACGCCGCAAGAATGCTTTCAATCCGGTTTCGCAATTCGATATTAATTTCCTCCGGCGATCTGTGCCCATCAACAATGGTAAATCCATAGACGCGCTGCAACTCCTTGAACTTTGCCGTCACCAGCGATTGGTATTGCAGAAAACTGTCGAACATATCCCGCGATAATCCCAGGTCCATTCCGCTTTCCCAATAATCCAGCGCCTGCTTTTTGGCGAACGTCCGCTCCACGAGTTCCTGCGGCTGGACGTTCAAATAAAACACCGCGTCCGGCACCAACGCTATGCCGTACAGGTTTTTGACCCAGGACTCGTCCATCCCCCGCACCATGTCCCGCACCATCAGCGTATAAATGTAGCGGTCGGCCAAAACCATGAAGCCCGCGCGCAAGCCCGGCAAAATGTTGTTCTCCAATTGGTCCGCGAAATCGGTCGCGTAAAACAAGCTGAGGGTCGTATGGCTGAGAATATTCCCCTGCTGCGCCTTGTCCAATTCCTCGCTCACGAGCGAAGACCGCTTGAGGCCAATCTGGACGGTGGCGTGTCCGCTGCCTTCCAGCCACTCCACCAGGCGGGCGATTTGCGTCGAACGACCCGAACCGTCGGCCCCTTCCACCACGATCAATTTCCCGGCGAGCCTGGAGAGGTCCACACCCGGAACTCCCTGCCCGTAAAACCGCCGCGGTTTGACCCGCGGAACGACAATCCGGAAGGAGTTTTTTTTCGCTGTTACTTTCCGGTTCTTCTTCATGCCTTATGGGAATTCTTATGAAGGCTGTAATCAGTCAAGTCGATCTTGGACCCGACCAAATCGCGCACGATGGATTGCTGGGCTTCGATGGGCTGGCTGCCATCGATGACAAGGAAATTGAAATCCGTGCTCATTGCCAGATATTGTTCCAGAATGCGGCCCTGGAAAATACGAAAGCTTTCGTAGGGATCGGTGGAAAGTTGCATGTCCATTCCAGCCTCGAAATACTTCAATTGCGGCCGGCCATCGAGAATCCGCTGCAATGAAATTTCCAGCGGCGCTTTGAAGAAAAACACGAGGTCCGGCATCGCCGCAAAACTGTAAAGGCCGCGCACCCAGTCGGGCGGGCAGCCCCGGACGGTGTCGCGCGCGAACGCCGTAAAAATATAACGGTCGCACAGGACCAGGTAGCCGGCGCGCAGAAGCGGGAGCAATTGCCGCTCATAGCGGTCCGCAAAATCCGTCGCGTGGATGAGGCTGAAAGTGGTTGGGGAAAGAAGCTCGCGTTTTTTGCCTTTGCTGGTGGCGTTCTTGACGAGCGTTGACGAATTCCATTCGCTGAAAAAGACCTTGAGACCCTGAAGCTCGAGCCAGCGCTTTAGAAGATAGATCTGGGTCGATTTGCCCGAGCCGTCCAGTCCTTCGACCGCGACCAGCCTCCCGGGCAATCCCATTTGCGTAAAAGTCTTCATTCGAGTCCGTCAGGAATATGGGGTGAGAAGGTTCAGAAGAAAATCTATTTTTGTCGCGGGATTATTCCGGGCTTGCGAACAAAGGCTCGGCGATGTTAGGAAGTCGCCATGAATCGAGCTTGTCCCTATTTGATTGTATTTGTGGCCATTGCCATGTTGTCCGCGGGATGTTCTGAATTGAAGGTCCGGCAGGAAACGTTTGAGCCTCAAACGATTAACTTCGACTCCAGCCAGGCGGGAACATTGCCCGCGGACTTCTCGACGGCTCTCACAGGAGGCGGTGGGCCGGTCTCCTGGGTGGTGCGGGATGACCCTACTGTTCCCAACGGCACGGCATCGCTGGTTCAAGAGAGTTCGGACAATACGCAGTATCGTTTTCCGCTTTGCATTTATGACAAGATCGTGGCGAGGGATGTGGCGGCGGAGGTGAGCTTCAAGGCTATCAGCGGAAAGGTGGATGAAGCGGGCGGCATTGTGCTGCGTTATACGCCGGACAATTACTACATCGCCCGCGCCAACGCTCTGGAGAATAACGTTATTCTCTTCAAGACCGTCGGGGGCAAGCGCTCTCATATTGTCGATGCTCCCGTGAAGGTCACGCCGGGCCAGTGGCACACCCTGCGATTTGAAGCCAACGGGCGCCGCCTCACCGTGACCCTTGATGGCAAGAAGGTCATCGATAGATTGGATCGGACATTTTCCAATCCGGGCAAGGTGGGGCTTTGGACCAAGGCGGACAGCGTCTCGGCATTCGCCAACCTTAAAATTGAGCGGATTCCGTAAAAACCATGGCCCGGCGGTCAAGCCTCGACGTTTTTTTCTTATGCAAAACACTGCAATGCAGTTGTTTACGGGCGGAGGTTTGACTGGGTTTGACTCACTTTTACCGGCCTGACCGCTCGAAAGACGCCGGGCAAGCAAACAGCCTTGAGCTTGATTAACCTTGATTAGCCTTGATTAGGCTCAAATCCGCGTCGCGCCCCCCCAACTTTCAAAGAACAAGCCTTGCGGCAATTACGTTTGGACAGCGGCAGGGCCGTTTGTATTCAGATGAATTCGTGGGGTCCCATCTTATGCGGGGAGGCAGCCATAAGGACCAAAAACGAATCCGCGTGTTGACACTTATGGAAGGGTTTGTTACTTTGCGCGCGAAGTTGGTTTGGTTATATGAGCTCCTATCTCAATCAACACGTTTTGGTGCTCAACCGCCTGTGGCAGGCGGTCAATGTTTGCACCGCCCGTCGCGCGCTCACCCTCGTCTTTGAAGGCCACGCCCAGGTGGTTTTCGGAGATACCGACGGCGTTTTTCAGACTTTTAGTTTTGATCAGTGGCGTGACATCTCCGAGCAGGAACCGCACCCGGAAACGATTGCGACCATTTCTTTCAAAATCCGCGTCCCGCGTGTCATCCTTCTCCTGATGTTTGACAGGCTGCCCAAGAAAGAGGTCAAATTCACGCGGCACAACATCTTTGAACGCGACCGCAATACCTGCCAGTACTGCGGCCATATCTTTGAGCGCAAGGACTTGAATCTCGACCACGTCATCCCGCGGGACCGCGGCGGCCCGACAACCTGGGAAAACATCGTTTGCTCCTGCATTCCCTGCAACACCCAGAAGGCGAATCAAACCCCGCAGGAAGCCGGCATGCACCTCGTGCGAAAGCCCAAACGGCCAAAATGGCGGCCTTTTGTACAGGTCAACTTCGGCGTGCAGCACGATAGCTGGAAGCATTTCCTCGACCTTGCTTACTGGAACGTGGAGTTGGGCGAAGACCCGGCCTAGCCTTCCAGAATGGCGATTGCGGTGGCGTGTTTTTCGGTGTGACTGAGGCTGATGTGAACGATGCGACCCCCTCGCTCGGCAAGCAGCGACTGCCCTTTCCCGTTTAGCACGACGTACGGTTCGCCGGACTCTTTGCGGCAAATTTCCATGTCCTGCCATCCCAGTTGCGCCCCCACGCCGGTGCCGAAAGCCTTGGAGATGGCTTCCTTGCCGGCAAAACGGGCTGCCAGGAAAGGCCCGGGTGATTTGTGCGAAAAACAATACGCCAACTCCGCGGGCCGCAGGATTCTTTGGACGAACCGGTCGCCAAATCTTTTGTGCGCCGCTTCGATGCGGTCCACTTCGATGATGTCGATGCCGGTTCCGAGGATCACGGTTTGAGCGGGTTAGCGTTGCATCTCTTCAATTGCGAGCAACATCTCGCGGACGGCGGTGGCCAGTCCAACAACAACCGCGCGGCTAATGATGCTGTGGCCAATGTTTAATTCCACCAAATGCGGCACTTGCCGCAAAGCCGCAAGGTTCTGGTAATTCAACCCGTGACCGGCGTTGACTTGCAGGCCAAGTTCGTTTGCCAGATTCGCGGCTTCCGTCAGCCGGGTCAATTCCTGCGCCCGTTCCCGTTTGCGATTGAAATTCTCCGCAAATGCCCCCGTGTGCAGTTCGATAAACTGACTCCCAGTCCGCGACGCGGCGCGAATTTGTTCGATATCCGGGGCGATGAACAGGCTGACATCAATGCCGGCGTCGTTCATTTTTTTTCGCACGGCGGCCAGGGCCGGCCAATGATTGGCGACATCAAGTCCGCCTTCGGTGGTGACTTCCTGGCGGCGCTCCGGGACAAGGCAGACGATGTCCGGCTTGATCTCGATGGCGAATTCGACGATTTCCGGGACGTTGGCCATCTCCAGGTTGAGCCGTGTCTTGAGGACCTGCCTCAGTTTGCGAATATCGCGATCCTGCATGTGCCGGCGATCCTCGCGCAAATGGGCTGTGATGCCGTGAGCGCCGGCGGATTCGCAGATCAACGCGGCTTCAATTGGATCCGGTTCCCCGCGCTCACTTCCGCGATAGCGCGCTTCACGCACCGTGGCGACATGATCGATATTGACGCCGAGTTTGAGCATAGCGCTAGCGAGACGGAATGCCGGGGCCGGAAATCTTGGCCTTGGGCAGCAAATTCATATTGACTGGCCCGGCAGGCTCTCCCGCAAGCCAGTGCGAAAGCCAGACCAACTCCAATCCCGTAAAGACGAATGGCGCGGACCGTGTCACGGTCAGCCGTTCGGGAGAGGTGCGGGTCACTTCAGTGACGGTATTTCCCAGCGACAATTCCATGGAGGCCAGCCAGTTTTCCACCACGGGAAGCCCGGCATCGGGTTTTCCAAATACCGACAACATTTGCGGCACAATCTCGGAATACAGGCGCCATTGATGCACGCGCAACCCCGTCAGTTCCCAATTGTAATAGACGATATCGCTGTGCCCCTCGAATTGTTTCCATAGCGGAGCGGGCGCCGGTCGTTGATTCTCGTCCAGGGTGAAAAGTCCGGCCAGCAAATAATTTCCCTCCTTCTCCGAAACAGAGCGAAGGTAGGGTCCCATGATCGGTGTCTTATCCCAGGTAATTTGCGAAGAGCCTGGCGGCCACTTCAACCGCGAATGGTCCCACCCCCGCAAGAAGGGATTCATAATGCCCACCCCTTCCGTGCCAAGCTCTTTAATGGCCTTCGCGCCGTCGGCAACCGGCCATGTCATATATGTTTCAAAGGGCATGGAGCGTTGCGCCCAGCAAAAGAACTGGCCCTTGAAGGGATCGTCGGGCAGCCTCGAAAAAATCTCGCCCAGTTGCATATAAGGCTCGACCCCTTGGGCTGCGGTGAAGCTAATCAATGGCTCCCGAACAAGCTCCTTGGGAATGCGCCACGGCTCTGGCGTCCACGACCGCGCCTGCGGATACACCAGATCGGCCGTTACGTGGAACCTCCCGCCGCTGGCGGAAATATCCACTGTTGTTCGCGCCGGTTTGAGCGGAATTATATGGGGAAGCGTCGTCGCGCTCAATTGCGGCCAGTCAATCATTGCTTCCAGCCATTGTTCGTTCTTAAAAGCGGCGCCGGGGCTGCCGGACTTTTGAATTTGCCGCAAATAATCGCGTTGGACGGATGCCAGCCGTTCACCTTTCCCAACCAAAATCCAACCCGGCGCCTCAAGCATCCAAAATCCATTGGCCCAACGTTCGCCGGAGGAGCCGCTGATGGCGCTGCCTTTGCCACGCATGGCTATCTCCAACTTTTCGCGCCACGTCTGCGTCCGTTTGCCATCCAGCCGCGCGGCCAGGACGAAATTGTCACCGGCGGCGTCGAAACTTCCGGCCGATTCCACGTACAAAAGATCATCCAGAAGCGGGACGAGCGTCGGGCCGGGAGTCCCGGCGGGATCGAATTTGAGCCTGGTCCAAAAAATGCGGGCCAACCTGTTCAGAACCAGCCCCTCAAAATGAGCGCTCGAACTGTAACGAAAGATCTGGCTGGCGGTATGAAAATTGGTGTTGCGTGAAAGCTGGTCGGCGCCGGCGAAATGGTATTGGACGGCAACGGGGTCGTCCCCCGCGGCCCGAAGCGGCATGATGGCGGCGGCAAATGTTAACGACACAGCCGCGAAGAACACTCTGCTTGTTCGCATAAAAGAGTGGCATTGTCTGCCAGAAATAACCGGCGTTGGCAATGGTTTTTGCGGTTCCCGCCTTTTGCGATTGCATTTGGCGCGCGGGGGTTGTTCTTTTGGGGCAGTGTTTGGCCGGCTCTGCAAATATTGGTTCCCATTGCTGATTTGGATGGCGGTGATTTTTAGCGCCTCCACCAGTCTCGGTGCGCCAAAACACACGTCCCGCTTCATCATCCCAATCCTGCTCTGGTTCGATCCGCACATGTCCAAAGAGACTATTGAGCTGGTGCATCATGCAATTAGGAAATGCGCGCACTTTACCGAATATGCTTTTCTCGGTTGCCTGACCTGGCGACTGCTCCGTAACGATAAGGCTTTCGCCGGCGTCACCCCCAGCCGGCAATACTGGGTGGCAATCCTGTTTTGCGCGTTTTACGCCGCCACGGATGAATTTCACCAGAAATTTGTGCCCACCCGCCAGCCAGCGGTCCTGGATGTCATGCTGGATACTTGCGGCGCGGCGTTCGGGCTGCTCGCGATCTGGTGCGTCCGCCTTTGGGGAAAAGCGCGCTGAGTATGAAACGCCCGCTGCTTCCCGTGGCGTTGCTTTACACGGGCGGCATCCTCTGCGGCGAATTCGTCCACCCTCCGCTGCGCTTGCTTTTCGCGGCCTCGTTCCTTGTGGCGATCCTCACGCTGGCGGTTGGGCGTTGGCGCGCCTTGATGCTCGGTTTGCTCCTGGTATTGACAGGATGGACCGGCGCGTGCTGGAATGCCGCAATCCTCGCGCCTGACGACTTGCGTTTGATCATCGGCAATCAAACCGAGGAAGCCCGTTTGCGCGGCGTCATCCAGGCGCCGCCCGTCCAACGGATTTTTGAGCGCGGACGCCGGGAAATTTCGCACGCGTCGGCAATGGTTGAAGTCAATCAGATTGTTATCGGCAACACGTGGCAACCGGCGTTCGGCAAAGTGATTGCGACCGCGCCCGGCGTTTTGTCTTCCAACTTTTTCGAAGGCCAGCGCGTTGAAATCGCCGGCGTCATCCACGCGCCGGGCGGGCCGATTGCGCCGGGAATGTTTGATGCGCGAGCTTACGACGCCAGCCAGCAGGTGTTCTACCAATTGCAAGCGTCCTCCACGAATGATTTCCGCGTCCTCGACAGCACAGACTCGGCACGATTTCCAATTTCCGAACGATTCCGCCGATGGGCCATGAAGACGCTGGCGATCGGCCTGCCGAATGAAGACGAACCGCTGCGGCTGACCTGGACTTTGTTGCTGGATTGGAAACCTCCGTTGACGGCGGACGTGGAGGAGCCGTTCATGCGCTCCGGGACGTATCATATTTTCGCGGTGGACGGCCTGCGAATTGGGCTGCTCGCCGCTATTTCCCTGGGTCTGTTGCGGCTCCTGCAAATCCCACGCGCCCTCCGCGGCGCAATCGTGCTGCCGATTCTATGGTGCTATGTAGCGTTGACGGGATGGCCGGCGTCGGCCGTTCGCGCCGGGATCATGGTGAGCGTTGTAATTGCCGGATGGGCGTTGCGCCGGCCCGGTGATTTGGTTAATTCCCTTTGTGCGGCGGCGTTCATTATTTTGGCGTGGCAGCCCCAACAATTGTTCCAACCCGGCTTTCAACTTTCTTTCCTGGTCGTGCTCTGTATCGCGCTCATCATTCCGCCGGTCGATGAGTGGATTCACTCCAAGTTCTACCGGGGCGACCCAATGCTTCCAGACACTCTCCAGCCACGATTGCCGGAGCCAGTTTACAGGTCGGCTCGCTACCTCTCGGATACATTTTCACTTTCGTTCGCGGCGTGGATTGGATCCATTCCGCTGGCGGCGTATTATTTTCATTTGTTCACGCCGGTGAGTGTGCCGGCAAATTTCGTCGTCGTTCCCGTCACGGCGTTGGCGCTCGTCAGCGGGATGGGAAGTTTGCTGGCGGGGGCGTGGTTCCCCGGGCTGGCCGCGCTCTTCAATAACGCAAGCTGGGCTTTGA
The DNA here is from genome assembly GCA_036272955.1 of Verrucomicrobiia bacterium. GTDB lineage: Bacteria > Verrucomicrobiota > Verrucomicrobiia > Limisphaerales > Palsa-1400 > DATAUD01. The sequence goes on from DATAXU010000086.1 coordinate 10,870, forward strand.
TGAAATTCATCGTTTGGTTTAGCGGATGGGCCGCTCATTGGCCGGCAGCCGCCTTTAACGTCGCAGCCCCCCGAACAACTCTCTGCATTTTCTATTACGCTGTGCTTTTTATGATTGTCACGGGGTGGATTTTTCGCACGCGGCACAAATGGACGGTTTACGCGGGTATTTTCGCCGCGGGAGCCTGCCTCGCGATTCAATGGGGGATCTCGAAACGGGTCGCTCACATCCACATTTTGCCGTTGAAAGGCGCGCCAGTTTTTTATGTGGATTCGCCCGGGCGCGATGGAAACACACTGGTAAACTGCGGAGACGCGCAATCCGCCACCGATATTCTCAAACCGTTTCTCTGCGCGCAGGGAGTGAATCGATTGTCCGCATTTTGTCTGGCAGTGGGGCTGATGCCGCATTTCGGCGGGGCTAAAATTATTCTCGAGAGCTTTCCGGCAAATCAGATTTTCGCCGTCAACTCCGCCTCGAGATCGGAGGCGTTTCGTAATTTGATCGCCGAGCTTCGGCCAACTGCCCTGCACGATGGCGATAAAGTCGGTGATTGGTCTGTGCTCAACCCCGCCGTCGCCGGCCAATTCGCGCAAGCCGATAACAATGCGCTCGTTTTGCGGGGTGTTCTCGGAAACCAATCGATCCTGTTGCTGCCGGCACTGGCCCGCGATGGCCAGGACGCCCTGATGCGGAGGCATCCGGATTTGCGCGCGGATCTTGTCATCGCGGGTTTGCCCTCCCGCGACGAACCGCTTTGCGAACCGCTGCTGGATATGTTGCATGCCCACCTCGTGATTATTGCCGACGCGGAATTTCCAGCCGATCGCCGCGCTTCGGCCAGACTTCGCCAAAGACTTTCCCGCCGTCCGGAGCGCGTGATTTATTGCCACGATAACGGCGCGCTCACACTGGACCTTGCGCCGGAAAAATATTCCCTCCGCGACGCCAGTGGAAATCTGAAAGATTGATTGTCCCCGCCTGTCGCGTAGGATGGAGCGATGCGCACTGAATCGCTTCAGTTTCTGGAACGTCTGGTCAACACTCCAAGTCCCTCCGGTCACGAGGCCCGGGGTCAACGCGTCTGGCTTGATTACGTCAAAGGCGTCGCCGAGGAAACGTTCAGCGACGCTTACGGCAACACCGTCGCCGTCCTCAATAAAGGCGGCTCTCCGCGCCTGATGCTCGCCGCCCACGCCGACGAAATCTCGATGGTCGTCAATTATATTAGCAAGCAGGGTTTTATTTACGTGCGCAAAATGGGGGGGATCGATCCCGCGATCACCAAGGCCCAGCGCGTGGTCGTTCACACCAAGGACGGCCCCGTCTCGGGCGTCGTCGGCAATGTCGCGCCGCACCTCACCAAGAGCGATTCGGAGCGCAAGGCGCCGAAGATGGAGGATTTGTTTATTGACATCGGTGTGGACAGCCGCAAAGAAGCGGAACGCCTGGTGCGCATCGGCAATCCGATCACGTTGAGCAACCCGTTTGAACTGCTGCGCAACAATCTCGCTGTGGCGCGCGCTTTCGATAATCGGGTGGGGACTTTTGCCGTTGCCGAGGCATTTCGTCAACTGAGCGAAGACAAGGAAAAGCTCCGCGCCGAAATCCTCGCCGTGTCAAATATCATGGAAGAAGTGGGTTTGCTCGGCGCGCGCCAAATCGCCTACACCCTCAAGCCGGATGTCGCCGTGGTGGTCGATGTGACGCACGCGACGGATTATCCGACGGTAAGCCAGCAGCAGCATGGCGACGTCAAACTTGGCAAAGGCCCCTCTCTCACGCACGGCGGCTGCAATCATCCCGAAGTCGTGGCGCGTCTGGAGGAAGTCGCCAAGTCGCGAAAAATTAAATTGCAGCACGAGGCGTCCTCGAACAGCACCGGCACTGATACCGACGTGATTTTTTGGACGCGCGGCGGCATTCCAAGTGCGCTGGTAAGCCTGCCCAATCGCTACATGCATTCTCCCGTTGAAATGATCAGTCTCAAAGACCTCGAACAAATCCCGCAATTGCTCGCCGGTTTCGCGCGCTCGCTCAAAAAGGGCGAACAATTCCGCGTCAAGATTTGACGTCCGGCTTATTGCGGGGCGACTTGCGCCGAGAGGCGGTAAAAGCTGTTGCCGGCGGCGGATTGGTTGATCGTGAAGACGCCGTCCCCATTGGTGTTCACCGACACGGTGTTGGTCAACGGCGTCCACACCGGACTCGCCAGATCGCCGGCAGACAGAAGCTGGTAAACCCGGCCGCCCTGCCACGGCGAGAACGTCACCGTAATGACGCCGCCAGCCTCCGGTGCGACACTGAAATTCAAAAACGAATTCGGATTGGTGGGGTCCGTTCCCAGCACATATTCGGCATAATTGGAGTAACCATCCCCGTCGGCGTCCGCCGCGCCGCTGACGACGGCGTTCGTGCCAAAGTAAAAACTGTTCCACCACGCGGGCGCCACGCCGTTGGAAGGATCGTCCTGCGCCGCATCATAGACCCACCGCATGGCATTGGCGACGATGGTCTTGTTCGTTTCCCCGGTGTCGTTGTAAATGGTGACGTTTCCTCCGGTGCCGGCGGCAAAATAAATGTTCGTGGCAAGGACATCCCAGCCTCCTCCGCCTGTTGTCTGGTTGACGCCAAGGATCAATTCGTTCGTGGCGCCCGAGATATAGACCTGCGCATTAGTCGTATAAATGGGATTCTGCGGATACCAAATGGAAACATCATAATTGCCGGCAACGGGAATGTCGGGAGTGTAAGCCGCCCAGGCAGTCGGGTTGATATTCGTCGTCTTGGTGGCCTGATAGTAACCGCCATCATAAATGCCCGTCCCAATGGAACTGCCGTTCCATAGTCCGGTATAATTGGCGTCCTGCGTATTGAGAATCAGCGTGTCGGCTGTCGAGAATGTTCCGTTGGTCGTATAAAGAGTCCCACCCACCCACGACTCGACGTTGAAATAGTAGTTCACGTCGCGGGCAAGCCCCGTCAATAATACTAAATGATTCGACGAGGCCGTGGTGCTGACCGACGACACGCTTCCGTACGAAGAAGTCAGGCCGTACTGCACCTGCCCGGTGGCCAGCGCGCCCGTCTTCCAACTGATGAACGCGCTGCTCGCCAGCGGGGTCACAACGAGGTTGCTGATCATCGGCAGGGCCGGCGTAATCGTGACGAGCGCCTTGGCGGTATTATTGACAAGATTGGTATCAAAATCGGGGCTGAACACGGTGCCAGTATTGGTTCCCGTCCCCGTGCTCTGCGGCACGGCTGTCAATGTGATCGCTTCGGATTGCCCGGCCGCAAGCGCGCCGAAGTTGAAGACCACCACATTGCCGTTGACGGTGTAATTGCCCGCCGGCTGCGCCACTGCCAACTTTCCCAGTTTGGATGACAGCACATTCGTCACAAGGACAATCCCATTCGTCGAAGGCCCCAAATTAGTGACGCTCTCCGTGTAAGTCACCGTCTGTCCCACTTGCAAACTCGCCGGCGTGGCGGACAGCGAAATCCCCAAATCCTCCCCATTGATGGAGATCACGTTCGTGGCGAAATCATTTGGCTGGTTGGTGTCAAAGTCCGTGCTGCCGAGCTTCGCAATGTTGGTCGCCAATCGCGGCCCCGAAAGGGCGACGGCCGTCATGATTTGCGTCGCCGACTCACCCGTTGAAAGCGCGCCAAACTCAAAAATGACGAGGGTGTTCGAACCATTGTTGAGCACAGCCGCTTCGCCCTGCGATGGAATGATGTCGATTTGTCCCAGGTTCGTGGTGATGAAATTGGTTATCGTAATATCGCCGGTGTAGGACAAACCTCGATTCGTTATCGTCACCGTGTAGGTGACAGTATCTCCGAGGTTGATGTTCGTGGGCGACGCCGAAATGCTGATGGCCAAATCCTCGTCATTGACAAAATACGTGATCGCCGCGGTGTTGTTGGCGAGGTTCGTGTCAATGTCCTGGCTGGAAACAGATACAAAGCTGGAAGCGAATGACCTCTGGCTCAACGCGACCGCCGTAACAATGCTCGTGACAACTTGATTGACCGGCACGATGCCAAGGTTGATGGAAACAACATTGCTGCTGATCGACGAAACGCCGGGAGTCTGCACCGTAATGTTCGTCCAGTTGGCTGATAGGGAATTCGAAATCAACACAGGTTGATTGGCGGCCGGTCCGAGGTTTGTGACTGTAATCCAGTTGGTGACTGTGTCTCCGATCAGCACATTGGTTTCCGAAGCGGTCATTCCCACTGCCAGGTCCTGGCCGGCAATCAGCAAAACGAGGCTGTTGGTATTATTGCGCGGAAAGAGATCGATTTGGGAGGCGGCGACTTGCACGAAATTGGTCGCCAGGGCGGAACTGGTCGCCGTCACGCGTATCGTATTCGTCAGCGATGCGTGCGCCGCGAGGCTTGCGAACGCGAAAATAATCTCTTGCCCGGCCAGTGAATAGGTCCCTCCCAGCGCCGGTTTCACTCCTCCCGCCACAAGCGTGACATTCTGGGGGAGCACGTTCGTCGCGAACACGGACTGCGCCGTTTTCGGACCGTTATTGCTGATGATCATTGTGTAAACCAGCGTGCCGTCGGAGAGGACCGGGTTCGGGGAATTGGTCACAAAGACGCTCAGGTCCGCTGTGGGAACCGACATTCCTCCGGCAATGGTGTAAAGGTCGAAATTCGTTTCCGCTCCGTCCGGATTGTTGGTGAGAATGTCGGAGTTGTCCGGCCATACTGGAAAAAAGTTCGCGCCGCTCGCCGCCAGCGCCGTGTAATGGCCCCACCCGTTAAGACTGTCCGAACCCATTAGCGACGAAGCCAATCCAGCCGCCGGAGGGTTGATCGGGAGCGAAAAGGAGATTAAAGGCAAATTCGGTTGAAACGTCATCCCTCCATCCAAACTGGCGGTGGCGTACGCAATGGCGGATTGGTCCGAGGCGCCGTTGCCGGAAGTAAAAGCATCCGGGTAAGTGTCAGTGATGATGATGGTGAACGTGGCGTTGAAGTTGGTGCTCTCTCCCCGCGCGTTAATGACGAAGTTCGTATTTGTCCCGCCGTAAATATAAATGTTGTCAGCGGAATCGTTGGTCGCAAGTGTGCCGATAATATCGTTGCCGGAGATCGTGATCGTCAGGTTGCTTCCATTTCCGTCACTGTTGTCCATCCACGAGGACGTGATGCTGGTATTGGCCAGGGCCGCGTTCGTTGCGTTAATAATCAGGTTCGTCACCATGAACCCCGTCAAGGTCACTTTGTCAGTGAATATTCGCGTGATGACCTTCGAGCTGGAGCCGTTGTCATTGCGGCAATCCAGCCATGAGAAGCCAATGATGCCGGTCGCCGGGTCCACCGCCATGCGCGGAAGAAAATGATCGTTCGCGCCCGTATCGTCGTTGACCTGGGCCTCAGCGCTCCATCCGGCGCCACCATTGGTCGAGTAACAAAAGCTGATGTCCAGGTTCCCATTGGTGCTCAAGGCAGTATAAGCCAGGTAAGCCCTGTCATACGTCAGGCTGAAAGCATCGCAATCCCACGCCACTGACAGCGCCGCGTTGAGTCCAATCCCCGTCTCTTCGGCCCCCACATAAGTGAAGCCGCCAATCGCATCCGAAACCGCCGGCGCCGGCGTCGGAAAATCATTCGTTCCCAGCCCGTTGGTCGTGATTTCATTAGTATTGACGGTTATGAATATCTGCGCCAAACCGGAATTGTAGGTGTTGTTTTGAAAGCCCACCATGACTTCGCCGTTCGGCCCCGCGGCGATGTCCGCAAAGCCCCCGTCGGCGGAATCCGGCACCAGTTCAACGGGCGTAAAAGCGCCATTGGTTCCCAATCCGGCCGACTCCATCCCCTGCACGACCAGCGGGGTGTTGGCCATCGAATAATCTTTATACACGACCCAAACGCTGCCCGCCGCCGCGCCGATGGGCGGCGTGGTAATCTTCGGTTGATCGGTCGAATCCTGCGCGGCAAGGTTGGTCAGCACGCCAAAGGTAAGGCCGCCATTTGTGCTGACGGCGACCACCACGCCTTCAAGAGTCGCCGGCAAATAGGCAACGAACAGGTTCCCGTAAGTGTCCCACGCCACCGAAGGCTCTCCATAAGCCGGCACAAGCCCTTGCGAATCCGCGTTGGTGGCAATCAAATTGGTCGTCCAGGTCTCGCCCATGTTGGTCGTCGTGGATATCAGAAGTCCGGCGGGCTGCGAGTCAATCGCGGCGGCGATGACCATGTTCGAGGGATTCAGCAAACTGATGGCAATGGACGGATCGGTTTCGTTGCCGGTGATTTGACTGGCATCGACAAGATTGGTGGCGGGCACCGTTAATATTTGGGCGTGCCCAGTCCGGGGCACACTAAAGCACGCAGCCACAATCAAAAGAGGCATGGAGGCGGCAAGGAATCTCTGAAAAGTCATATTGGAACCCTTCTCATTGGCGACGAGGGCATATACTGAACTCCTCCGCCACTATATACAACAGCAAAATCGACCCCGTTATGCGTCAACCGCCGAGGGTGGCGGGATCGTTCACGTCGCCTTTGTTGAAATCCACGTAAGATTCCGTCAGGTCAGCGGCGTACATCAGGGCCGCGCCACGACCCACGTTGAGGTTGATGTGTAAATCAAATGCGGCCGCTGTCGTGATTCCACAAAGCGTCTTGAACGTGGTGCTCGTGGGGCGTCCGCGTTTGAGCGAATACAGAACCTTTCGGCTTCCAGGCAGGCTGTAGCCGACGTCGATCTTGCTCTCGATCACTCCGGCGGCGGAATAACCGAGGGCGCACAAAATGCGGCCCCAATTTGGGTCCCCCCCGCACCAACTGGTTTTGACCAATGCGCTATTGGCCACGGCCCGAGCGGCGGCATCCGCGTCCGCGGACGTTCTTGCGCCTTCGACCCGCACTGTCACAAAACGGCTCACCCCTTCTCCGTCAAGCACAATTTTCTTTGCCAGTTCGAGCGTGACGTGGTCCAGCGCGGCTTGAAATGCGGCCAATCCCCGCGAACCACCGTGCAGCGGCCGATTGCCGGCGCGCCCGTTGGCCAGCAGCAGAACCGTGTCGTTGGTGCTCATGTCACCGTCCACCGTGATGCGATTGAAGCTTTTGGCCACGGCCCGATTGAGCGCGGCCTGAAGCGTTTTCGATCCGACGGCGGCGTCGGTTGTCACGAAACACAGCATCGTCGCGTGCAACGCCGGGCGCGCGCCGGATTCGCTCATGCCCGGCTGAATCATTCCGGCGCCTTTGCACATCCCTCCGATGCGGACTTTCACGCCTTCGATTTTAAATTCCAGCCCGATCTCCTTCGGTTTTGTGTCGCTCGTCATGATGGCTTCAATGGCATTCGCCGCGCTCTCCGGCGAAGAGCCAAGAACGCCCGCGGCCGCGGCGATGCCTTTGCGCACATTGGGCATTGGCAGCGGAACGCCGATTCGCCCTGTGGACGCCACAAGCACTTCGTTGGCGGAAATATTCAACGACGCCGCCGCGAGCCGCGCCATTTCCTCGGCGTCGCGGAGGCCACGCCGACCGGTGCAGGCGTTGGCGTTGCCGGAGTTGATGGCCACCGCGCGCGCCGTTCCCCGCCGCACCCGGTCAATACAAATCTTCACGGGCGCGGCGCAAACTTGGTTCGTCGTAAAAGTTCCGGCAACCGTTGCGGGCGTTTCCGAATACAGCAGCGCCAGGTCTCGTTTGTTCGGCTTGTGCGATCCTTTGCCGGTGCCAAGCCGTTTGATGTCGCAAAAAACGCCAGCGGCCAAAAAGCCTTGCGGCGCCACCACCGAACCCTCGACGAGTTTGAACTGAAATTTCTTCACAAGAGGCCACGACAAAAGCGGAAATCATTCCCGGTGTCAATTCGCGGGTTTACAGGCACCCGCGCCGACCGTATCTTGCCGGGCTATGTCGGATGTGCGAAAAACCCGGGTTGTTATCGGGATGAGCGGCGGCGTCGATTCCTCGGCGGCGGCCGCCCTGCTTTTGGAACAAGGGTATGACGTCGTCGGCATTACGCTCAAACTTTGGCCCCAGGATTGCGTCTCTCGCGCCGAAGACAAATGTTGCGGGCCACAAGCCGTCACGGACGCTCGCAGCGTCTGCCATAAGCTCGGTATTCCGTATTATTTGATTGATGAGGCGGACGCTTTTCAAAAGCAGGTCATCGCCTACTTCGCTGAGGAATATAAAGCCGGTCGCACGCCCAATCCTTGCGTGATGTGCAACGAAAAACTCAAGTTCGGCGCCCTGCTCGACCGCGCACGCCAGCTCGGTGGAGAATACATCGCCACCGGCCATTTTGCCCGCCTGGAAAAAAGCGCCGATGGCCGGCGCACTCTCTTGAAAAAGGGATGCGACGCCCGCAAAGACCAGAGCTACTTTCTTTTTTCGTTGCGGCAGAATCAATTGGCGCGCGCCATCTTCCCGCTCGGCGAGAAGTCCAAGCAGGACACCCGGCAGGTCGCGCGCGAGTGCCAATTGAAAACCGCCGACAAAGAGGAAAGCATGGAAATCTGTTTCGTGCCGGACAACGATTACGGGAAATTTCTTTCCGACGCCAAACTGGTGCAACCGCATCGCGGCGACATCGTCAACACCCGTGGAGACGTCCTTGGCCACCACGACGGGATTGAATTATTTACTGTAGGCCAGCGCAAGGGGTTGGGGATTTCTTCGCCGAAGCCGCTCTACGTCATCGAACTCGACGCCGCCCGCAACCGCGTTGTCGTCGGCGATGACTCCGCGCTGGACCGCGACGAATTTCACGTCGAGCGATGCAATTGGATTCCATTCGACGAACCTGCGGAAATGCGCGTGACCGCCAAGATTCGCTACAATCATCCCGGAACTCCCGCAACGATCCGTCCCACGCCGAACGGCGGCGCCTCTGTCAAGCTGGACGTCCCGCAGCGCGCCATCACGCCCGGCCAGGCCTGCGTTTTTTACGACGAGGATTTGGTCGTCGGTGGCGGCTGGATTAAATAATCGGCAATGTGCATCACGCGCGCGCACGAGCCTGCTTTTTTCAACCCGGCCTGGATTTGCAGGATGCAGCCAGGATTGGACGTCACCACAATCTCCGCACCGGTTTTTAAAATATTTTCGATCTTGCGGCGTTGCAGGCGTTCGGCCATTTCCGGCTCGGTCAAATTGTAAGTGCCGGCGCTTCCGCAACAAACGTCCGCTTCCGGTAATTCCACGAAATTTTCGCGCGCGGCCACCCGAACCAATTCGCGCGGCGCCTGCGTGATTCGTTGCGCATGCGCAAGGTGGCAGGCGTCATGGTACGTGACCCGCGCCCCGCTTAAGTCCCGGGCAGGAAGCGGATGCGCCGCCAGGAATTCGGACAGGTCTTTGACACTCGCGCCGAATTTTTTCGCGGCGTCACTTGCAAGCCAGTTGCCATATTCCTTGAGACTGGAGCCGCAGCCGGCCGCGTTGGTGATAATCACTTCGCACTCGCGCCCTTCAAATGCCGTGATATTCGCCCGCGCGCAATCGCACGCCCGCGCAAGATTGCCGTTGTGCGCATAAAGCGCGCCGCAACAACTCTGTCCCGCCGGGGTAAATACGTCGTAGCCGGCGGCGTTGAGCAGCCGGACGGTGCTGATGTTCGTCGGCCCGAACATCACGCTCATCACGCAACCTTGAATGAAACCCACCCGCCCCCTTCGCGCTCCCGTGGCCGGCGAAAGTTCCGGCAATGCCGCCGCGCACGCGTCCGCGGGAACCAAAGACAACGCCTCGCGCGCAAATTTCGGAAGAAGTCTGCCAATGCCGAATCGATTGGCGATGCGCGCCGGCCAGAGGGCTAATTTCATCCGCGACGGAAACGGAAAGATTTTCTCAATAATGACCCGGCGCAAAAATCGCTGAAACACGGAGCGGCCATAATTCTTCTCGACATGGTCGCGGGTGTGCTCCAGCAAATCGCCGTATTGGACTCCGCTCGGACAGGCGGCTTCGCAGGCGCGGCACCCGAGGCAGAGATCGAAGTGGCGCACCGCCGCATCCTCCAGCGGCAGCCGGCCATCCTGAACGGCTCGCATCAAATGGATTCTGCCACGCGGCGAATCGTTTTCATTTCCAGTTTCCAGGTAGGTCGGACACGAGGAGAGGCAAAGGCCGCAATGGATGCACGCCAGCGCTTTTTGTTCGTCAAGAAATGGGGCGTTCATGCGGGGAGACTTGGAAGAAGGTGCGACGGATCATAGGCGTCTTTGACGCGCTGGAACAGGTGGCGCGGCAATGGGTTGGCACCCAACTTCACCGGGCCTTCGCAATAAATAATTCCATTGCCGGCGCGCGCGACGAAGGGACGGCCACCAAGCGACTCGATTGTTTCGATAAGTTCGGAGGGCAGCACGGAAATTTTTTGGATGCCGGCGCGAGTTCGGAATTCGGCGTCGTAATCCAAATTGGCGCGTTCGGACAGGCCCAGCTTTGCCGCAACCCATAAATTCTCAAAAATACGCAAAAAATCGCCCTCAAATCCCAAAATGACGACGCAAGGCGAACGCAAATCCAGCACAACCGGCGCCAAAGCCGAGTCCAGGATTCTCTCAATCAGTTTGCGTGCTTCAGCCAGCGAAGCGCAGGTTTTTTGGACGAATTCCTGCCGTTCCGGCACCGGGCGCAGCTTGAATGTCGCCTCCACGATTTTTCCGAGCGTCCCCAGCCCGCCTATGAACAGCTTTTGCACGTCGTAGCCGGCCACATTTTTCACAACTTTCCCCCCGGAATGAATCAGCCGTCCATCCGCAAGAATCGCCGCAATCCCCAGCGTGTAATCTCGGATGGTTCCGAAGCCAAAACGTCGGGGGCCACTTAGA
>DATAXU010000087.1:0-42938 GCA_036272955.1 Verrucomicrobiia bacterium
AGCATCGGCGTCGGCCGGAAGTGCCATAATCCCTCGAAAATGGCCCAGAATGCAGAAATCGGCGTGCCGCAAAATGCAGTCTCAGCGCGAAACCCGTTGGATTTCAGGTGACTTACCGCCGAATTCCTAAACGGCATTGGGTTTAATCATCATGGAGAGGCCCGCATCTCCAGAACTGGTATCGAGAATCCAGACCATTGCGGCGAGTACGTTGAGTTTTCCTCGCAGATTTTTAAAATACTTTTAGAAAAACGAATGAGATTTGGATGTGAGGGGAGGTGTCGAACGGGGAGCCATTCCTGCGCATCTCACAATTCGAGGCGATTGAATCGTGATTTCGTTTGCAGGCGCGTCGTAATTCAATATGATCGACTTGGAATATGATCATGTCGCGCGCGGGCATTGGCGAAGAATCCGAAACTTCCAATGACACTGTACGCCGCCGGAAGGGCAGGCCTCCGTCCGTTTCCACGCTTACAGAAAAAAAACTGATTCCGTTTGGGTGGTATGGCGGCAAATTTTCGCATTTGGCGTGGCTTCTTCCGCTGTTGCCTCGATGCCATCATTATTGTGAACCCCTTGCGGGATCGGCGGCGTTGCTCCTCAATCGCCTGCCCTCGCCGATCGAAACATATAATGACCTGGATGGCGAGGTGTGCAATTTTTTCAGGGTCCTTCGTGACAGCAAAACAGCGTTGATTGAAGCGATTGGATTGACTCCGTTTTCCCGGGAGGAATTTGCTCTGGCGTGCAGTCTCGATCCCAATGTTGCGCCGCTGGAACGAGCAAGGCGATTTTACGTGCGCGCGCGCCAAGTACGGACGGGCCTGGCCCAGACCGCCACCGTTGGGCGATGGGCTAACTGCAAGAATACCAGCCGCGCCGGAATGAGCGGCGTGATTAGCCGCTGGCTCGGCGGAGTGGAGATGCTGCCAGAAATTGCGAATCGCCTTTTGCGCGTCCAAATTGAGAATCGGCCGGCAATTGATGTCATCCGGCTGTACGATGCGCCAACAACCTTGTTTTATTGCGACCCGCCTTACGTCCATGAAACCAGGGGCGACGCCAATGCTTACGGATATGAAATGACTGACCAACAACACGGCGAATTGGCGAAAGCGCTTAATGCGGCCAGGGGGATGGCAGCCATTTCAAATTACCAGTGCCCTCTCATGGATGAATTATACCCCGCCCCGCGCTGGCACAGGATCACCGGGCCGGCACGCACAAATCATGCGACCAAAGGGACACGAGTGGAGGTGCTTTGGGTCAATTACAAAATTCAAAACAAGCCCCTGAATGACCGAAACGGATACCTGTTTGAGGATTCTGAGTGACTCTTATTCAAGGGCCATTTCTCAGATCACAAAACCTTTCATAAACGACACTGTCATACTACAGCGCGTGGAAATAGTGGCGTTGTGCCTTCGCAACTGGGCCGGTGTCCGCGCGTTGCTTGCAGGGGCGCTTGCGAAAGTTTATCAACCGAAATATGACATTCGCAAACCGTACACGGAAATGGTGGGCGGGACTCGCAAGGGTTGCTTCTCAGGGAGGGCTTTCGATGAGCGATACATTCACACTTTGACGGCGAAGCCCTATCATTTGCCGATAAACGCAACGACGGCCTATTTGACTCCGGGGCTTCGGACGAAGAACATTGTATTGACGCCCGACGTGGAGCTTGAGGGGCGCCCGCCTGAGATGTACAAGGCCGTTCTTCAACTATTCGAGGACGTGCAGAAGAACCGGGTCTCAGCGCAAAACGTACTCGACGAAACCCTACGATTATTGGTCATCGAACGGGACAAACGCGACCAGACTTTGCGAAATCTTCTCACCGACATCAAACGAATCGCGGACAGAATGCCGCTTGCCGCCGAGGACATAATGACGCTCCTCGCGCAACATTTGGCGTGTAAGAATTCCTCCCGTCTTCCAGTGTTGGCCATAGCGGCAGCCTACAAAGTGGCGGCGGAGCGACTTGGGGAACGGGTTTTGCATCTTCATTCGCACAATGCCGCTGACAAACAAACCAAGGCAGCGGGGGACATCGAGATTACCTTGTTGGGGGACGACAATGTCATCACGGCTTATGAGATGAAAATGAAAGCCGTGACGATTGCGGATATCAATATAGCACTCGAAAAAATCAAGACCCACAAATCGACGATTCAACATTATCTTTTTATCACGACGGACAAAATTGATGCGGACGTTCGGGAATACGCGGCGAATCTTTATAATGATCTCGGAGGGGTGGAAATCGCCATTTTAGGATGCCTTGATTTTCTGCGGCATTTTCTACATCTGTTTCACCGGCTGCGAACTGATTATCTGGGCGCCTACCAGGAACTTCTACTGGAGGAACCGGAAAGCGCAGTTAGTCATACGTTGAAAGAAGCGTTTCTGACGCTTAGGAAATCTGCGGAAGGCGCTACTTAATAGGGAGATCCATGGTATCGCACGAACGCTACTCAATAGTTGGGTTGGTCGAAAGTTTACCCTGCCTTACTGGACGGGGGCGGCGGGGAGGCGGTGGATTTGGATGTTGCTGTAGCGGATGACGGTGGTGTTCATGTCGTTGTAGGCGCCGAGACCGACGAGGAATTGGTTGTCGGGCACGCTGGCGGTGCCGGGATAATGGGCGTTGGCGAGGGCTGGTTTTTTGTTGACCACGGCGCTGGCCTTTTGGTTCTGGAGCGCGAAATCAAAGGAGTTGATTGTGTCGTTGAGCTTCACACGGTGCGTCGCTTTCGAGGCACCCCACCCTTTTGAATAGGATACGATCTGGCCTTCGCGGGGGTTTCTTTTCATGCGGAATTCATACCATTCCGTGTGGTTGAGTTCGGGAAAGCCCATCTCGATGCCGGCCTGGAAGGCGCCGGTGGTGGAGCTTACTACCTCGCACGTGCCTCTGATCTCGAAATCTTCGCCGATGCGGACCCTTGAATAAATCATGGAGCCGGTGGGGCCGGACTTCACTTCGAGGGCGCCGTCCGGCAAAACTGTGCAATCGCCGCGGGCGAAAATCCAATTGAGATCGTTGGTCGATTTGGGCAAGAAATCAACCCAGTCGCCGCCTTGCAAACGTAGTTCCAAGGTGAGGGAGGCGATCCGATGGCGGACAAAGTCCTGGGTGCGGGCGTCGCTGACGGAGGGGGAGAGTTTTTGATAGAGGCCGAGGGCATCGGCAACGGCGCAGCGGTCGTAGGCATCCTCGGCTTCGGCAATTTCCTTTCCCTGGGGGCCGGTGCGAGCGGCGACTTCAATGGGGAAGAGCGAAATGTCCTTGCCCCAGGCTTCCAGCTTGGAGGAGGGCACCTGCCAATCGAGCTTTTCCAATTGTTGACGGGCGACGCCGTATTGTTTGGCAAAGTAGGCGACGATGGCGTAGCTGCCGCGCCAACCGTCGGCGTCGCGGACCTGCGACGGGGCGGCGATGTAGCCTTCATACATTCGCTTGAACACGGGCCAGATGTCGGCGCGGCCATAGATGTGCTGGCCGGGCAAAAGCTGGGTGTCATTTTCAATGTCCGAGACGGAATCGAAGAATTGGCGGGGAACATCGGTATCGAAGCGGCGTGAATCGACGGCGGCGATGCCAAGGTCGCGCATCGCCTGGAGGCTGCCCTGCCAGCGGGGGCGCAACGCCCAACGCTCCATGCGCCAGGCCTCTTCGTAATCGATCTGGGCTTTGGTCGCGAGGTCGAACCATTGGCGGACGGAATTAGCGTCGGATTGCATGGCGACGTCTATCATTTCGGCGGCGGCCTGGGGCAAATCGGGGCGGAGATCCACCGCTTTGGAAAAGGCGGATTGGGCTTTCTCAATATGTTGGTTGAAACCTTTCCAACCCTGGTCGGTGACGTTGTTGGCCCAGTCGCTGCCGCGGGCGTCCCAGGCTTTTTTCAACTCGTTGAGGCCGGTGAGGTAGAGCGCGAGCCAGTGGAAGGAAGGGCCGGCCTGTCCGGTTAGGCGACAAATTTCGTCGGCGTGCCGCTTGAAGAAATAATTACCCCAGCCGGTGGTGAAGCAGTTGGCGATTTCCGACTGGTCTTGTTCGGTGTAGCTGCCGTCGCTGAAACATTGCGGGTACAACTCAAGGGCGGATTTCTCAAGGGCAGCAACGCGGTTGGCGCGGTTGTAGTCTTTGTAGGCCAGGCTGACGTTGGCGTAAAAGCGGGGATAAGCTTTATAATCCGACGTGGCGAAGGCGGTGAGGGCGCGCTCGATGCGATTGGTGCTTGCGGCAAATTCCACAGCGATATCGCCGGCCAGCAGCAGGACGATTGGGTCGTCGCAGGACGGGTCTGCGGCGAGCTTGTCGCCCAGGGCATTAATATCAGGAATATTTGTGACGGAGGGATCGTAATAGGTGTCGATAAATCCCTGGATGAAAGCTCTGGCGTCGGCGTCCCAGGGCTGGGCGTGCGGACCGAGCTTGTCGTAAGCGTCCACATATTGACGGACGCGGAAGGTTTTTTGATTTTTTTGGACGTCGGATTGAGTGAGGGTATTGGAGCCAAAAACAATGGGTTGGCTGGCGGCCTCGACGCCCGTTGTGGAATCTTCGTCGCCGCCGGGGGGAGTTTGCGCGACCGGGGCGTTGGTGTTCCCGGCCGATTGCATCCCTGTGGGAAAACCGCCGATGAAGGAATGAACCGTATATATAAATATGGCCGCGAAGCAGGCGACAACGACGACGATGGAAGCGATGCCGACGATGAGCCAGCGGTTCATTTTTTGGGGCGGCGGGATAAATGGCGCGATGCCGAGAACGGTATCCAGGGTTTGCCATTGCGGCATGCCGTCGCACCAAACCAATTCGTGGCCGGTGAGACCGCCGTCGGAGCGGCGGCGCCGCAATTCATCGAGCGAAAAAGGGCCGGTCGTTTGTCCGGCGGTATGCACCTGATAACTCATAGTCTAGCGAGGTAAGAGGGTACTCTGCCCGCGGCGGGAGGGCAAATAGAGAAGTGATTGCGCGGAAAGGGTGAATTTTGGGAGGGGCCGGGGCATCGAACATTCATGACGAAGTCACCACTACAGAGCCGGCGGCGGTTTATTCGATCTTCCACGGAGGCGGCGGCGCTTGCGGCGATGTTTCCTTTTGTTTCGCGCGGCAAAGTGCTGGGGGCGAATGACCGGATCGGGATTGGGTTCATCGGGGTCGGCCAGCGCGGGGCGACGCATGTGGCGGTGGTGCAGAAATTAATCCAGGAAGGGGAGAATTTGCGGATCGCGGGCGCGACGGACGCTTACCGGTATCGGCTGGAGGAAACGATCAAGGCGGCTGGAGGGACCGCGTGGAGGCGCGACGTGGAGTTGGTGGCGGCCCCGGAGGTGGATGCGGTGTGCGTTGCGACGCCGGACCGGCATCATATGCGGCAGGGGTTGATGGCGGTGAGCGCGGGGAAGGACGTGTATTGCGAGAAGCCGATGTGCCATTGGAGCCAGTTTGATCAGGCGCGGGAATTCTGCGACGCGGCGCGCAAGCTGGGGCGAGTGGTGCAGATCGGCGACCAGGGGAATTCCAGTCCGGGCTGGGTTAAGGTGAAGGAGTTGTTTGCAAGCGGGGCGGTCGGACGATTGGAACATGTGCGGGCGGGATATTACCGGCGCGGGGATTTCGCGGAACGAATGCCGATCCCAGACCCGGAGGCGAAGCCGGGGCCGGACCTGGATTGGGAGGCGTTCCTAGGGGACGCGCCGCGGGTGCCGTTCACGGTGGAGCGATTTTTTAGCTGGCGGCGTTATCTTGACTACGCGGGGGGGCCTTGCACGGACCTGTGGCCGCATGTGTTGACGCCGTTTGTGTGCGCGCTGGGGCTGGGTTTTCCGGAATCGGCGGCGGCGGTGGGAGGGATTTACAAATTCACGACTTACGACCGCGAAGTGCCGGACACGTTTGACAGCGCGCTCGGTTACGCGGGGCACACGGTTTCATTGACGGCGACGCTGGCGAACGATTACGCGACGGAACCGGCGATTCGCGGGGACGAGGGGACGATGACGTTCCAAAACGCGGGCGGGTGGGAAAGTGGTTTTGACAGCGTGACGGTGATCCCGGCCAGCGGCGCGCCGAAGGTGGTGGCGGGCAAGCGAGGGGACCCGACGCCGGAGCATTGGAAGAATTTCATCCGCTGCGTGCGGACGCGGGAACAGCCGGTGAGCAACGCGCAGGAGTTTCTGAAAGTGCAGGCGGCGTTGAACATGTCCATGCTTTCGTACCGGCACCGGAAGGTCGCGCGGTTCGACGCGGGGGAACGGAAAATCATCGGGGTGTAGAACCGGTGGAGTCAAATATATTTGCAAGCTTTACGGGGCGTCTTGAGGGGATGAGCCATGTGTCCGAATCGACCAGCCACGCTCTGGGGGTGTCCGACGAGGCGGGCCATGACCAAATCGTTCCGTTCGCGGCGAAGGCCACGGATTGATCCTTCCACACGCCGAGTCCGAGCCAATCGTGATTTATGCCGAGGCGCTGGGGAGGACCAAGCAGCGCGTCGATGTTCCACAATCCCTTCTTCGTCAAACTCCATTTCCAGAGGGAGCCGTCCGATTTCAACGCGATGACCTGGGTAAACAGGCTGGCGATGGCCGTCCAGTCGGAGTCTTTTCCGATTTGGACGAGGTGTGGGGAAGCAACCAAGTCCCAAACGTTGGGCCGCCCGCCGCGACCCGTCCGTAGAACATACTTCCAGCGGTCCCAATACCAGAGAGTTCCATTGTCCCGAATCCCTATCTCCAGGTTTTCCACAGTCCGAAATTCATCCAAGGCTTTGAACGGGATATGATCCAGGTTGGACAGACGGATGTCGCCCCAGTTCTCGTCTTGATCGCGCGAATGCAAAGCCCAGGCTTGCCCGTTGCGCTTCCACGCGAAGACCACGCCGGCGCCTCGAATAATTCGGTCCCAATCGGAATCGGAGCCAAGACGGCGCGGAGGCGATGCGCGGAGGCCGCGAAAGGTCCTCCGGTTGACATTGATTGTCCCCCAATACCACAAAGAGCCGTCTGTCTTTAACAGGGCCACTGACGCGCTGCCGTAGCGTGCCAGGCTTTTCCAGTTGGTTTCGGAACCGAACTGCGCAAAGGGAGACGCATTGGTATCGGAGACCCAAAGAGTTCCGTTGGAGCGAATCGCAACGGTTTCGCGATCGAGGGGGGCGACATCCAGCCAATTTGAGCCGGGTGCGAAAAAGCTGACATCGGAAGGCGTACTGCGGTCGTAAAGGGTGCGGTCTGTCCAGAGGCGTCCATCGGGCAGTACGACGCCGAGCGCGCTGTGGCCATTGCCGCGAAGGGCGATGGGGTTGACGGCGGGCAGCCTGGCGGGGCCGTGAGCGAAGTCCACCGGCATGGCAAATTCCCAAACGCGATTGAAAATGGCGCCGGAGGCGGCGTAGATGAACACATTGACGGCGACCAAAGTGAACACGTTTACGCGCCAGCGGCGTCCGCTTTCGAAGAGGTAGCGGAAATTGCCGTAGGCGAGGCGCAGGAGTGTCAATATTAAGATTGGGTAGGCGATTGCAGGCCACAACTTGTAACCGAAGACAAAGGTCAGATGTTCCGAGGCATTCGTGAATGCCGCGAAGAGGATTGTCACAACGACTCCCGCCGCCAGCCCCTGGACGACGCTTTGGGTCAATGTCGAAGCGTAAAAGCCGATCAACGCAACGACCAAAAACATCCAGATCAAGTAGCGAATGGAAATGTTAAAGGGCCATCCGGGATGCGCGACCGCAATGATGTGATTGCCGATTGCCTCGATGCCGCACAGGAGGGCCGCGCTCAACAGGCCGCCGAGGACGAGCACGAAGAACAATTTGAGGACGAATTGGGCCTTGCGGGAAACGGGGAGGCAGAGGAGTCCGTCAAGCGTGCGGAGCTGGCGCTCGTCGGCGATGCTGTGACTGCCTGCGATCAATGGAACAAACAGCCAGACTATGCCAAACATCTCGAGGGCGGCCAAGGTGGAGCGGCCGAACGTGTTTGCGCCGACTTTGCGCAACACGACGGCGGCCAGGTGCAACACGATCAGCACGGCGATTGCCGCGAGGGTGAATTCGTGGAGTTGGAGTTCTTTTCGAAACAGGGCGGCCCAGGGGCGATGCTGGCGCGAAGGGGAGCCTTCGGCAACGCGCCTGCCGCCGAACGTCACCACACCGCCGGTCCACGCGGTGTCCTGCAAGGAGAGAAATTTGCGGCGGGCGAGGAAAAATCCGGCGATTGAATAGAGGGCGAGCACGGTAATGACGATTTCGTCCGATCCGCCGAGGGCTTTTATCGCCATGGATGCAACGAGCGGAATCAGGATGGTGAGCCAGAACGCGGCGACGACCTGGCGCAGGAGCAGCGTCATCCAAAGGCCGGCGGCGAAGAACGCGGCAACGAACGCGCCGACCACAGCGAAAGAAATTGGCACCGCAGGGCGGACGACTGTGATGAGTTGCGCGGAAAGCCACCATGCTTCAAAAGCCAACGCCACGAATACGGCGAGCACGACGGCTTTGGTCCGCCAGAGACGCACGCGATCCAAGGGTTGGGCGAGCATTAACGAAAGAGTGTTGAGACCGATCTCGCGGCCGAACGAGGAGAGCGACAGGAGCGCGATTCCGAAACAGAAGAACAGGACGGAATAATCGTGGGGATTCCAGCGGTCGTAGGGCAGGAGCCAGACCGGAATGATCGCCAGCGCGAGCGCGCCGGCAAACGCGGGGAGGAGCAGGCGGATTTCTTTGACGATCAGCGTTTTCATTGCTTGACAGCGGCCAGCGTGCCCGCGGCCACGAAAATTTCCTCCAGAGTGAGGGAGTCGCATCGCAATTCTTCGGGGCGGCAGGCGCGCAGTTTGTCCAGCAAGCGGTCGCGATTGCCGTCGGCGAGAATTTCCATGTCGGTGCCGGATTTGCGGACGTTGAGGGCGCCGGAAAGATCGAGGTTGGCGGGAGGTTGCTGAAAGGTGACGCGGATTTTCTGGAACCGGCTTCGGGCCTCGTCGGCGGGGAGGGTGAGCAATTCGCGGCCGTGATCGATGATGGTGAATTCGTCGATCAGGCCTTCGAATTCGGCGATCAAATGCGTCGAGACGAAGACGGTGCGATTTTCGGGATCGGCGGCGTGATATGCGCCAATGACGGTTTGGATGAATTCGCGGCGCACGATGGGGTCGAGGCCGGAAGTCGGCTCGTCCAGCACGAGCAACTCCGGTTCGGGACAAATCGCGCCGATGAGGGCCAGTTGCGTACGCTGGCCTTTGGAGAGATGGCTGGTCTTTTGGTTGCGGTCGAGCTGGAAGCGGTTGAGGAGGTCGGTTTCTGTTTCGCGATTCCAATGCGGACGAAAGGAGGCGAGGAACCTGAGCGACTCGTCCACAGTCATCCACGGGTAGAAAGCGACGCTGTCCGGCACGTAGGCCAAGCGGGATTTGACGGCCACCTCATCGCGCCGGGGGTCGAGGCCGAAGACGCGCGCCGTGCCGGAAGTGGGCTGCAATAAATTGAGAAGGCACTTGATGGTGGTGGTTTTGCCGGCGCCGTTGCGGCCGAAAAACCCATAACAGCGGCCGGGTTGGACGGTGATGTTAAGGCCGTTGACGGCTTCGAGATGGCCGTAGCGGCGACTGAGATTCTTGATTTCAATGACCGGGGTTTGCGTATTCATAGGTGCTTTCATTTTCCGCCTTCGGCGGCGGACGCCTTGCTCTGGAAGTAGTCAAGCCGCTCGCGGACCAGCGCGAGGAATTTGTCGCGGTCCACGCGCAAGTGATGGGCCATGACGACCGCTTCGTCGATCTCCGTGACCAGGAGGCGTTGACGCGTCTGCTGGGTGAGCGCGGCGTGGTTGTTTTTTAGAAAATAACCCTTGCCGTGGAGGGTTTCGATCAGGCCCTGGGACTCGAGTTCGGCGTAGGCCTTTGCGATGGTGTTGCGATTGATGCGCAATTCCTCGGCGAGCGGGCGAAGTGAAGGAAGAGGATCGCCGGGCTGAAGTTTGCCGGAGGCGGCGGCGTAGCGGACCTGATCGGCCAATTGCAAATAGACCGGCTTGCCCGCCTGAAAATCGATTTGAAAAATCATAATCCGTCCACTGTTATAGAACAGTATGACAGTTGAGGAAGGGGTTGTCAACGGGAAAAATTTACCGCGGGCATTTGTGAGACGGCTTCGAACTTGACAGGTAAACTGATAAGTCATACTGTTCAATCGTGATCGCTCAAAAAAGCAGCGAAGTTGCGGTTGAAGATTTCGCGATGGCATTGCGTTTGATCGTGCGCCGCATTCGCGCCGACGCGCCGCCGGAATTGCAGGAATTCTCCTGGACTCAAAAGGCCGTCCTCTCTCGTCTTGAAAAGGACGGACCTGCGACTGCCGCGGACCTCGCGCGCGCCGAAGGCGTCAAGCCGCAATCCATGGGCACAGCCCTGGCGTTGCTGGAGAAAACGGGGCTTGTCGAACGCAAGGCGCACCCGACGGATGGCCGCCAGATCAACATCAAACTCACGGCCAGGGGCATCACCCTGCGCAAGAACACGAAGGAGGCGACGCACACATGGCTCTCGCAGGCCATCGCGAAACTCGACAGGCAGGAACAGACAACGCTCTTCAAGGCCGGCGAACTCATCAAGCGGATGGCGGAAACGTCATGACATCGCGCCGCGCAATGAGCGACACTCATTCCGAAGGGCTGGAGCCCGGGGCCTGGAAAATCATTGCCGTCGTGATCCTCGGTCCGTTCATGTCGCAAATGGATTCGACGATCGTGAACGTCTCGCTTTCGTTCATCCAGCGGGAGTTGCGCTCGTCAATTGCGTCGGCCCAATGGATCGTCAGCGGCTATCTGCTCGCCTTGGCCCTCATACTCCCGCTCAACGCCTGGCTCGTGGCCCGGTTCGGTGCAAAGAGGCTTTATTTGATCTGCTTTTCCTCGTTCACACTGGCTTCATTCCTGTGCGGCGCGGCTACGACAATGCCGCAGTTGATCGGCGCGAGACTGATTCAAGGCATGGCCGGAGGCCTCCTCGCCCCGTTGACGCAGTTGATGGTCGCGCGTGTTGCCGGCAGGCAGTTCGCCAGGGTTTTCGGATACGCCGCCGTGCCGGTCCTGCTGGCGCCGCTCGCGGGACCGGTCATGGCGGGAGCCATATTGAAATACCTGGGCTGGCACTGGCTCTTTTACGTCAATCTGCCGGTCGGCGTTTTGGCGGTCGCTCTGGCTGCACGGATACTTCCGCACGACACTGCAGCAACCCAAAGGCGCCCGTTTGATCTCACGGGTTTTCTCATGATTTCACCCGGCCTTGTGTGCCTTCTCTACGGATTTGAACAATCGGCGCATCACGGGAATATCTGGGTTCTCGTTTTGGGTTTGGTCCTGTTGGGCGCGTTTATCCGGCACGCGCACCGGAAAAAAGCGAAGGCGCTGATTGACATCGAGCTTTTCAAAATCCGGGATTTTTCGACCGCGGCCACGACCCAGTTTCTCGCGTTCGGGATCATGTACGGCGGCCAGTTTCTCATCCCGCTCTTTTTGATCACGGGCTGCAGGCTCACGGCGATGCAGACCGGCTGGATTCTTGGGTCCATGGGAGTAGGCATGCTGTGCGTGTATCCGTGCATGGGAAATTTGACGGACAGGTTTGGCTGCCGCGCCGTCGCTTCCGGCGGGGTGTTTCTGAATTTTCTTGGGACCCTTCCGTTTCTTTGGATGGCCTTCGGAGGTTTCTCGATGGCGTCCGCGCTCATCGGCCTCTTTATTCGCGGCATGGGCCAGGGCGCCACGGGTATCCCTTCGATAGCGGCGGCCTACGCCTCCGTTCCGAGGGAAAAATTGAGCGTCGCCACGATGGCTGTGAACATTATCCAAAGGCTCGGCGGCCCCACGATCACGACCATCATTGCGATCACCGTGTCCTTGTCCGCCAACGCGTCCTCCGGTTCGGCGCACGCGTTCCTCATTCCGTTCGCGGCGCTCATCGTGCTTCAATTGCTCGTGCTCGCATCCGCCAGCCGCCTTCCAGTCCGCATTCATCAGGACGTTGATTCAAGCAAGGCGCCAGCCCCTGCCCGCAGACAACTGGCCGTGCGCCCCGAATCCGCCTGACACGGCTTATTTCTTTTCGGCGAGTTGTTTAACCAGCGCCTTCTGACTGCTCCACGGATTTGAAAAGCACTTTTTTTTGGGTGGCGAATCGGGCTTCGGCCTTCTAGGTTACGGGCATGAAAAATGCAAATGCCAGATCCGCGGGGAAGAGCAAAGCCGGGCTTCGTCCCCATTCCAGCCTTCTCCTGGACGGCCCCGAACGCGCGGCGAGCCGGGCGATGCTTTATCCTGTCGGGTTCAAGCCGGAGGATTTTAAAAAGCCGATCATCGGGATTGCTTCCACGTGGAGCATGGTGACGCCATGCAACATGCACATCGACCGACTCGCGCTAGAAGCGGAAGCGGGCGCCAACCGTGCGGGCGCCAAGGCGATCATTTTCAATACGATCACGGTGTCGGACGGCATTTCGATGGGGTCGGAAGGGATGAAATATTCGCTGGTGTCGCGCGAGGTCATCGCCGATTCCATCGAAACGGTGGTGTCGTGCGAGGGGATGGATGGGGTTGTGGCGATCGGCGGTTGCGACAAAAACATGCCGGGGGCGATGATGGCGATTGCGCGGCTCAATCGTCCGGCGGTTTTTGTTTATGGCGGCACGATTCTTCCCGGGTGCATCACCGGGGATTCGCGGAAACTGGACGTTGTGTCGGTGTTCGAGGCGATCGGGGCACATGCCAACAAGAAAATTGATGACGCGCAATTGCATCGGATCGAATCATGCGCGATACCCGGGCCTGGCTCGTGCGGGGGAATGTACACGGCGAACACGATGGCGAGCGCCATCGAAGCACTGGGCATGAGCCTGCCGAATAGCTCCGCGCAAACCGCGATTTCCAAAGCGAAAAAGGAAGATTGCCAGCGCGCGGGCGCGGCGGTGTACGCGATGCTCGAACGCGGGATCCGCCCGCTCGACATCATGACGCGCGAGGCATTTGAAAACGCGGTGACGGTGGTCATTGCGCTGGGCGGTTCGACCAACGCCGTTCTTCACCTGCTGGCGATGGCCAACACCGCCGGCGTCAAATTTGCGCTGGACGATTTCACCCGCATTGGCAAACGGGTGCCGGTGCTGGCGGATTTGAAACCGAGCGGGCGGCACTTTATGTCCGAACTGGTGGCCGTCGGGGGAATCCAGCCGATGATGAAGACGCTGTTGGACGCGAAACTTTTGCACGGCGATTGCCTGACCGTCACCGGTAAAACGCTTCGCGAAAATCTGGCGCGCGTGCAGCCTTACCCGCAATCGCAGCAGATCGTTCGTCCATTGTCCGATCCGATCAAGAAAGACAGCCACCTGGTCATTCTCTACGGCAACCTGGCGCCGGAAGGAGGCGTGGCGAAAATCACGGGCAAGGAGGGGACGCGGTTTGAGGGGACGGCGCGCGTTTACAATTCCGAGGAGGCGGCGCTGGAAAAAATATTGGACGGCACGATCAAGGCGGGCGACGTCGTGGTGATTCGTTTTGAAGGCCCGCGTGGCGGACCTGGCATGAGGGAAATGCTCGCGCCGACCAGCGCGATCATGGGCAAGGGATTGGGCAAGGACGTGGCGTTGATCACCGACGGGCGGTTTTCCGGCGGCACGCATGGGTTTGTCGTCGGGCATATTACACCGGAAGCGTACGCCGGCGGTCCGCTGGCGCTGGTGCGCAACGGGGATAAAATTGTAATTGACGCCGAACGCCGCGAATTGACGTTGGCGATTTCAACCAAAGAGATGGCCGCGCGCCGCAAGGCGTGGAAACCGATGAAGCCGCGCTACACCCGCGGAGTTCTTGCCAAATACGCGAGCGCCGTCACTTCGGCCTCGTTGGGCGCGGTGACGGACAATAATCTAAAACTATAATCAAAGATCTGTCCGTGGCTGAAACGCCACCAAGCCACCGCACCTTCACCGAAAACGGCGTTTTTTCGGAGGCTGACATTGGGCGGGTTTTCTTTGACAAATCTGTTCTTCCCGCCCAGCTACGGCATGGTGAACCGATAAAACCGCCCGGGATAATTCGTCCACCCAGAATCGCTGAAATAAAACGCGCCATTGACAAGCGTGTTGGTGGATATCGGCGACCAGGAAAGATTAGCCAGGTTCGTGCAGGCTTCCACAACGACAACCAGATTGCTGCCGCCGGTGATGTTGAAGCCAAACCTGTTCGTTCGCACGCCGAAGGCGGCATCGCCAGTTTGAGCCAGCGGATTCCACGCCACGGTTGGACGGACGTCAAACGTCGATCCCCAGCCAGTAGTCCACGGCAAATAATAGACCGTCCCGTTGCTGTCGGCGCTGAAAACAGATGAATCGTTGGTTGGCGTCGGGGCGTTCCCTTGAAAATAGATTCCCGTCAAATTGGGGCAGTTTGCAAACGCAATGAACCCAATATTGGTAACGCTGTTGGGGATCGTGACACTGGTCAGGCCGAGGCAGTAGCGAAACGCCCCGCCCCCGATACTGAGGACGCTGTTGGGGATGGTGACACCGGCCAGGTAAATGCAGTCCGCAAACGCATTGGCTCCGATATTGGTGACGCTATTGGGGACGACGTAGCTTCCGGTTTTGGCTTCCGGATAGGCGATGAGCATGGTCTGGTTCTGGTTGAACAAAACTCCAGCCACGCTGCTATAGGCGGGATTGGTTGAATTCACCGTGATTGTCATCAGGCTGGGGCAGGCATAGACGGCATTGACCCCGATGCTGGTGACGTTGGCGCCGATCGTGACATTGGTCAGGCTGGTGCAACTGGAGAACGCCGAGACCCCGATGTTCGTGACGTTATTGCCGATCGTGACGCTGGTCAGGTTGGGGCAGGCCGTGAACGCATCACCCCCGATGCTAGTGACGCTGCCGGGAACCATGTAACTTCCAGCCTCGCCTCCCGGACACTGGATCAGCGTCGTCTGGCTCTTATCAAACAAGACCCCGGCCACACTGCTGTAGGCGGGATTGTTTGAATCCACCGTGATTGCATTCAAATCAGTGCAAGAAGTGAACGCGCCGCTGCCGATGCTTTTGACATTGGCGCCGATTGTAACATTGGTCAGGCTGGCGCAGTTGGCAAACGCAAGGCTCCCAATGCCGGCGACGCTGTTACCTAGGGCGACGCTCGCCAGCCCACCACAATAGAAGAACGCATCACCGCCGATGTTGGTAACGGTGCTGGGAACCGCATAGCTGCCGGCCTCGCCTCCCGGACACTGGATCAGCGTGGTCTGGCTCTTATCAAACAACACCCCAGCCATGCTGCTATAGGCGGGATTGTTAGAATCCACCGTGATTGCAGTCAGATTGGAGCAATCATAGAAAACGTTGCCGCCCACGTTGGTAACGTTGGCGCCAATTGTGACATTGGTCAAAGTGGCGCAGTTATCGAACGCCGCGTCCGCGATGCTGGTGACCGTCAGGCCGTCAATATTGGTTGGGATGCTCACCGACCCGTTGGAACCGGTGTATCCCGTGATATTGAGGGTGATGCCGTCGGCATTTGAAGCATAGCCCCATACGCCATCGCTGTTCGTGTACGTTTGCGCCTGCACCACGGTGGGAAGTGCCAGGAGCACCGCCACCAGTCCAGCAGCGCAGTCAAGGCGAAGCCCGAAGAACGCATCCTTCCATTTCCGTTTTGTCCTTACCATCGTAAATATTTGCCGAGGCTCTGTTGCCAAGTCAACGTCTTCTGTAACACACATGCCGCGTCCAAATCCCGTGGAACTGGACTGGGAGAATCCACTTGAAGTCGTGGCGGGCGCAATTAGGATGCCTCCAATAAACCAACGCAACGGCATCTGCTTTCTATGAATGGACCACATCGACGGTGTATGCAATCGGCGCTCCGCCTCTGCTTTTCCGGCCTGCTGGCGTGCCGGATTGCCGGGACCGCGTGGGCGGGCGATCAACAGCCGGACGCGATTCATTGGAACGCGTGGTCGCCGGCTTTGTTTGAGCAGGCGCGACAGGAACACCGTTTTGTTTTGCTCGATTTGGAGGCGGTGTGGTGCCACTGGTGCCACGTGATGGACGTCACCACTTACGCGGACCCGGCTGTCATCGCGCTCCTCAAATCCAATTACATCGCCGTGCGCGTCGATCAGGATTCGCGGCCCGATTTGTCCAATCGATATGAAGACTACGGCTGGCCGGCGACGGTTGTATTCAACGGGGACGGCGGGGAAATCGTGAAACGCCAGGGATATATTCCGCCGCCGGAAATGATTTCGATGCTCAAGGCGATCATTGCGGACCCTTCGCCCGGTCCGTCCGTCAAAGCTTCGGCGACCATTCATTATCAGAACGGACTGGGGCTGGACGCGGCATTGCGCGCGAATTTGCGGCAAAAGCTGCAAGCGGGTTATGACACGCGCATGGCCGGTTGGGGGATGGACCAGAAATTTTTGAATTGGGACAATGTGGAATATTGCATGGGGCGCGGCGCGGAGCACGGAGGGCGTTACGAAAAAATGGCGCTTGAAACCCTGGCGGCGCAACGGCAATTGATCGATCCGGTGTGGGGCGGCGTTTATCAATACTCGACTGATGACGATTGGCGGCATCCGCATTTTGAAAAAATCATGCAGGTCCAGGCAGGGAACTTGCGCATTTATGCGCTGGCTTACGCCAACTGGCACGAACCGAAGCACCTCAAGGCCGCGCAAGAGATAGACCGCTACCTGGAAACCTTTTTGACCAGCCCGCAAGGGGCCTTTTATACATCGCAGGACGCCGATCTGGTCCCGGGCCGGCATTCGGCAGATTATTTCAAGCTCAAGGACGCGAACCGGCGTAAAAAAGGCGTGCCCCGCATTGACAAGCGTATTTATGCGCGGGAAAACGGATGGGCGATCGACGCGCTGACGACTCTTTACTGCGTGACCGGCGACCCGGGCCAACTGGCGCGCGCGACTCGCGCGGCGGCGTGGGTGCTGGCCAATCGCTCGCTGCCCGGCGGCGGATTCCGGCATGACACGCAGGATGAAGCCGGACCCTACCTCGGCGATACGCTGGCCATGGGGCGCGCGTTTCTCACCCTGTACGAGGCGACGGCCGACCGGCGCTGGCTGGAGCAAGCGGAAACGGCCATGCGGTTCGCGGCCAAAACTTTTTCATTCGCGGGCCAGCCGGGATTTATCACCGCCGCGAGCAACCCGCAAAGCGCGTTCCCTGCCCGGCCGCAGTATAATGAAAATGTGTCGATGGCCCGGCTTTGCAACCTGCTTTCGTATTATACCGGCCAGCCGGAATTTCGCGCATCGGCAGAGAGCGCATTGCGCTGGGCGTCCGCGCCGGAAATCGCGGGCCGGCGTTTTGCGGACGTGGGCGGTGTCCTGCTGGCGGATGAGGAACTCAACACGCCACCACTGCATTTGGCGATTGTCGGAAGCAAGCACGATGCTTCGGCGCAATCACTTTGCCGGGCGGCGCTGAAAGGGCCGGAGGCATATCGACGTGTGGAGTGGTATGATGCGAGCGAAGGCCCGCTGCCAAATCCTGACGTGCCCTACCCATCTCTTCCATTCGCGGCGGCCTTTGTGTGCGGCAACGGGACGTGTTCGGCGCCAATCAAAGATCCGTCGGTTTTGCAGAAGCGCGTGGGAGTCATCCTTGGGCGCGGTGATAAGCAGAACCAATAGGAAAAAGTAAATTTTCGACCAGTATTAGATTGACGGCGGGCAGGTGGTTTCCGTAGGGTTTCGCGCGTCCGCTCAAACCATTCGAGTTCTAGTTCTGACCTATGAAAAAACCTGTCATTTCAATTGCCGTTCTGATTTCGGGCCTGTTCCTTGTTTCGAACAATCCCGCGCGCGCCCAAAACATCGGCTTCATGTCGGCCACTTACTATCCGGCGAACCCAACCCCGACTTGCCTCGTCGTGGCGGACATCAATGGGGATGGGTACCCGGATTTGATTCTCGGGAATGGTCCGGACGATACAATCGACATCTTCACGAACAACGGCCTCGGGATTTTTGGGTCCAACAGTGTGATTCAGCTTGCGAACAAGGTGTACGGAATCGCGGCGGCGGACGTGAATGGCGACGGAAGCACCGATTTGGTTGTGGCGAATTTCAATAACCCCGGCACGCTGACCGTTCTCACGAACAACGGCACCGGTGTCTTTACGATCAGCGCGATGCTTCCTACGGGTTATAATCCCACTTACGTCGCGGCGGCCGATATCAACGGCGATCAAAAGGTGGATCTGATCTGCGCAAATCTTTACGAGGCGACGATGACGGTTTTCACCAACGACGGCCATGGAGATTTCGGCTCGAACGCCACGCTGAA
This sequence comes from Verrucomicrobiia bacterium, assembly GCA_036272955.1. GTDB lineage: Bacteria > Verrucomicrobiota > Verrucomicrobiia > Limisphaerales > Palsa-1400 > DATAUD01. The sequence goes on from DATAXU010000087.1 coordinate 18,387, forward strand.
CACCGGATCGAACCCCTCTTATGTGGTTCCCGCCGACCTTGAGGGCGATGGCAAAATGGATGTCGTCTGCGCAAATCTTTACGGCAATTCAATCAACATTTATACGAATAACGGAAGCGGCGTGCTCACTTCAAACGCCACGCTCAGCACAAGCGAGCCTCAAGCCGTCGTCGCAGCAGACATCCGCGGTACTGGGAAACTGGACCTGGCTTGCGTGAACCACCTCAACGGCACGATTACGGTGTTTACGAACAACGGGAGCGGTGAGTTCGGAACCAACGCCATCATCGACATTCCCCCGTATCCGACGGCGATTGTCGCGGCGGATTTTAACGGCGACGGCAAAGTGGATCTGGCGGTCACGAGCGATCAACAGCCGGGCACGATTTACGTCCTCACGAACAACGGCGCCGGAGTGTTCTCCTCCAATACGGTGGTAACCCTGGGCATTGACATGGTTTTGCTTGCGGCGGCGGACCTCAACGGCGACGGCAAAATAGATCTGGCAGCCGCGGACGAAGGCCAGCTTTACGCGATTACGCAAACCGGCTTCACGTCATATACTTATCAGGCCGGGGCCGAACCGACGTGTCTGACGACGATGGACGTGAATAACGACGGCAAGCCAGACTTAATCATCGGCAACACCGGGGCCGGTTCCCTCAGTATTCTCACCAACAACGGCGCCGGCGGCATGGCGTCCAATGTCACTTACAAAGTTAGCGGCATCGTCTGCATCACCAATGCGGACCTCGATAACAATGGGAAGATGGATTTGATTTTCGGAAATGAATACCCGGCGGGAGTGTTCATTTATACCAACAACGGCGCCGGCGGCTTTGGCTCAAACACGATGCTCCCGGGCGCGTTTGCCGAAAGCGTGGCTGCCCTCGATGTGCGCGGCTCCGGCAGAACGGATCTCGTCGTCGCCAATGATAATTCGATCTTCATCTACACCAACGATGGCAGCGGCGGCCTGCACTCCAATTCCACGTACCTTTTCGGCGGTTATGACAATATAAAATCCATCACGTCGGGCGATTTCGTTGGCAACGGCCGGCAGGACCTCGCTTGCGCCGACGGTTACAGCAATCGAATCGACGTGCTCATCAACAATGGCAGCGGCGGGTTCAACCTCGCGCAGTCGCTACCTGCCGGCACCGATCCCTATTGTGTTGTTGCCGCGGACTTCACCGCCAGCGGCAGGCCGGATTTGGTTTGCGCGAATTCCGCCTCTCATTCCCTTTGCGTTTACCTCAACAACGGCGGAGGCACGTTCACTTCAAACGCGACCTACCAGGTCGGCAGCGATCCCTATTGGGTGGCCGTGGCGGACATCAACGGCGACGGTTTGCAGGACTTGATCAGCGTGAACGAAAATGACGGGACGCTCACTGTGCTGACCAACGCCGGGGGCGGAGTGTTTTCATTCTACGCATTGCTCAATGTCGGCGCGGGACCGCAGGCCGCCGTATCGCTCGATGTCAACGGCGACGGCAAGCCGGACCTGGCCGTGGCGAACTTCGACGGCACGGTCACCCTGCTCCTCAACACGATCAATTTTCCGTCCGCGACGCCAAAATTGGTGACGAGCATCAGCGGCCCGAATCTTAATATCGCGTGGCCCGCCTCCGCGACGAATTACATTCTGCAAAGTAACCCAACACTGGCGAAGTCGAACTGGTCAACGTCCGGCCTTCCAATCACGACGAACAACGGCGTCAATAGCGTGAGCATCGTGGTGCCCTCTTCCGGCAATCTGTTTTTCCGGTTGAAGCATTAAGTTTAGCGCTTGGATAGGCCACTCCTTCACGGAGTGAATATCTCCAGTCTGTAAAAATGGCCCGGAGCGTTTGTGACTGTGTCCGTGACGCTCTGTTCAGTTCCATCGCCAGCAATACCGCCGGCTAACACCGTCCAGCTATTGGTATTTGGCAGGTGGTCGGTCCATTCAACCGCGTAGTGATGAGTCGTCAGCGCTAAAAACGAAAGTTGCAATCCAGCTTCCGTCCATGACGCCGCGAGCTGGGGCGGAGGTTCGGGTCCAATATCCAGCGTCAAATTTGTGCTGCCGGTTCCCAGCGCGTTGATTGCGCGGATCGTCACGTTGAAGTCTCCCGCCACCAGGGGCGCGCCGAAAATTTCGCCGCTTGCCGGATTAAAAGAGACGCCCGCCGGCAAACCAATCGCAAAGAAGCCGGTCGGATCATTCGACGCTGTGATGGCGTAATTAAAGCGCATACCCACCATGCCAGCGGCGCTCAAAGCGCTGTTAATCGCGGGCGCCGGCCCACTGCCATTATAAATGACAACGGTGAGATTATTTGTGGTCTGGCCGGTCGTGTTCGAAGCGCCGATCGTGACCGCATACACTCCGGAGTTCGTCGGTGTTCCCGCAATGGCCCCCGTGGCGGAGTTCAGCGTCAATCCGCCAGGCAGGCCGGTCGCGCTGAACGTCGTGGCCACGTTCGCGGATTGGATTGTGTAGTTGAAAGCGGCGTTAACCAATCCGTCCGCGGTGAGCGAACTCGTGATCGCCGGCAATGGCAGCTTCACCGTCAAGGCGAGGTTGCCATATCCTGTTCCAGTTGCATTGGTGGCGCTGAGTTGAATGTTGTAAGTTCCGGCAATGGTCGGGGTGCCGGAAATCACGCCATTGCTAAAACTTAATCCGGACGGCAATTCGCCCACACCAATGCCGGTCGGACCATTGCTGGCAGTCACAACACGATTGTATGGCGTGCCGAGGATTACGGAATCGGCCGCGGGGCCGGTAAAGACCGGCGCACCAGGTTGGGCTTTGACGGTAAAGGTGACGTTCTGCGTCGTCATGTGCAGGTCGTCGAACACGCGCAATTGAAAGGTGTAAGTGCCGGGCAACACCAGATTGCTGACGGTCGTGTTGCTCAAGCCCTGATGGTCGAACAACGGATGCGCCCCCGCCGGCGCGCTTGTCACCGCCCACCAATGCCTGAGCGGCTGATTGGTTGAGCCACTGGTTACCGCCGAAAGCTGGAGGGAGTTGGCGGGCAATGTTATGCCCGGGGGAGTTACGGTAATGGAACTGATGACCGGCGGAGTGGTTGGGTTATTGACCGTGCAAATAATTTGGGCGACCAGGTCGGGCTGGCCTGGCGTTGTGACGTTGACCTGGAAAACGTAATCGCCGGGCACCGTCATGCCAGTGACGTTTGCGCGAATGCTGACATAGATATACGTCGTGCTGCTGAGAGTGACATTGGCCCCGGCGGGTTGACTTACAACGCTCCATTGGCCTCGACCGGTAAAATCGCTGTTGGCGAGGTCAGAAATCCCCACCTGCAACGTGGCGGAGGAAGTCGGCAACTCTATAATCGCATGGGTCGTGTGGGTCGGGTCGCCGAATACCAATCCGTATGGCGCGTTGATTCTGAATCCGGTCTGACCGAGAACCGGCGGAGGATTGGTATTGTAAACAAGCAGATACAGTTGCCTGAAGGTCGTATTATACGGGTCACTAACACCAATGTTGAACACGTAAGTTCCCGGCACGGTCAAGCCGCTGACGGTCGTGGTTGCATTGGTGGATTTCACCAACAACGAAGTTGCTCCCGGCGGTTGGGCGGAGACCGACCACTTGTATGTCAGCGGATCCAGCTCCGTATCATTGGCCGTGACCGAAAGTGTCGCGGAGTTTGTCGGCGCAATGACATAACCCGGATTAGATACCCACGACATAATGCTCGGCGCATGGTTCGGGCCGACATACGGATATAATGTGGTGACCGCAGAGTTCCCCTGCACATTTGTCAAGGAAACGGCGCCATTTGCTCCGACGGTGCGAAGGCCCAATTCCTGAAATGAATTCCCTCCGGACTGCGCTTGAGACAGACCATATATGCCCGGCGGCAAACCTGTAAAGTTGACTGTTTGCGTCGAGGAGGTGTTCTCAATGATGGTTGTAATCGCTCCATTGGTTGAAAACGCCAGGACGCGAATCGTGGGATCGCTCGAAAGCGCGGCGATTCGCACAGCCCCGGGTCGCACGTAGTGTATGACTTGCCGCAGCCGGAAATACGTTCCAGACGGAGCGAAGGAGGTAAGCCCGGGGTTTGGAGCAACGGTGAGGCTTGCGCTGTACGCCACTTCCCAATAGGAAACGCCCGCCAGGGTCAGGTCGGCGAACAAATCGTCGAAGGTCGGGTTGCCCATCTCGGTTTGCGCCGTCGCAAGACCTTTGGCGCTGCCATAATCCCGCAGAAAAGAGCGATACGGATCGGCGGTCCCGTAGTTATGATACGAAATTCGGCCGACATAGGGCCACATATCCGGATCGTTTTCCACCGGTGTGATATAAGACCAGTCCGTCTCCGGCGCGACTGCCTCGGCGTATTGAACAAGTGTCGTCAGCCCATGGGCGATAAATCGGGGACCCAGCGCCTTGATGTCATCACTAAGAATGGTGTAGGCCATGCTCGGCTCGTTGTAAATTACCGCGTAGCTGATATTGATTCCATAATTGGTCTTCAAGTAATACGCACTTGCCCAGATTTGCTGGGCGCGCTCCCCCGGATCATTCATCACCCACGGCTTCGATGCGGAAGCGTCGGTCGGATATCCCGTGCTCGAATAAAAAGAAGGCTGAAATCCATTCGTCAGGATGTCGTTTTGATAACGAATCAAATAGTTGCCATCCGCGGCGGGAAAGGTGTCGCTCTCGAACAAATTCCAGTCAACGACATCACAGTCGCCGTCGTCCGTGCCCGTCCCGTCAATGCGCGGCCCTACTTCCGTTGTCCTCGTGCCGGTAAGCCCCAAGTCGTTCGCCAAATAATCGAGATACTCGTAATTGACCGGATCGGCGACTGACGCGTCAAGCATAGTGCGCGCGCCTTCAGTTCCCCCGAGAATTCCACCGCCATGCCCCCACCCCCGGATTGTCTGAAACGTTTGGGACGAATCGACTACCACGTCCGCCCCGCGCATTTGAACGCCGAATGCGAAACACATGGCAACGAGGAGGCCAAAAAAATTGCCCGTGGGCCGCCAAAACATAGGAAAACGAATGACCCCGCGCGATTTTTTCATTGGCATTTTTGTTTCACTTCCTTGGCTTGCAATGGGACGCGATACTCTAATCCTCTTTCCGTAGTCGCGCAACTTGGGGAAGGTTCGATTTCCCATCACCCGCCCCATTCGCTTACAAAAGCTTCAAACGAAAATATTGGGAAGCCGGGCTGGTGGTCACGTTGTTGGTAAATGCAAAATTGCCCAAACCGTCAAAGGCATTTGTCCCCACGATTAACCATTGGTTCAACGGCAGCGCCAGGTTGGTCGAAGCCAGCACATAATAGGGCCAGCCGGCCACTCCGTTGGCGCCGCTCAATACCAGGTTCGTTCCCGCCCAGGTGGCGGCGACAAATTGCGGGCCGGTCGCCGGCGCCTGGACAACAACCAAATCCACCGAGTTGGCGGCGACATTGTTTGAAAGATGCCCGGCATAAACCGTCTCGCCCAGCGGCAAAGAACCCAGGGTAAAATTGTAACCTGCACCACCAATGCCGCCAGTGTACTGGATGAGTTGAAATTGCGCCGGACCGCTGCCAAGGGCCGGGAGCGAGGCAATATTCAGCGTATTACCTGCGCCGCCGGTCAGCAAATTGGTGGCGGTCAAATTGATCTGGCCTCGCGTGACAAAGAATTGCAGCGTGGCGTTGGTAAGTGAAACGCCGCTGATCCCAACGGTCGAAGAGCCGATGGCATTCGTAACAGTCAGCGCGCCGTTTTTGACGGCGATCGAATTTAAACCGCTGCCTGCTCCGGCAGTGATCGCGTTGGCCAGTACGGCGCCGCCGTTGATGCTGAGCGCGCCAGAAGTGTTGGTCGTGCCGGCGCCGCCGCTCGTCAAACCCAGTGTTAACATTGAATTGACGATTAACACCGCGTTGCTTCCGTTGACGTTCACCCGTCCCGTGCCGACGCTCGTGGCGCCACCGGCGGATTGAACGCCGATTTCCAGCGTGTTGACGTTGATGATGCCGGACGCAAAGGTCAGCGTGCCCGAGCTGTTTGCGCCGGTGGACGTCTGACTCACTCCGACCAACAGGCTATTCACCAATGCATCCACGGTTCCCAGGCTGAAATCGCAGGTCCCAGCGGACGTACTGGAGCTGGTGCTTTGAGCCGAATTGTCGCCAATGGTCCATGAGTTCACCGCGCTGACGCCGTCCACGTTGCGGAACAAGGCGGTGGCGTTTGTGAAACGACTGTTAAAGGCCAGCGTGCCGTTGGCTTTCTGCCGGCCGATGGTGATTGATGTGGCAAAAATGCAATTGGTTTGGCCGAGGTAAAGATAATTTTGCCCGCCGCCGTTCGCGTGGTTGTCGCCGACACAAATCTGCGGATAAGCGCCCGCGGCATAAATCGTGTTGGTGCGCGCCAGATATAAAGTGCCGGTCGCCCGCACAACCGGCCCGGCCACGCCGACGAGCACCCGGCCAAGCGAGGCTGTAAAAGTTCCGAGTCCCGACATCTCCAGCGTAGCGCGTTGGGAACCGCTGCTGGCCGAGCCTTGCCGGACAACCATGTCCGAACCGGTGTTCATGGCCAGTGCGCCACCCGTGCCGGTGACGGTGGCGAAAACCGCCTGCGCCGATCCGTTGTCCGTTTCCGTGCCGACGGTTAGGCTGCCCACATTCAACGTCTGCCCGGTGGTGATGGAGGTCGTGTGATTGTTGTTGGTGTTTCCATATTGCAGCGACGCAATCGCGCCGCCAAAAGCCGCGTCCACCACATCATTGATATTCGATACGGCGCTCACCGCGCCCGGATTAAAAAATTCCACCGAATCAATCGGCCCTGGCGGACCGGCGGGAGACCAATTGGCGGCCGCCGACCAGTTGTTGGAGCCGGCGCCAGGCCCGTTCCAAACATACGTTCCCGGCGTTTTGGCCACGTTCATCTGCACCGTGTAGTAATTGGTCTGGCTTCCATCAATGCCGCGCAAAAGTAAAATATAATTTCCGGGCGGCGTGTCGTTCGAAGTTGTCACGCTCAAGGTGGCAACCCCCGCGCCGCTGAAGCTCGTCTGGCTCAAACTATAGGCCGTGTTGGCCGGCAGGCCGGTCACGGCCAGTTCAATTTTGCCGGTGAACCCCCCATTGGTTACCACGTCGATCGTATAACTGATATTGGTGCCGTTCAGCCCGGTGTACTGCAAAGGTGGCGATGCCGACAGAGCATACAGAGTGTCCACCACGTCGGCGTAGGTCGTGCCGATCTTGAGGTCGCACACGTAATCATACACCGCATCAACATCGCCGCCGTAAGCGCCCCATTTTGGGTCCACCGAAGTGCCGTCAAAGGTCCGGCAATAAAAAATGTTCGTGCCGTTGGGAAAATTTTGTTGCACCCCATTGAACCAATATTCAATCGACCCGCCGTAGTCCTCGTCGGAAACACTGATCGCCAGCACATGCTGGTTCCAAACATTCGTCACCAACGGCGTGGACCACAGCACGGTCTGGCCGCCGGCGTCGCTGGGATTGTATTCGTTCAAATTCAAATTTCCGCCGCCCGGCGCGATGGTGATTGGAAAGTCCTGCAACTGCGGTGTTCCATAGGCTTTCCATTGAAAAATGGCGTTCAAGTCCGCCGTGGGCGGCAGGACCAACTTCGAGCGCCATCCGACGAAATACGTCTGGCCAATGGCGGGCGTGATGCCGTTGGCGCCATGCGCCTCGCAGCGAAGATCGTTCACCGCCTTGTAAAACACCCAGACCGTACCGTAAATCGGATCGTTGACGGCCGTTACGGAGGAACCGTTGGTGCTGGGATTGCGTTGCTCGACTTCGTTTTCATCTTCCAGATTGAGAAGTTTGAATACTCCCGTGCCATTGGTTGCGTTGCCTTCCCACAGAAGAGTTGCGCGAACGGTTCCCGGCCAAAACAACAATACCGCCAGAAAAACCGTTCCAAGACACCGGCCAAAATTGCCTGGGCTTTGACTCAATAAACCTTGCGCAGATTGGAGGGCGGGATATTCAGTTCCATCGCTGGCAATTCCGTCGCGATACACGCGCCTAATGTCGCGCAGGCTTCCTGAGAGCGAGATCATCACTACCTGCACGCCGCATTAACCGCGTCAATTAATCGTTTCTTTGCTTGTTGGGGATTAACAAACCAGTCTGTTGACCAAATGCGATGAAGCTTCCACCCGCGTTCCATGAGGACCTTCTCCCGCAGTCGGTCACGATCTCTCGCTGCTCGACTCGAATGATATGTATTGCCGTCGCATTCAATACCCAGGGCAAAAAGCCCGCTGTGATGAAGATGCTTAACACCCAAATCAATGAAATATCCCGCAACGCCAACCTGACGTTCAGTTTGAAACCCTGCTCGCTGAAGAACAGCTTCGACTTGGATTTCAAATGGAGAATCGCTTTGTTTCCCTGTCGGCTCGCCCTGATCTATCAAGGTGCCCGTTTCGGCATACCTCAAAAAAAGATGAAAATCCCGCACGCCTTGTCGCTTACCATCAACAATGATTTGATCACTGCGAATGGATGAGAAGATTTCCATTCGCCATTTTGCCCGCGTAATGAGCACGTTGAAACGGCGCTCTCCGCCTTCACGATTCAAAGGACCAAATCGCTGAGTCGGCGTTCCGCCGGGCGTGTGCGGCCCATATGTGCATGAAAGAATCATAATGTCCCGCTCGTCACCCTGAATGTTTTCAAGGTTGCGTACAAAAAGCGGTTCTTCGTTTTGCTCCGAAGCAAGAGCACCCATCGCGCGGTCGAAGCGACGGTCGTCTTGCCGCATTTTCTCAAGCAAGTCCATGACACAATCCTGCTGATACAGGTTCATGGTTACGACACCAATTGTAAGTCGGTCTTTCGGTGGTTTTGCATATTCACGCAAGACAAGTTCGCCGACGCGCTTTGCAACCGCGTCCGCTTCCAATGCGTTCGTCACCTTGCCCGTGCTCGTAGTGGCATTGGCAATGTGGGTATAACGAACGCCCAACTCAGGATGACTGCGGTGAGGATGTGGAAAAAGAATCAGTCGGTTGTCATATGAAAAGCTATTTGCTGGAGCGATGAGCGTTTCCTGACGGCTGCGATAATGCCACAGCAGCGGCGAAGAGAGGAGGGAGGCTACGGATGCATCGAGGATGCTTTCAGATTTTCCGCCGTCGATTTCTTCTTCCTCGTCGGGCGACTCGTCCTCTTCCAAGGTCGACATGAAGAAGTCGCTTGGGGGCATTTGTTTTTGGTCGCCAACAACAACCAGTTGCTTTCCGCGCGCGACGGCTCCCCAAGCGTCTTCGGGATTTATTTGCGACGCTTCGTCCATAATTACCAAATCGAAGGCGATTGCCCCGGGTGCAAGGAATTGGGCAACTGCCAATGGCGTCATCATCCAGCACGGACACAGATCCTGCATTGCGCGCCCAGCGCGATGAACGAGCTTACGAATGGGCAAGTGGCGTCGCTGTTTGGCCATTTCGTGTTGCAGCAGCGCATACTCCGTGTGCTCGCTAGCAGTCTTTCCTTTCCAGCCTTCCGTTACGACACCATTCCCGACTCGAGTCTTGATGAACCGGCGGTTTGTCTTGAGTTGCTTTTCGTCCTCGTCTTGGAACTTCTCGCGCAAGCGTTCGTGCTCGTTCGAATGAAAGTAGCGCAGTTCGTCGTCGGACTCCCAAACGGCCTTCGCCTGTTGGTAAGCTACTGCGCCGCGAAAAGTGTCAATCAAAACGCTTGTCGAAACATGTGCGTTTTCAGCGTGCTTGACGAGATTGTTGAGGCCGAGCTGTTTTGCAGCTTCTTGCTCGCGCAGAAAAGCCGCATAGTTTGGCAGCAAAGGAATCTTTACCGTGAACGCGCGGCAATGTTCTTCGATTTCGTATGGCGTACCGCTAGTTGAGAGAATCGCGAATGGGCCGTTTCCCATCAGCCGGCCGAAGAAACCTAAACCATCCTGCGTTTCTTTGATCGTTTTCCTCAACGCGTCCAACTTCGACTCAATTCTCGAGACCGTTTCGCAACGAGAAGTTGTGTCCGCGGTAGCAAGCCAGGTCCCCATTGCCGGTGGAAGCCCGCGAGCAATCGCCGCCCAATGTCGGTGGTTATGAATTCGCGCGACTTCAAATCGCGTCGCATCCCCGCCGAGATGTTCCCGCCAAATTTGCAACGACATTTCCAATTCAATGGCGCGGCGAAGTCCAGCAGTAGCTTGCGCCAAGTCGTGAACAGTGAAATCGCTCGATTGGGAGTAAGCTTCAACGACTTCTAACGCGTTTGTCGTTTTAGCGCTGCGGTCCGCGGTTTGAGACGACCACGCGATAAGAGTCATCGCTGATTGCGTGTCGTGAAGTGGCAAAGCAAAACTGTCTTGCAGCTTGCGAACCCGGCCACGAAGGTCTTTCCCTCGGGAAACCAATTCTTGCCACCAATGCAGTCGGTTGTCGGTTTCATCGGAAAGAATCCAATAGAGCAAGCTGCCAGAAGCTCCGTGCCGGCGTAACTCATCAAGCCAATCAAGCGTCGCGGTGACCTGTTCGACGGAGAGCAATGATGGTTCTTCGCGGAGAATCTCTCTCCAATGAACAAATGCTTTAACTGACGTCTCGATCTCGTGAGCGTCTTCGAGTGATTCTCGAATCTCCAAAATGGTTAGGTGATTGTCGAAGGTCCATTCGAGTGCGTGGATGCGACACTCTCCGACTGCTTGAACCAGCAACGCCAACTCGCTTTGTAACTGAACACCGCTGGTGTCTGACGAAAGCCAAGGCACTGATTCCTCATTCACGAATGTCTCTTTCAAGCGATCGAGTTCATGACTAAAACTCTGAGTCGCTTGAATCATCGGCAGATGTTTCTCGGCCACCAGCGTTCCGCCGATGATTGCGTCAATCAACTTCGGCCCGATATTGCGTTTAGCCAATTCAGATAGCCATGCGACGTCTTCGTCAAGAATATCAGTGTGGAGACTCGCAGCAACAACTGGCTCGGCCAGGTTCGAGTGTTGGCGAAGGGCAAGCGCCAACTGTTGGAGCTGCTCAAGTTGCGCGATGCGGTCTACAAGCTGTGTGAGCGTAGCATGTGGTTGAATTTCCGCCCGCTGTCCGACCCGCTCTACCAATCCCTTCATTAGCGCTTCGGTTCGCATCAAGACCGTGCAAAGCTCCTGAAGTTTCACGACGCGCGCCTCTGACGCAAGCAGCGATAGTGGAGCGATAGCGGCTAACTCTTGGCGGTCTTGATCGACGAGCTTTGCCAAGATTTCCATCGCCTTCACCCCATTTCTTAGTCCCTCAGTGTTGCGGATGGAGGATTGTACAAACGAAGTCACTTCGCTTATCTGCGTCGCAGACTTCAGCAAACGAATCCACTCGAGAGTTGGTTCAACTGTTTGCCATTTGGTTTCGACGCCTCGAAACATCTCGCCTAGCAGAGGTCCGGCTGAAGAACCTTGAAAAGTGATCCGCTGGCGTTCATGTGCTTCAAGTTCCTCAAGAGTTGTCAGCGCGCTTTCATCCGAGGGGAATGGCGGATTGAGAAAAGCGCGCGTTGCTTTGCGCGTCTTGTGGTAGCGGCTGGAAAACCAACGCCACCAACAGCCCCCCAGCGAACGCAATTCACGTCGCTGGGCTGTAATTGTTTCAACGTCCGGCAAATCGCGAAACGCGATCCGCCCGGAGTTGCGCTCACGAAACGATTGGATCGCTTTGCTTTCAGCCATTGCCATTGCAACAATATCAGCGTTCGCTTGAAGACAGAGAGCCTCTATCGGGAGTTCGGCAGGCGCCTGAGGGCGATTGACCAGAATCAAGAATAGCGTTTTGGCGTGCTGAAGCTGGTCAACAGTCTCAGGCTGAATCAACGGCCAAGACTCAAAGTGATTTTTGAAAACATCGAGCGTGGTCTGGACTGCTTTACGCAGCCGTTCGACCTTTTCCACAAGGTGCGTCAAAGATTCCAGCGATTGGTTCTGAAGCCCAAGCTCGCGGACGATACGGGTTGCTTCACGTTGTGAATCGAGAATGGCGGGTGCAACCAGTTGGCCAGGCAGCACTTCAGGAAACCAACTGGAGATTTCTTGAAAGCAGTTCTGGTAAGATCGGATCGCTGCACTGAACGCTCGCACCGCCGTTGCGGGGCTTGGATTCCCTACAAGTCGGGCGAGAATGATTTCTGTGCCATTTGCCGGGCTTTGAAGGAGCGACGCAGGCACACCGGCCAGACTGCCGGCTTTTTGAAAATGACCAACCGTAAACGTATCGCAACCGAACACGTTGGCGGAAAAATCACTTGGCGTCTTGCTGCCCGCATCGCGAAGTAACGCTAGCAAGCGCAAAAGGGATTTTTCAAGTTCTGACAGTTCACAAATTTTTACCCGCCCAAGTGAATGTTCGCACAAGCTCCGAGCGGATCCATCCAATTCGGTTGCGACGATACCCTGCTGAAATCGGGCTGAATCAGCGACGCGGGATTTTAGTCGCTCAACGCTCGCGTGATAGCGTGAGAGGCGTTGAGCCAATGCCCGCGATTCATTTTGTTTGGCTGCGTCTTCAAGCACATACAGCGCGAGCAAAAGTTTACCTCCGGTTGGCACGTGCATATCAGAATTGGCACTATGGTCGGCCAGCAACGCTACATGCTTCCAGGTCATTTCTGCGCAATCGGGCGATTGGTGCTCCGCATGCCAAAGCGAGTAGATGCCGGCTGGATTCAAGTTCGCATAGGCGGAAAGGTCCTCCGCCAAGCGCAAAATGTCGTTCAACTCGTCGAGCGAGGCCTTGGCCGAGGCGACGGAACAGCAGGGGCTGACAACTGTCGCGACCGCATTGAGCGCGTCTGTAGCACGGGACGCGACATAGTTTCGGTTGGCGTCGGTGATGCGAAGGTGTCGTTGAGCCTTGGTCAACTGGCGATAATATTCCTCCAAGTCGCGTTCCAATCTCGCGACGGCAGTCGCGTTTTCCGGCGCCTGCCATAGAAACGACACGAGGTTTGGCAAAACGTCCCTCAAAACAGGGAAGCGACTCCTGCTGATTTGAGCGACGAGTTGTTCAACATTCATCACTGTCAGGTTGTGGAACTCTTCCGGCAAGAGCATGAGTTCTTCCGCTAACGTCACAGCCGCATGCTCCTGCTGACGGACGGTCGCCTCGACTTGCTTCGTATCCATCGGGCCCAGTTTCAGCGGAGTCCAGTGCGACCAAGCATTTCCGACTTCCGTTTTCAAGTGATGCCACTGGTGGAGAGTTTGTTCGCGCTTTTCCAGCCATTCAGGCGGAGCCTCAACATCAAGAACCGAAACAACAAGAAGATCGTCATTCCACTCATTTCCCCAAGCTTCGCGGAGCATCAAATGTAGCGCCGTGGCTCGTTGAATCAGAGAGCAGGCGCTCTGACTGAACCCGGTAGGCTGGTCGCGTAATCGCGCAGCGTGCCCGTTGAGTATTTTTGCCAGCGCCACAACCGGATTGTTAAGGGTGCGCCGCCAGTCTGGGGTGCCACGCATTTGCGCGCTCTTGGCAAGATGCTTGTGCATTTCCGTTACACGAGCCTTATCGCTGAACAGGGGCAAGCAGAAAGGCGCAAGTTCCACTGATTCCAAACGGCGTTGGACTACTTGAAGTGCCGGAAGTTTCTGTGCAACGAAAAGAACCCGTTTACCTTGCGCAATCGTAACGGCAATCAGATTGGTGATTGTCTGAGACTTCCCTGAACCCGGCGGGCCTTGCACGACCATCGAAACACCCTTTTGTCCCGCCAGCAGTGCCGCGTACTGGGTGCTGTCGGAATCCATCACTATCGGCAAGTCTTCGGCTTCTTGATGACTGGCAACCTCGACCTCGCTGGGAATACCATCCTGCTGTGGCAAGGGATCGCCGTTCAGAATTGCGCCGACGATTGGATGGTCAGTCGGGGCTTTTCCTGCGGGCCACTCGCTGGGATTCAAGTCAAGCCATAGCCGGTAGCGGGCAAAGTTGAAGAAACCCAACGAAATCGTGGAATTGACTCGCCAATTTTTCTTCGTCCGCAACGCGCGCCCGACACGCGAGAAGTAGGTGTTTGCGGCTTCATCCTTGTCAAGATCAAGATCAGGCAAGTCTATTGCGAAGTCCTGCCGAAGTTTTTCTGCAAGACATGGATTTCCCTGCGGTTGGTCTGCATCCATGTGAAGTAAAAATCCTCGCTCGCCACCTTCTTCTGTCCGTTGCTGGTAGAGGTTGACGTGAACCAAAACCAGCGGTGCAAAAAGCGGTTCGTTCGCTCTTGGATGCGGCTCAGCTTCGCACCATTCGAGAAATCCAATCGCGAGGAATAAAGCGCTGTCGCCGGTCGAGTTTGCAAGTGTATTTTGCTCGTTGCGAATTTTTGTGAGTCGCTTGGAGAATGCTTCCTCGGAAAGCAAGGAAACGAGGTTTCCCTTCCGAAGAAACTGCGGTACGCCGCGAATATCTTCCCAGTCTTCGTGTCGCAGTGTGGCAAGCGAAAGTCCCCCACTAGGATTGGAACTAGATTGAGCGCGGGATTGCAAACGCAACTCTTCTGCAATCTGCCTTTGTTGATCACGCGTCAGGCCAATAACTTCGATGTGTTTCTCATCTTCAACCAGGGCTTGCCAAAGAGATTCGATTTGCCCATTCAACACAACGTGTTTGTGGGCTTTAAAGTCATCCCGATAATTCGGGTTGCCTGGGCGAAAATTTAGAAGGCGATTACGAAGCGTAAGATCAAGCAGTCGCTGCCGTGAGCGTCGGAGTTTTTCAACAACATCTCCGGCCGCCGGGCCTGCGCCGACCGCTTGATTGCTTGTCAACTGCTTGTTCATGACCTTCAACTGCGGTGGCCTCCCATCGGGTGATTCCACACTTGATTGGGGAGACACCTCACAATCGTATCAAAGATACAAGATCCAGCAATACTCAAACGCCGGGGGGTGCCGCTGCGCTGTCGCATTGGTTGGTTGAGTCGTTTCCGACGATCGGTTAACTAGCCGCATCGCCCCTTTTCGTCAGTTTTATTGGAGGTCTTAAAGGAAAACTCGGGAACGATTGCGAATTCCGGGGGTTTACGCAACGCCCCGACGGAACATTTTCAAGTCTCCACGCGCTCGGCTTTGACTCAATAAACTTTGCGCAAGTTTGACGGTAGGATGTTCAGTTCCGCTCGATACTTGGCCACGGTGCGGCGGGCGAGTGGGATTCCTTTGTCCTTGAGCATTTTCACCACTTCCTGGTCCGAGAGCGGTTTGCTCGGGTTTTCCCCTGCAAACATCTCCGCCACCATGTCTTTGATGCTCGTGTTGGAAACACCGCTCCCGCCTTCCATCTTGATCCCCGAGGTGAAAAAATATTTCATCTCGAATATCCCTTGCGGCGTATCGATGTACTTGTTCGAAACGGCGCGGCTCACGGTCGTCTCATGCACGCCCACAACCTCCGCCACTTGGACCATGGTCATCGGCTTGAGGTGCGCGACTCCTTTGTCCATGAAATCGCGCTGGCGTTTGACGATCTCGTTGCCAATGTTCAAAATAGTCTGCTGCCGTTGCTGCAAACTCTTGATGAGAAATTTTCCCGCCCGGATTTTTTCCCGAATGTAGTCGCGCACCTCGGACGATGCGCCGGCTTGCGACATCAAATCCTTGTAATGATTGCTGATGCGCAGGTGGGGGATTTGTTCGTTGTTGGTGGTGACGATGTAATCGTCGCCGACCTTTTGCACAAAGACTTCCGCGGAAATGTAATGTTCGTTGTCGGGCAAAAAGTCGCGCCCAGGATTATATTCCAAATGGGCGATGCGCTGGACGGCGTCCTGGATCTGGTCCACGCTCAGGCCAAGGCCGCGGGCGATTTCGGGGAGCTTGCGCTTGCCGAGGGCCTCCATAAAATCGCGAATAATCCGGTATTCCACCGACTTTTCGTTGCCGCTCCGTTCCAGTTGCAGCATCAGGCATTCACGCAAGTCGCGCGCCGCAACGCCGGGGGGATGAAAACCCTGGATGATCTTGAGGACGGGCAGAATTCTCTCCTGCGCGATGCCGCTGGTAAACGCCAGCTCATCAATGTTTGCCTTGAGCCGGCCGTTGTCGTCGATATTGCCGATGATCATTTCGGCGATGGACTTTTGGTCGTCGGTCAGGTCGGAGAACCGCATCTGTTCGAGCAGATTCTCCTGGAGCGAAGTGCCCGCCACGAGTGAATCGAACATGAATTGGCGCTTCTCTTCGGCTTCCTGGCTTTGGCGGATCGGGAGATTCGTTTGTGAGAAATGATCCCGCCATTCCTGGTCCATTTGGGTCAATTTCTCAAATTCGGCTTGAAAATCATCCACAGGCGCGTTGCTCGGCTTCTCGGTGGCGGGATCGAATTTTGTGTCCGGGGGCGGTTCCGCGAGGTCGGCGGCGTCGGCCACGCCATCGTTGACGCCGTCGTTTTTGACCCGCTCGCTCATCTCGACTTCGGCGGCTGGAACTTCTTCCAGGATAGGGTTTTGCTGAAGTTCCTGTTCGACCAGCGCCTTCAGTTCAAGGGTGGGGGCTTGCAGCAACGCCAGCGACTGCTGCAATTGCGGCGCCAGCACCTGCGAAAGCGACATTCTTTGTGATAAATGCAATCCCTGAGACATCGCAGCAATTTTACAGCCAAAATCATTTAGCTCAAGAGTTTTGTCCGTTTTTTTGCGATTTTTTGCGATTTTTTGGGTTTCTTCGGCTTTTTTCGGGAAAAGGATTGCCCCCGCCAAAGCCCCCTTCTAAGTTCGATCAGTGCCAGTCCATCTGACAATTCTGGGCAGCGGTTCGGGGGGAAATTGCGCGTATTTGGAAACTTCCCAAACACGTCTGCTGATCGACGCCGGCTTCAGCGGAAAACAAATCCGCAATCGCCTCGCCGGCATCGGGCGCGTCCCGGAAACCTTGCACGGCATCCTGATCACCCACGAACATTCCGATCATATCTCGGGCCTGGTCGGCCTTGCCGCAAAATTGGAACTGCCCATTTATTGCAATCGATTGACCAGGGAAGCCATCGAAGCGCAATTGCAAATTCAAATCAACGCGCGCCTGTTTTCCACGGGCAGTTCCTTTGAGATTGGCGATATCAGCGTCGATACTTTCTCCATCCCGCACGACGCCTATGATCCGGTGGGATTCCTGGTGCATACCGAGGCGGGGAACATTGGTTTTCTGACCGACCTGGGGCACGCGACCAAATTGGTGGTGGAACGAATCCGCACCGCCAATGTCCTGCTTTTGGAAGCCAATCACGATCTGAAAATGTTGCAGGAAGACGTGCGGCGTCCCTGGAGTTTGAAGCAGCGGATCCTGAGCCGGCACGGCCATCTCTCCAATGAAGGCGCGGCGGATGTCGTCGAACAGATTCTTTCCGCCGAATTGCGCCGGCTCTATCTGGGGCATTTGAGCCGCGATTGCAACCGGCCCGAGCTGGCGCGGCAAGTCGTCGGAAGCCGCCTGCAACGGCTGGGCGGAACGCACGTCTGCCTCGAATCCACTTCGCAGGACGTTCCCAGCCCCACTTTCAGCCTCTAAGGAATACTCTGAGCAAGGTTGAAAGTAGCCGGGATGTGATTTATTCCTTTATCCATGGACGATAACGCAAAGAAGAAAAAAACCGAGGACGGCCCCGCCCAGGAACAGGGCGCTATGGAAGAATTGCCGGCGATCGTGCCTTCGACGCCGGAACAAATCGAGCAGCTTAAAGAAAAGGCGTCCAAGGCGGACGAATATTGGGACCGGCTCCTGCGGCAGGCCGCCGACTTTGAAAATTTTAAAAAGCGCGCGGCCCGCGAGCGCCAGGATTCCATCTCGTACGCCAACGAAAGTTTGCTGACGAAATTGCTCCCGGTCCTGGACGCTTTTGAAATGGCGCTGGCTGCCACGACCAATGCCAGCGAACCCGCCGCCGCGCAATCGCTCCAGGCGGGGATTGTCATGATTTCCAACCAATTGAAATCCGCTCTTGCCGAAGCCGGCCTGGAGGAAATCAACGCCGCCGACAAGGCGTTCGATCCCAACATTCACGAAGCCGTCTCCGAGGAGCCAACGACCAAAGTACCGGAAGGCCACGTCGTGCGCCAAATTCGCAAAGGATACAGATTTCGCAATCGGCTCATTCGGCCCGCCGGAGTGGTGGTGGCCAGGAAGCCCTAGTCGGTATTTTCCCCCCTTATGTCCAAACGAGATTATTATGAAGTGCTGGGCGTTGACCGTGGCGCCGACATGGAGGAAATCAAAAAGGCCTACCGCAAGCTGGCCTTGAAGTTTCATCCCGACCGCAATCCAAACGACAAAACCGCCGAGGAAAAATTCAAGGAACTCGGCGAAGCCTACGAAGCTTTGAGCGACCCGGTTTCACGCGGCGCATACGATCAATATGGCCACGCTGCGTTTGATCGGTCCCGCCGCGGCGGATTTCACGATCCAACGGATATTTTTCGCGAGGTCTTTGGGAGTTCGAGCATTTTCGAGGATATTTTTGGCGGCGGCGAACGCCGGGCGGGCGGCGCGCAACGCGGCGACGATTTACGCTACGACATGGAATTGACCTTCATGGAGGCCGCCCAGGGTTGCGAAAAGGAAATCACTGTCAACAAACTGGACGCGTGCGAATCCTGCCGCGGCAGCGGCGCCGAACCCGGGGCCACCGCCAAAACCTGCGCCGTTTGCGGCGGACGCGGCCAGGTCATCAGTTCGCGCGGCATTTTCAGCATTGCGCAAACCTGCCCCCGTTGCGAGGGACGCGGACGGGTCATCGACAAACCTTGCCGAGTTTGCGCCGGCGTCGGGCGCTCGGAAAAGACGTCCCGGATAAAAATCAAGGTTCCCGCCGGCGTTGACGGCGGCAGCCGGTTGCGATCCTCCGGCAACGGCGAAGCCGGTGCGCGCGGGGGACCGCCTGGCGATTTGTATGTCGTCCTGCACGTCAAAACGCACGAGATTTTTGGCCGGGACGGGGACGATTTGACATGCGAGGTTCCCATCAGTTTTGCGCAAGCCGCGCTGGGCGGCGTCGTCAGCGTGCCAACTCTGACCGCCACCACCGAGGTCAAAATCCCGGCGGGGACACAGCCGGGAATGGTTTTTCGCGTCAAAGGCAAGGGAATTAAGAACGTGCAAGGCTACGGCCACGGCGATCTTTTGGTGCGCGCGCAAGTGGAAATTCCGACCCATCTGAACGCGGTCCAGCGCGCGAAACTCGAGGAGTTCGCCAAGTCCTGCGACGAGACCGTTCATCCCATGGGCAAAAGTTTTCTCGAAAAGGTCAAAAGAATTTTTAGTTGACTCATGCGTCGTTTTTACCTGCCGCCGGGCGAATGCCAATCCGGTTTCCTCGATCTCACCGGCGGCGAGGCGCGGCACGCGGCGGAGGTTTTGCGAATGCGCCCCGGCGAGGAGGCGTCGATTTTGGATGGGGCCGGCCGCGACTTCGTTTGCCGCGCCGAAAAGGTCGAACGAAAGAAAATTCAATTCAAAATTCTCCAAACCAACACATCGCCCGCTCCCGACTGCCGGATCACGCTGGTGCAGGCGATACCCAAGGGAAAAATCCTGGATTCAATAATCCAAAAAGCCACGGAACTCGGGGTCTGGCGCATCATCCCCCTGCTCTCCGAACGGGTGGCGACGCACCTGGAAGGCGAATCCGTCGAGCGCAAAGCCGAAAAATGGCGGCAAACTGCGGTCGAAGCGATCAAACAATGCGGCCAGCGATGGCTTCCACAAGTGGACCCGCCCACCGCATTGCAGGAGCTTCTGCGCCGGGACGAGCCAGTGGATTTGGCGTTGATAGGCTCGCTGCAAAATGGCGCGCGTCATCCTCGCGATTATTTTTTGGATTTCCAGCGCGAGCGCGGAGGCCGGCCCTCCAGCGTTGTCGCATGGATCGGTCCCGAAGGAGATTTTTCGCCGGCTGAAGTTGCGGCGATTGAAAAATCCGGCGCGCGCCCGATCACTCTTGGGCCGCTGGTTCTACGCAGCGAGACGGCTGCCGTTTATGTTCTTTCGGTCATCAATTACGAATTGAGCGCCCCCGGCATCTGAGCCGTTGGCTATGTTGCCGCTCGTTCGCCGCCAAAAATTTAATCGTGCTTTTTTTGCCCGGACGCCCTAGTTTCCAAATCATGGTATGGCTCATTGCCCTTGTATGTTTGGGCTTGGTCGGCATCGCGGGATTTTACCAGGGTCCCGTCCGGGCGGCTTTCTCTTTTTTTGGGATTGTCATAGGCGCGATGCTGGCGGGGCCCCTCTCCCCGCTGACCAAACACCTTCTTCCGCTCTTCGGGCTGAGTCATCCGGTTTGGCAAATATTCCTGCCACAAGCCATCGCATTTTTGGTCGTGCTGGTCATTTTCAAAATCGCCGGCCAGGTTCTTCACCAGAAAATCGCCGTCTTCTACAAATACAAGGTGGACGATAGGTCGCGGATTTCCTGGGAGCGAATGTACGCCCGCGTCGGCTTTTGCGTCGGATTGCTCAACGGCACGGTCTATTTCATTTTGTTGATGATCCCGCTCTACGTCGGCGGATATTTCACAACCGAAGCGCAGGCGAACGAAAGCGCCCCCGCCGGCGCGCGTTTTCTCAGCGGCATCCGCGCCGACTTGACCCGCGACAAAATGGACCACGTTGTCGCCGCCTATGATCCCACGCCGCCGCAAGTGTACAAAGCCGCCGACATCGCCACGCTGGTGCTGCACAATCCGCTTTCGGAAAACCGGCTGGCGCATTACCCGCCATTTTTGCAATTGGCCGAACGCCCGGAATTCAAGAACCTCTCCACGGACATCACCCTCCAGCAAATGATTCAAAGCCAGGCCCCCGTCGCCGATATCGTCAAATATCCCGCCGTCCAGGTCATCCTCACCAACTCATCCATTACCACCGAGATTTCCGGCCTCATCGCCAATGATCTTGACGACCTTTCAAACTACCTGATGAGCGGCCAATCCGCCAAATACGACAGCGAACCCATTCTTGGAATCTGGAAAGGAAGCCGCAGCCAGACGATGGCCGAGCTTCGCCGCCAACAGCCCGATTTGACCCCCGTGCAACTGCGCGCAAAGGAATCGGATATTTTTCCCATCGTCGAAGGCCTTTCGCTGACTGGCCTGCCCGATGGCCAAATGATCTTGAAAAAGCTCAATGCGACCAGTGCCGACAATACGGTCATTTCCGCGGGCCCCTGGAAACACGAAGGGTCCACTTATCAAGTCACCCTTCCCGGTTCTCACCCGGAGACTTCGGAAGTCAAAGTCGAGGACAACAAATTGTTTCTTCCAAAAGACGGCTACGTGCTTGTGTTTGAGAAGGAAATGTAAACAGAAGTATTCATGTCCAATCCAACAGAATCATTGAGTAAAGGACTCGACGGCATCGTTGCCGCGCAAACCCGCCTCAGCGACGTCCGCGGCGACGCCGGAGAATTGATCTACGCCGGTTACGACATCAACGAACTGGCCGGAAAAGTCAGCTATGAGGAAATCGTCCACCTGCTTCATTGGAACCATTTGCCCAACCGCAAGGAACTGGCGGAATTAAAGGCAACCCTCGTCGCCGACCGCGACTTGCCGCAAGGCGTCGTGGACATTTTGCGCACCGTCCCGCGCGACACCCCGCCGATGGATGTCATCCGCACGGCCGTTTCCGCGATGGGCTGCTTCGATGCCCAGCGCGACGATCATTCCTACGACGACCAGCGCCGCAAAGCCATGCGCCTGATCGCGCAAATCCCCATCATCACCGCTTACTACCATCGCATCCGCCAGGGAAAGGAAATTCTCCAGTCCAAACCCGGCTTGGGCGAAGCCGCCAATTTCCTTTACTTAATGGACGGCGAAGAGCCTTCGAAGGAAAAGGCGAATACGCTCGACCTCTGCTACGTCCTCCACGCCGATCACGGCATGAACGCCTCCACCTTCAGCGCCCGTGTCACCATCGCCACGTTGAGCGACATGTATTCCGCCATCACCAGCGCCATCGGCACATTGAAAGGCCCCCTGCACGGCGGCGCAAATGAGGGCGTCATCAAAATGTTGATCGAAATCGGCTCGCTCGACAAAGTCGATGCCTACGTCGAGGATTGCCTGGCGCAAAAAAAGAAGATCATGGGCATCGGCCATCGCGTCTATAAAACGCTCGACCCCCGCGCGCCGCATCTCAAGCGCATGGCGCAAACGCTCTGTTCCAAAGTCGGCGAGCGCAAGTGGATTCAGATGAGCGATCGCATCGCCGAGATCATGCTCAAGAAGAAAAACCTCCACGCCAACGTCGATTTCTATTCCGCCACAGTCTATTACTCGCTCGGAATTCCGACCGACCTTTTCACGCCGATCTTCACCATCGCCCGCACCGCCGGCTGGACGGCGCATATCCTGGAGCAACTGGCCGACAATCGTCTCATTCGTCCCCAAAGCAAATACACCGGCCCCACCGGCCTGACGGTCAAACCCCTCGAAGACCGCTAGCGAAAACCTCAATCCCAATCCTTCTTTCATAAGTGAACATTCACGAATTTCAGGCAAAACAATTGCTCGCTCAATACGGCGTCCCCGTCCCCGCCGGAGAAGTCTGCGACACCGCCGAGGCCGCCAAAAAAGTCGCCGAGGCGCTCTTCGCCAAAGGCGAATCGTTGGTGGTCGTCAAATCGCAAATCCACGCCGGCGGACGCGGCAAGGGCACTTTCAAGAGCGGCTTTCAAGGCGGCGTAAAACTTTGCAAAACCGCCGGTGACGTCTTTGAAAAGGCCGCCGCCATGCTGGGCAACGTCCTCGTCACCAAACAAACGGGCCCCGAGGGCCGTCTTGTCAGCAAATTGCTGGTTGCCGCCGCGCCCAACATCAAAAAGGAACTCTACTGCGCAGTGCTCCTGGATCGCGTCGTTTCGCGCCCGATCATCTTGGCCAGCACCGAAGGCGGGGTGGACATCGAGGAAGTCGCTGTCAAACATCCGGAAAAAATCATCAAGGAAACCATCGACCCCGCTGTCGGCATGATGCCCTATCAGGGCCGCAAATTGGCCGCCGCCCTCGGCCTCAAGGGCGACTTGATTGCCGCCGGCGCAAAAATGTTTGGAGCGCTCTACAAGACCTGGTGGGAATGCGATGCCAGCATGGTTGAAATCAATCCCCTCTGCATCATTGCCGCCGCGGACGGCAAGGAAACTCTGCTCGCCATCGACGCCAAAGTCAGCCTGGACGACAACGCCCTTTACCGCCATCCCAACATCCAGGCGATGCGCGACCTCGCCGAGGAAGCCCCGTTGGAAATCGAGGCCAGCAAATTCAATCTCAATTACATCAAGCTCGACGGCAGCATCGCCTGCCTCGTCAATGGCGCGGGCCTGGCGATGGCGACGATGGACATCATCCAGCATTTCGGCGGGGAGCCTGCGAATTTCCTCGACGTCGGCGGCGGCGCGAGCAAGGAGCAGGTGACCGCGGCGTTCAAGATCATTTTGAGCGATCCCAACGTCAAAGGCATCCTGGTGAATATTTTCGGCGGCATCATGGATTGCAACGTCATCGCCGCCGGCATCGTGGCTGCGGTGAAGGAAACGCATTTGAAAATTCCGCTCGTCGTCCGCCTCGAAGGCAACAACGTCGTTGCCGGAAAAAAAACCCTGGCCGACTCCGGCGTCGCCATCATCACCGGCGATTCCATGGCGGATGCCGCCCAAAAAGTCGTGAAAGCCGTCGCCAAATAATTCGAAATCATGTCCATCCTCGTTAAACCCGATACAAAAGTCCTCGTCCAGGGCATCACCGGCAGCTTTGGCGCCAGGCACACTCAACTGAGCATCGACTACGGCGCGCAGATCGTCGCGGGCGTCACCCCCGGCAAAGGCGGGCAGGTTTTTGAGCACCCGTCCAAAAAAGTCCCTATCTTTGACAGCGTCGCCAGCGCGGTCCGCGAAACCGGCGCAACGGTCTCCGCCATTTTCGTTCCCCCGCCCTTCGCCGCCGATGCCATTCTCGAGGCCGCCGACGCCGGGCTGGAGTTGATCGTCTGCATCACGGAGGGAATCCCTGTCAACGACATGATTAAAGTCAAAAACGCCATGCGCAATTCAAAGAGCCGCCTCATCGGGCCGAATTGTCCCGGAGTCGTCACCCCTGGCGAGGGCAAGGATTCTTTCGGCGGCTGCCGCATCGGCATCGCCCCCGGTTACATCCACAAGAAAGGCCACGTCGGCGTCGTTTCCCGCAGCGGGACCCTCACCTACGAGGCCGTTTGGCAATTAACCTGTCGCGGCGTCGGCCAGTCCACCCGCGTCGGCATCGGCGGCGACCCCGTCAACGGCACGTCGCATTTGGACATCATCAAAATGTTCAACGACGATCCCGAAACCCACGGCATCATCATGATCGGCGAAATTGGCGGGTCCGCCGAGGAAGAGGCGGCCGAATGGATCAAGAAGAATTGCAAAAAACCCGTCGCCGGTTTTATCGCCGGAACAACCGCCCCGCCGGGACGCCGCATGGGCCACGCCGGCGCGATTGTCAGCGGCGGCAAAGGGACGGCGGCCGCGAAAAT
>DATAXU010000088.1:0-7362 GCA_036272955.1 Verrucomicrobiia bacterium
CGTGCCGGTGTCGTGCCGGTGTCGGTTCTCACTATTGACACAAACCTTGCCGGTGTCCGAATTCGACGTTGTCCATTTGACCTCTCCCTCGGAAGCAATCTGCTGATCGGTCAAAGAAAGGAAAAGTGTCAAGAGTGAGAACCAACACCGGCACGCGACACCGGCACGGTACGAAAAAACCGACCTCGGTATGGAAAAGGATTATAGAAAAGCGGTCCTCATTGCCACGGGTTGAGCACTTTGCAGCCCATGCGCTCGAATGGCGCAACATCGCGCGTAACGACTTGACAGCCGCGTGAGCGGGCGATTGCCCCAATAAAGGAGTCGCGCAGCGGCAAAGGCGCGTCCGAGGTGGCAGTCAGTTCTCCCCAAATCGCCGCCGCGCGTAGATCAAAGTTCAACACGCGGTATTTCCGTGGCAGATTTGTCGCGATAATCTTGACGCGATTGTAGTCCCGGTGATTCGGCTCCAAACCATGAAAACCGTTCCATATCTCCCCAACGGAGATCGTGGTGACAAAAAGGTGGGCAGGGTCCTGGGCGTCAAGCCAACTGATAAAACGTGGATTGGGCCGCGGCTTTTCCGTTTCGCTGACCGCATTCGTGTTCAGCACGAAGTTCACAATCGAAACGGCTTGACCAAATCGTCAGGCATGCGCGGCGGTTCCCAATCGGTGGTGAGCCGAACTGAATCCTGCCAAGCCTTCAACTTCTTCATCCGCTGGCGAGCGGTACCTTTGTGCCACCAGGGTTGGGAGCGCCGTTTCTTCGCAGCCTTTCCATTGGCCAACCGGGCATCCAGCCAGCCCAACAATTCCCGCGCCTGGGGGGCGGACAATTTCTTGACTTTGCTAACCGCAAGTTCAACTGCGCTCATACAATTTGCATTTACACTTGGTCATGGAAGGGCTTGCCGTCGGCGGTGCTGTAAACGTCCTCAGCCGTGTCTTTGAGGAAATCGAACGTCGGACTGGCCGACGCCGCTTTTGTCCAGTCTTCCTCCGAAATGTCCTCTGCCTCCGGCGCCAAAACAATGACGCGAACGCGGCTTTGCCCAAGAATCGGCAACGGCTCATGCAGCCGCAACTGATGCTGCGCGTCCACTACGCCGGTTGTTTCAATCGCATTCATGTCCGCGACTATGATGGCCTGCAAATCAGTTTAAATCAAGCGCGGTTGCGTCTTTCGGAAAGGCGAGAGCCGACTCTTGAGCGTGAATATATTTCCGCAACGCGTTCGAATGAAACCCGATTATTCGTAATTGCCCCCGGAGTAATTGCCCCCGGAGCATGCCCCCGGAGTCACGGAGCATGCCCCCGGAGTCACATCTTAACATTTAACAATTCAAGCCCTTTTTTTGGTGCGGCTCCCCTCAGTGTTTCGCCTCAGCCAGTTAGTCATTCGTGGCCCCGAGCGCCGTCGAGGGGTTCGTGTCGTGGTGACATTCCCGTTCAGTAAGTTTATTCCAGGAAAAAGAATTCGTTGGAGAGAAGCAGGACCTGGGCGTATTTCTCCCAGGGGCCGAGCGGTTTTGGAAGTTTCTTTGGATCAATGAAGTTTTCCTTCGCGTCCCAGGAGTGGGGCAACGAAAGCTCCTCCATACCGCCGTTGTCGAGTTTCGCCATTTCGATCCGTGGCGCCCATTTGAAGCCGTCGGAACGCCGGCCCGCCAATTCATCCACCGTGAAGTCAATGGCGTCGCCTTCCTTGACCTCGACGTTGTCCAGAGAAGTCGCGGCCTTGCCGTTATGCGCTTTCCACTCGCCCAGTAATCCCGCGCGACTCGATACGATGCGGCCACGCACGCCCTCCCCGGCGGAGACCGTGTGTTCCAATTCGCCGGTGATCGAAATGAGGCCGTCGCGAGGAGCAACCCATCGGCGGATGGCTGCAATGTTGGTTTTGCCGGTGACACCGCCTACGGCGTTGATTTGCACGGGGCCGAGCTTTGGATCCGTTCCCTTCGCGCGCACTACCCAGGCGCGGCCGTTGAACGCTGACAATGGCTCGAAATCAATTGTGCGTTGCGTCGTTTCATCGAACATGCCGGATCCGTATTGCCAATCTTCGACTTGCGGCACGACGGCGTCGCGGGACGGTTGTTCGCGCAGGTAATCGCGGCCCAGTTCCAATTCGCCGGACGTGGGCTTGCGTTGATAAATGAGTTCGTAAAGCTTGTCAATACGATCATCGTAAGCGGCGGGAGTTTTGGTTTCGCAACGGGCAAGCACGCCCCGGGCGCATTGGGCGACCAGCGGGCTGTTGAGGAGAAATAACGCCTGGGGAGCGACGATGGTTTCGAACCGGCCGGCGCTGCTGGTGTCGGGATTGGCGAAATCAAAGGCGCGAAACACGCCGGGAAGGTTCTGCCGGTCGATATACGCATAAACCGTGCGGCGTTCGGGCATGGTATTGGAGGTGATGTCCACGGGCTGGCCGCCGCCGGTGGAGTCGAGTTCACCGGCGACGGCGAGAAGGGAATCGCGCATCGCTTCGAAATCGAGCCGAGTGGGATTCATGCGCCAGAGCAAGGCGTTCTCCGGGTCAACTTTGTCCGCCTTCTTGTCCAAGGCGCTGCTTTGTTGATAGACGCTGGAAAGCATGATGAGGCGATTGAGTTTTTTCAGCGACCAGCCGTCGGCCATGAAACGGGCGGCCATAAAATCGAGCAACGTGGCTTGCAGCGGGCGTTCGGTTCGGACGCCGAAATCGGAGGGCGAATCGACGAGCGGCACACCGAAGTGATGCATCCAAACGCGGTTGACGAAAACACGCGCGGTGAGTGGATTTTGCGGGCTGACGATGTCCTCGGCCAATTGCAGACGGCCGCTGACCTTCTTTGGAAACGGCGGCGCGCCGGGCGGGCTGAGGATTTCGAGGAAACCGCGGGGAGCTTCGGCGCCGCGCGTGCCGGGATTGCCCCGCAGAAATATTTTGGAGTTTGCGGGATGCGGCTTGTCGAGCAATACCATCGCGCGGGGCGGCGCGCCCGGGTCGGTGGCTTCGATGTCGATGAGTTTTCGTTTGAGGAGGTCGATTTTGGCCCGCACGGAATCCTCAAAAAGAAATAGTCTCGCAAAATCGGCGCGAGGGGGGTTCGCGGGAGAATTGCTGGCCTCCAGGAATTGGCGCAATTCCACAGCGGCCTCATTTGTTGCGGCCTCGGCAAAAACCGTGTCGTACGCGGCAGCCAGTTCGTTGAGATTCGTCAGCGCAATTCCAGAACACGCTTTCTCAATGAGCGGATTGACGTTGGAACCGAACGAACCGGTAAGCCACGGGGAGAAAAGGCGCGAATCGTTTGTGGCGGCGACGGTGAGATTGGTTTCCCATCGCAGGAAAACCGATTTGTTGAGTTTGCGGCCGCGGACCAGTTCATCGGTTTTGACGTTGTTTTTGGCGAAGGAAGCGGCGTCGTGGACGGCCAGCAAATAATCGCCCACGTGCGAGCGCAGTTTCTCAAGGACGGCCAATTCATTCGAATGGACATACGAATCGAGAATTTCCCGGTTCGTCGCGAGGTCCGTCAAATAATTCGTATAGCCGGCGGGGAGCGGAACGGTCAGGAGGGGCGGATTGGTGGGTTCGTAGGAACTGTTGAAAATCCCGTAGAGAGAATAGTAATCGCGCGTGGGGATGGGATCGAACTTATGATCGTGGCAACGGGCGCAACTGACCGTCAAGCCGAGCAACCCGCGCGAAACGACATCGATCCTGTCGTCAATAATGTCATTCTCGTTCCCGAAAAAACGGCGGCCCGTGGTAAGGAAGCCCATGGCGGCAAGATCGCGGTTGTCGTTTGTGGCGGCGGGCAACTGGTCGGCGGCGAGTTGCTCGAGGATGAAACGGTTGAACGGCAAATCTTCGTTGACAGCGCGGATGACGTAATCCCGATACGTGTAGGCGTAGGGCAAGCGGGGGCTTTCGCGAAAGCTCGCCTGGCCTTTGGTATCGGCGTAACGGGCGACATCGAGCCAGTAGCGGCCCCAGCGTTCACCGTAATGGGGAGAGGCGAGCAAACGATCCACCACGCGGGCAAAGGCGTCCGGGGACTTGTCCGCGAGAAAGGAATTCACTTCCGCCGGCGTCGGGGGAAGACCGGTGAGATCGTAGGTGGCGCGGCGAATGAGGGTGCGTTTGTCGGCGGGCGGGTTTGGAACAAGACGTTTGGCGTTCAAGTTTTCCAGGACGAATGCGTCAAGAGGAGTTTTGATCCAGCCCTTGCGTTTGCGAATGTTCGGAAGAGGCGGCTCGGTGATCGGTTGAAAAGCCCAATGCCGGCGGGCGGCTTCGAACGATTTCGAGAAGGTGTTGGTTTGGCCCGTGCGTGGATCAGGCGCGCCCATTTTGATCCAGGCGCGCAGGCTGGCAATCTGGTCGTCGGGCAGCTTTTGGTCTTTGGGCGGCATTTGCAAATCCGAGTCGGCGTAGCTGATGGCCTTGACCAGAAGACTTTTTTCCGGGTGATGGGGAACGATGGCGGGGCCGCTGTCGCCGCCTTTGAGGAGATCGGCGCTGGTGTCCAACATGAAGCCGCCGCGGACCTTTGCGCTTTGATGGCTGTGGCACTTGTAACAATGGTCGATCAGGACGGGGCGGACTTTGCTTTCAAAGAATTCAACGCCGGGCGAATTGGCGGGCGTGGGGGCGGCGACGCAATGCCAGGAAATAACGCCGGCGGCGGCGCTAAGCCAGAATTTCGCGGACGACATTGCCTTCGATGCCGGTGAGACGGAAATCGCGTCCCTCATAACGGTATGTCAGCTTTTTGTGATCGAAGCCGAGAAGCTGGAGGATGGTGGCGTGGAGGTCCGCGACTTCGACTTTATTATCGACTGCGGCGAAACCGAATTGATCGGTGGCGCCGTGAACATAGCCGCCCTTGACTCCGCCTCCCGCCATCCAAATGGAAAAGCCGGTGGCGTTGTGATCGCGTCCCCTGCCCTTGCTGTTATCGACGTTGAGGTTGCCGTCACTGGTTGGGGTGCGGCCGAATTCCCCACCCCAAACGATCAGGGTTTCGTCGAGAAGGCCGCGCTGCTTGAGGTCGGTCATCAACGCGGCGATGGGCTGGTCGCAAGCCTTGGCGGCATCGCGGAGGCCTTTTTCGATTTGGCTGTGATGGTCCCAGCCGACGTGCCAGGGCTGGACAAAGCGGACGCCGCGTTCGATCAACCGGCGGGTGATGAGAAGCTGGCGGCCTTGCGGGGTATCGCCATAAAGCGCGCGAATGTCCGCCGGCTCTTTGCTGATGTCAAAGGCGTCGGTGGCCTCGATTTGCATGCGGAAGGCCGTCTCAAAAGATTGGATGCGGCTTTCCAGCGGGCCTTCCTCGGCGCGAACCTTGGCGTGTTCCTGCTCCAATTTGCACAAAAGATCAATCTGCCGGCGCTGTTCCGGGAGCGACGTTGTGGAACTGCGGATATACTCGATGAGTTTATCGGGTTGGGCGAACCTGGTTTCGACAAAAGTGCCTTGGTAAGCGCCGGGCAGGAAGGCGCTCTGCCAATTCTGATCACCCAGGAGCGGACGGCCATTGGGACTCAGCGCGATAAAACCGGGGAGATTTTGATTTTCAGTTCCCAAACCATAAGTCACCCAGGAACCGACACTGGGACGCGCGAAACGGGATTCGCCGGTGTTCATCGTGAGCATCGCGATCTCGTGGCTTGGCACGCCGGTTTGCATCGAGCGAATGATCGTCATGTCATCGGCGTGTTCGGCGAGATGCGGGAAAACCTCGCTGATTTCGATGCCGCTTTGACCGTATTTATCGAACTTGAACGGGGACGGGAAGGCAATGCCCGGGCGCGTGACCGATTTGTCAATTTCCTTGAGCGATTTGCCGGCGTATTTTGCCAGCGCGGGCTTGGGGTCAAAGGTATCGACATGGGAAGGACCGCCGCCCATGAAGAGATGGATCACCTGCTTTGCCCGGCCGGGAAATTGAGGCGATTTGGGCGCGAGCGGCGAGAGCATGGAATCCGCGCGGGCGGCCGTCTCCATGATGGAGGCCAGACCGAGAGCGCCCATGCCCATGCCGCACCTGCAAAGGAATTGGCGGCGGGTAAGGAAGCGGTCTTCGGGCTGTAATTCGTGCTCTCTCCTGTTCATGACTGTTTACTTCTGACTCTCCCGGAGGCACTTATATTCACATTTACATAAGTAATTGAATATAAGCATGTTAACATGTTTTTGCGCGTTTTTTATACGTTTTTATACGTTTTTATCAGTTCATCCTATTTTGACTTCAAATTCACGTTCGTAAATCCGACCTGGTACAGCAATATCGTCAACTGCGCCCTGGCCCGCTCGGAAGCGTCGCTCAAAATGCCATTCTTCAACGCGGCAAGCCGCAATTCGTCCACCGCCTCGCGCCGGGCATTCTGCTCCAGGTCCTTGTCGAAAATACGGAGGATGCCCGTGGACCTTTCAACGATCTGGGTTTGCTGATCGTCCAGGTAGGCATCCACCACCCGCGAACGGGGCAGCACGATGCTGATGGTCTTCCCCTCAGCGCTGATGTCGCCGGGCGCCAGTTGATTGAGGTCGATGGCGGCCTTGACGACGCCATGAGCGACGAGGATGACCTGGCTGTCGCCATACCACTTGGCATCGTCGAACACGACGACTTTTTCGAGGTTATATTTGACGGTGACCAATTGCGACAATGTCTGCACCTTCTTGAGCACCGACGCGCTGTTGAAAATGAAGCCGGAGCGCGAGACCATGTGGTAGGAGACAAACCCCGCGAACAAACCGACGAGAAATACAATTGTCGTCAGGAAAATGGCGGCGGCCGCTTTTTTCATGGCTTAACCTTTAACCCGGATTTGACGGATATCACGGATATTTTTCCACTTTCCGCGCGGGGCGTTCCGGGACTACCTTCAGCGCATGAGTTTTTCCGCCTTGGGAGAGTTTCCATCGTACCGGCCACGACGGCTTCGGCAATCGGCGGCGTTGCGCCGGCTGGTGCGGGAAAGTTCGCTTTCGGCGGACCGTCTGGTCCTTCCATTCTTTGCGCGCGCCGGCAAAAAACTTCGCCAGCCCGTCGCGGCAATGCCGGGGGTTTTCCAGTTGTCGCCGGATGAAATCGTCCGCGAAGCGGCGGCGGCGCACAAGCTGGGAATCCTCGCAGTTTTGATTTTCGGAATTCCAGACAGGAAGGACGAGAAAGCTTCCGGGGCTTATGCGCGCAATGGGATTGTCCAGCAGACTGTGCGTCAATTAAAAAAAGAGCTTCCCGATCTGCTGGTCATCACGGACGTTTGCCTTTGCGAATACATGAGCCATGGGCATTGCGGGATTGTGGAAAAAAACAAAGGCGGGCGGATTGCCAACGATTTGACGCTGAAACTG
>DATAXU010000089.1:0-41104 GCA_036272955.1 Verrucomicrobiia bacterium
CTTGTTGCACAATTCTGCGGCATGGTGGGCGGACGGCCAACCAATCTGTTCCGTATCATTCGGGCCAGCCGTTGCCCGGTGCCATTAACATGGGCCTGGCTGATGGTCCTGTGGAACTGTGCAAGTTGCCGAATCTCTGGACCTATTACTGGCATGCCAACTGGAATCCTGCCCTCGTCAAAGCGCCATGACTCGTATGCGCCACGTTTGGCGGTGTTTATGGAGTCCGCGATAACTTCCTTTCGTTAATCTTGACGTCAGAAGCAATATCCGGCACCTTGGCTTCCGTATGATCACACAAAAACAACCCCAGAGTCAGAGCGCAGTCTCCGAACGCGAATCCGAGGCACAGACAGCAGTTGGTTTTGCAGTCCTTGGTTGTTTGGGCGCCGGCGTAGTGGGCATTTTGCAGGCGTTGGAAATGAAAACCGGAATGGATGTTCTGCTCTGCCTGCTCGGATCGGTCGCCGCTTTCAGCGCTGTATATTACATGTGCTTTCGCCGGGATTGAGCCTCACATCGCGAGGAAATTCCGCAGAATCTGACGCCCGCTTTCAGTCAGGATGCTCTCGGGGTGGAACTGCACGCCCCATACGGGATATTCCTTGTGGCGCACTCCCATGATCTCCCCCTCGTCGGTTTCGGCCGTCACTTCCAGGCAGTCGGGGAGGGTTTCCCGCTTGATGACCAGTGAATGATAGCGCGTGGCGGCGAAGGGATTGGGCATTTTCTGGAACAGATCGCGCCCGTTGTGTTTGATCGCCGAGGTTTTGCCGTGCATAATTCTATAATTGACAATGACCTCCCCGCCAAAAGTGTACCCAATGCACTGATGCCCCAGGCAAACGCCAAAAAGCGGGACCTTCGGACCAAAAGTGCGGATGATGTCGTTGGACAAGCCGGATTCGCGCGGCGAACACGGCCCGGGTGAGACGAGAATGCGCTCGGGATTGAGATCGCGGATTTGATCGAGGGAAATCTGGTCGTTGCGGCGGACTTCCAATTCCACCTTCATCTCGCCCAGATATTGAACGAGATTGTAGGTGAACGAATCGTAATTATCGATGACCAGGACCATCTTCGCCAAAAAGGTCGGGTGCTTTGCGGAAAAAATCAAGGGGTAACGCCGGTTGTTTATCTCTTGGCATTGGCCGCGCTTGGTGTTTAGATGGCGGCGTTCGACCCTGGACGACTGGTTTTTCCGGATTATTGCCGACTGTGAATTATGCAAAAATACGCGCCCCAGGACATTCGAAACTTCGCCGTGGTAGGCCACGCTTCCAGTGGCAAAACAATGCTGACGGAAGCCATGCTCGCCTCCGCCGGCGTTATTAACCGTATGGGGCGCATCGCCGAAGGTTCGACAGCCTCCGATTACCATGTCAGCGAAAAACAACGCCAGATTTCCGTCCAAACTTCCCTGCTTCGCGCGGATTGGATGGGGAAAAAGTTCAATATCCTGGACACCCCCGGTTACCTGGATTTTATCTCCGAGGCGTTGAGCGCATTGCGGGTGGCTGATTTCGCCCTAGTGGTGATCAACGCCCAGCATGGCATCGGCATTGGCACGGAGCGGGTTTGGAAATATGCCACGGACTTTGGGATTCCAAAAATCCTCGTCGTGACCGCGATGGACAAATTGAATTCGCACTTCGACGAGGTGTTGGCGGGCGCTCGCGAGCAGTTTGGCGCGGGTGTGTTTCCAATGAACTTGCCGATCAACGCCGGTCCCGGCTTCAACCAGTCCCTCGACGTTCTCCGCAATGAAATCGTGACCTACGAAACCTCCGGCGCGCGCGGAAAATTCACCGAAGTGCCGGCCACAGGCCAGTGGGAGGCGAAGGTCAAACAGCTTCACAGTGAATTGATCGAGCACATCGCCGAATCGGACGACACGCTGCTGACAAAATATTTCGACCAGGGCGGATTGTCCGAGGAGGAATTTCGCACAGGGATACACACGGCGGTGCAGGGCCAACATTTCATTCCATTGTTTTGCGCCTCGGGAGAATCAAACGTCGGCGTGGCGCGCTTGATGGATTTTATTGCGAAATACGGCTCCTCGCCGGTGGACCGCAAACGTTACGCCGCGATCGATTCCGGCGGCAATGTGAGCGAGGTGCGGCTGGCCGATCCCGAACCGGTCGCGCATGTTTTCAAAACGATGGCGGAAGCCCATTTCGGCGAATTGTCTTTTTTTCGCGTTTATTCCGGCTCTCTGAAGCCGGGCATGGAGCTTTACAACGCCGACCGCCAAACCACCGAGCGGATTGGCCAGATTTACCTTCTCAATGGAAAAGACCGCGTGACGACGGAGGAATTGTGCGGCGGCGACATTGGCGCTGCTGTCAAGTTGAAGGACACCCACACCGGGAATACGCTTTGCGCCGCCTCGCGGCCCGTCCGGCTGGCAAAGGTCCACTATCCCGAACCGACCATCCACGCTTCATTGGAAGTCATGGCCAAGGGCGAGGAAGACAAGGTGGCTGCCGGAATGGCGGCGTTGCACGAGGAAGACCCGACGTTTTTGCATCGCGTCGATTCCGAAGTGCATCAGACAATCATCTCCGCCCAGGGCGAATTGCATTTGGAAGTGATTGTGGACCGGTTGCGGCGCCGCTTCAACGCGCACGTCGAACTGGGCGAACCTCGCGTGCCGTATCGCGAAACAATCAAAACCAGCGGCGATTCCAAATATCGGCACAAAAAACAAACCGGCGGCGCGGGGCAATTCGCGGAGGTCTGGATGAAGATCGAACCGTTGCCGCGCGATTCCGGCGTTGAATTCACCGAATCGCTGTCCGGCCAGAATGTGGACCGGGTTTTTGTGCCGTCGGTCGAGCACGGCGTGAAGAACGCCTGCCGCGAGGGAATTTTGGCCGGTTACAAAGTGGTCGATTTAAAAATCGACTTTTACGACGGCAAAATGCACCCGGTGGATTCCAAGGACATCGCGTTTCAAATCGCTGGATATTTTGCCTTCAAGGAATCTTTCATGAAGGCGCGCCCGTGCCTTTTGGAGCCGATCCACCAAATCGAGGTGCGCATTCCGGAGGACTGTCTTGGCAAGGTGATGGGAGATATTTCGAGCCGGCGCGGAAAGATTTTGGGGATCGACACCGACGGCAAATTCCAG
This sequence comes from Verrucomicrobiia bacterium, assembly GCA_036272955.1. GTDB lineage: Bacteria > Verrucomicrobiota > Verrucomicrobiia > Limisphaerales > Palsa-1400 > DATAUD01. Next base: position 3,137 of record DATAXU010000089.1, read on the forward strand.
GTGATCAAGGCCGAAGTGCCGGCGCGGGAGCTTTACAAATATTCCAGCGTGATTCGCTCATTGACAGGCGGACGCGGCCTTCATGGCGAACGCCTGGACCATTATGCGGAAATGCCGCGCGAGATGGAACAGCGGGTCATCGACGAAGCCAAAAAACGCAAGGCCGAGGCCGCCACAAAATAACGAAGCCCGCCCCGCCGTCATTGATTGTAACCTAATGCGGTTGACAATCTTGCGCAAAAGATTGTAAAATCCGCGGATGAAAGCCAGTCCGCAACCCGTCCCTCCCGCATTTCCGTTTTTGCCACTTTCCTTGAAACTTTTTCCGTTTTGCGCTGTCAATAGGCATGGCCCAATGAATTCATGAAAACGACACTGCCGATTCAGACCCGCGCGCCAGTTTCACAATATGCAGGACTTGAGCCGCAATTCCCCGGAGAACAAACTGGCTAACGGCAGTTCGCTCGACGACATTTCCGGGACAATTCGCGCCGAGGGACTTCTCCGGCTCGAGTTACCGGCCAATGTCACCGGTGCGCTTCCCGCGGAATTCATCAAACGGCATCGCGTCCTTCCCATCAAAATCGACGGCGGCGCCATCGTGATCGCGACCGCCGAGCCGGCCACTCCGCGACTTGTCGATGATATCCGGCTTTTGACCGGCAAGGAAGTCGTCGAATGCGGCGTGGAATCGTCCGAGTTGCTGGAAAAAATCGCCCAATGCTGCCAGGTCACGGTCGAGCAGATGATCGAGAACCTCGACCCCAAACACGGCGCCGCGGTCGAGGACAAAAACCTCCATGACATCGAGGTGATGGCCAACGAACCGACCGTCGTGAACCTCGTCAATGTCATTATTTCCACGGCGTTGCGCGAACGGGCGAGTGACATCCACCTCGTGCCTTTCGAGGACAAATTGCAATTGCGCTACCGGATCGACGGGTTGCTCCAGGAAAAGCCGCCGCCGCCGCGACAGCTTCACGCCGCGCTTATTTCCCGCATTAAAATCATGGCGGACATGAATATCGCGGAACGCTTCATGCCGCAGGACGGCCACATCCAGATTCATCATCGCGGCGCGCGGGTCGATATTCGCGTGGGAACGATGCCCACGATTTACGGCGAAAGCATGGTGTTGCGCCTGCTGGAAAAAAATTCCAAACCGCTGACGCCCCAGGAACTCGGGCTGGACGACGAGCGGTCGCGCCTTCTGCATCGGCTGGTGGAAAAACCGCACGGGCTTTTTCTTGCCACAGGCCCGACGGGCAGCGGCAAGACCACGACGCTGTATTCGATTTTGCAGGGAATTTACACGCCGGAGAAAAAAATCCTCACCATCGAAGACCCGGTCGAATACGAATTGGCCGGCGTCGCGCAGATTCCCGTCCGACCGACGCGCAATTTCACATTTGCGAGCGGGCTTCGATCCATTCTTCGCCAGGACCCCAACGTCGTGATGGTCGGTGAAATTCGCGACGCGGAAACCGCGGAAATTGCCATTCGCGCCGCGCTCACGGGACACCAGGTTTTCAGCACATTGCATACGAACGATTCCACCGGCGCGGTGACGCGGCTTTTGGACATGGGGATTGAGGCTTTTCTGATTTCGTCGTCCCTGGAAGGCGTGCTGGCGCAGCGGTTGGTGCGGCGGATTTGTCCGAATTGCCGTGTCGAAATCGAGCCTCCCGCCGCGACGCGCGAGAAAATCGAATCGATGAGCGGCGATATTCTCAAAGGGAAGTTCTATCGCGGACGAGGATGCGAGGAATGCCGGGAGACGGGCTATCGCGGGCGCGTTGGTATTTTCGAACTTTTGGCCCTCGGCGGCCAATTGCAGGAATTGATTTTGCGCAAATGTTCCAACGCGGAATTGAAAGCCGTCGCGCGCAAAACGATGACCACGATGCACCAGGATGCGCTGCAAAAGGCCTCCGCAGGCTTGACGACTTTGGAAGAAATCATCCGCGTTTCTTCGGGAGACATTTGGGAATGACGGCCTTTCGTTACCAGGCCATTGAGTCCACCGGAAACGCGGTGGAAGGCGTGGTTGAAGCCGCCGACCGCCGGGCCGCGCTGCAATTGCTCGGCAACCGGGGAGTCTTCCCGTCAAACCTGGAGATTTGCCCTTCCGGCACGAACGCCGCGATTGCGCCGCGCGCTACGAAGCGGGAATTTCGACTTGGCACCGGCGTCAAGAGGAAAGAAATCACCGCCTTCACACGCGAACTCGGCGCCCTGCTCGGCGCGGCCATTCCGATTCCGCAAGCCCTCGAGGGATTGGGCGAGGAGGAGGACAACACGAGTCTGGGCCAGACGGTCGCGCGAATTTCGGATTCTGTGCGCAAAGGCGCGTCTCTTTCAGCGGCGATGGCCGAACACCCGGCGTTATTCGGCAATCTCTATGTCAGCATGGTGCGGGTTGGAGAGGAAGCGGGCGCGCTGCCGAAGGTCCTGGCCGACCTCGCGCAACTGCTCGAACACGAAGATGAAATGCGCTCGGAAGTGCTTTCGGCGGTGGCTTACCCGGCGTTTGTATTGTGCTTCGGGGTTGTCACCGTGACGGTGCTCCTGACCGTTGTCCTGCCCCGGCTGTTCGATATGTTGCAGGAAATGTTGCCGGTGTTGCCGCTTCCTACCTTGATTCTGCTGCGCGTTAGCGGATTTTTGCATCGCGATTGGATTTGGCTGCTCCTGGCGGCGGGCGGCGCCGTCGTCGCCTGGCGCTGGTATCTGAACACGCCGCGCGGCGCAATAATGTTTGACAGCGCGAAGCTCAAGCTTCCCCTCCTGGGTCCGCTCTTTCGCGCCGCCGCGCTGGGACGTTTTGCGCGGACTTTGGGAACGCTGGCGCGCAGCGGGGTTTCGTTGCTTCCTTCGCTAAAAATTGTCGAGAACACGATCGGAAACCTCGTGCTCGCCCGCATGATCGCGCAGGTGGCCGAGGAAACCCGCGGCGGTGATTCGCTCGCCGCGCCCCTTCGCAAGCTGGGCGTTTTTCCGAAGACCGTCATTCAAATGATCAGCGTCGGCGAGGAAACCGGCAAGCTCGACGAAATGCTGCTCAAAGTGGCGGAAATCGAGGAACGCCACATGCGCAGCCGGGCCAGAACGCTAATTTCGCTGCTGGCGCCCATGCTGATTCTCGTGGTCGGCGCGCTGGTCGGTTTCATGGTCCTCGCGATCCTGCTGCCGATCTTTAAGATGAGCAGCGCCCTTCACTAACCTTGCATACCAAATGAAAAACCAGTCAATTCGAAAAAAAACCGGCGCCTTCACCCTGATCGAAATCATGGTGGTGGTGGTCATTCTCGGCATCCTCGCGGCCACGATCATCCCGCAAGTCGCCGGCACCAGTCATGACGCCAAGGTCAGCGCCGCCAAGGAAAGCATTTCGCAATTGGAAACGGCCCTCGAACGTTTTGACGTTCAGATGGACCGTTTTCCAACAACCGAGGAGGGCCTCAAGGCGCTCACCGAACCGCCGGCGGGCGACGAGCAAAAGTGGCACGGGCCTTACATCAAGTTGCTTCGCCCGGACCCTTGGGGGAATCCATATCAATACAAATATCCCGGGACCCGCAACCCCTCGAGTTACGATATTTGGTCGCGCGGCGCGGATGGCGTTGATGGCGGCGACGGAAACAACGCGGACATTGGCAACTGGAACTGATGAATCGCCCCCCCCAAATCAATCCCGCCGCGCGCGGATTCACGTTAATCGAGATCATGGTGGTCGTCGTGATCATCGCGATTATGAGCGCTGTGATCGTCGGCGAAATGAGCGGGACGTTTCACGATGCGGTTCTTCGTTCCACCAGCCGGCAATTGATCAGCGTATTTAGCGTCGCCTCCAGCCGCGCCATTTCGCTGGACCGGACGCAGCAAGTTCGTTTTGACAGAACCACCGGTCGTTATGCGCTCGAAATGCGCCGGCACGGGGAATTTGTGCCGGTGGACTCAATCATCGACGGCGAAGGGACAATCGATTCCCGCATTACCCTGCAAATTCGCGGTGAAGGTTCGGAGGATGCGATTGCGTTTCATCCCGATGGGACCGCCGATGAGCGCGAAATCGAACTGCGCGATTCCGATGGTTTCGGCCTCGCCCTGCGCGTCAATCCCATTACGTCGCGGGTGGAAGTCCGCGAATTGGAACGTCAATGAACTCCCGATCTTCCAGCGCCGGGTTTTCGTTGATAGAAGTGACGGTGGCCATTTTGATTCTGGGCGTCGCGCTCGTGGCATTCACGCGAGGAATCACCACCGCCCTGGCTTCCAACAAGGACGCCGAATTGCAAACCGTCGCCGCGCTGGCCGCCGCCGCGCAAATCGAAACCATGCGCGCGGATGCAACCTGGAGCGACGGCGTCACCGATGGCGATTGCGGCAGCGATCTTCCGGATTATCACTGGACGCAAACCATCAAACCCGCCGACGTGGACGGCCTGCACGAAGTGGTGGTGACTGTGCAAAAAGGCGATTCACCAACGCCCCTTTACACGCTGACGACGCAGCTTTTTGACACAGACTATCCAACCTCCAACGAGTCCGATGCCAAACGCGAGCGGGCGCGTTTGAAAAGGAAGCACCAGCAACCCCAATGAGGCCGATCCATCGCACCCACCCCGCCAGCGCTTTTACGCTTCTGGAGCTGGTCGTCAGCGTGGCTATTGGCGCCCTTATTCTCACGACGGCTGCCCTGTGTTTGAGCGCGAGCGTTCAGAGCCAGCGCATGATCGAACCTCGCGTGGACATCATGCAAAGTGCCCGGGTGGCGCTCGCCCTGATGTCCGCCGACCTTCGAGCCGCTTGTCCGCTGGACAGTAAATTCCCCTTTCTCGGAACACAGCGAAACACCGGCGGCATTGAGGCGGACAACATCGACTTCGCCACACACAATTACGCTCCGCGCCATCCGCGCGAGGGCGACTTTTGCGAGACAAGTTACTTCCTGGACAAAACGAGCGCCACGGGACAATTCAGTCTTTGGCGCCGCCGCAATCCAACGCTCGCCCCCGACCCCCTCTCCGGCGGAAGTCGCGAGGAAATCGCCCCGGGGGTCAGCGGATTGAGGATTGAATACTACGACGGCCTGGACTGGGACGACACCTGGGGCGACCTGGAAGGACGCTCCCGAAATCTGACCGTTCAGCCGCCAAACGTTGTCGGGATGCCGCAGGCGGTTCGCATCACCCTGTCATTCGACCAGGCAACCAACTCCCCGCTGGTTTTCCAAACCGTGGTCTATTTGGAATTGGCGGCAATCGCAGCGCCGTCGGATTCCGCCCCGAGCGCGCCGGCCGTGCTCACCAATTCACCCGAGGGGGCGCCCTCCCCCACTGTCAACTAAATGCGCGAGAAAGCTTCCATATTGGTCGGCCTGCTCTGGTGCCTGGCGCTGTTGTCCATCGCGGTCTTTGGCCTTCTGCACACGAGCCGGATGGACTTGATGGTCGTTAAGAATTACGGCGACCGCATTCAGGCCTATTACCTGGCGCTCGCGGGAGTCGAACGGGCCAAGGCGCTCCTGTTCAAGGATTCAGTCACCCGTCGCGAAACCGCCAAAAATCACACCGGCGCCCTCTACGACGACGAGACGGACTTCCGTGACATCCAGCTTGGTCGCGGCGAATTTCGCGTCTTCCACGGCTCGCCCGTCACTTATGGCATCACGGATGAGGAAAGCCGCTTCAACGTCAATACTACGCCCCGCGAAGTGCTCTCAAAAATCAAGGGCATGAGCGCCGAAATCGTCTCCGCCATTGTCGATTGGCGCACGGCCACCAACGCGGTGAGCGCCGGCGGTGCGGGGCTTGATTATTATTCCAGCCTCACCCCGCCCTACCTTCCCCGCAACGGTCCGCTGCAAACCGTCCGTGAGCTTTTAATGGTCCGCGGCGTCACGCCGGAATTGCTTCTCGGCGATACCCCGCCCCCGGGCGAAGCAGACGATCCGACGGATGAACCTCCCGCGGAGGATGGCTGGTTGCCTCTGATGACCGTCGATTCGGCGGACGATAACGTCAATGCCGCCGGAAAAACTCGCGTCGATCTTCAAACGGCCGACGAAGCCGCCTTGACCGCGGTGCAGGGAATAACGCCCGCCATCGCGCGAGACATCGTGCAGTCGCGTGGTCAAAAACCATTCCAAAGCATCGCCGATTTGCTGGATTTGACGGCCCAGCCCACAAACCAGAGAAACGGGCCTCCGCAAGCCGCCGCTGGAAATGGGTCGCCGGTCATCGACGACCAGTTGTTCGAACAAATTGCCGATGATCTCACTGTCGGAGACAACACCTCCATCGCCGGGTTGGTCAATATAAACACCGCCGCGCCGGAAGTCCTGGAATGCCTTCCTGGGATCGATACCGCGCTCTCCCACGCGATCCTTTCCTATCGGCAGTCCGACGGGTTTTTCCCGAACGTGGCGGCGCTGCTGAAGGTTTCGGGAATGACCCACGATATTTTCAAACAAATCGCGCCAATGCTCACAACGCGCTCGGAAACATTTCGTGTCATCAGCGAAGGCCGGATTACTTCCACGGGAGTTCGCCAGCGGATACAGGCGATCCTTCACGTCGGCCCGGAGGAAATTCAAACGCTCTCTTACGAGGAGAATTTATGACAGGCGCCGTCTTTTTTGAAATCAACGCGTCGCATTTGACGGTGCGCTTTGACAGGGAGGAATTGGAATTGTCCCTGCAACGCGATGACTCCGGCGTCATCACGCTATCACGCCGCGCCCACCTTGTTACGGCCATCAAAGAGTCGCTTATCAAACATCAGATTCGTTCCGGCGGCCGCGCTTTGTGCGCCATTGACGGCCGCGGGGTCAGCCTCCGCCGCCTTGGATTGCCGCCGGCCCCGAAGGAAGAATTTCAAAGACTCCTCCTGCTTCAGCTTGAAAGGGAATTTCCGCTGCCGCCGGAGCAACTGGCCTGGGGAAGCCGCGTTCTCCGCCAGGACGCCGCAAAACAAGAGGTGTTGGTCGCCGCGATCCGAAAGGAGATGCTCCAGCCGTTCATCGAAATCTTTTCGGACTGCGGAATCCAGCCGGATTTCGCCGTCGCCGCCCTCTGGCGCGCCGCGCATCTCCAAACGCCGGAAGGCCCATGCGCCCTGCTCCACATTGGACGGAAGCATTCGGAATTGCTGATATATGAAGACGGCTTTCCCGCCGCCCTTCGCGTGCTCAATTGGGGACGGGACAATCTCTCCGCCGCCGCGGCCACGGACATCATCGCACCAAAGATCTATTTGACGGACGCCGAATCCGCCGTGCTCCTGCCGACTCTTGCCGGCATTCCGTGTGTTCAGTTGCAACCCGCCGTGTCCGCGAACGCGCCTCCGTTAATCTTGCGATGCAAGGAGGCGCCGGGCCGTGTCACGTATAGCGATGTGCGATCCAGAAAGCCGCTGGTTTTGGCGGCGTCGCTTTTGTGCGGGGTGCTGGCGTTTCCATTTCTTCAGGCGCTCGTCCTCAAGCCCTACCTGTCGCACCGCATCTCCACCCTCAAAGGCGGCATCGACCGACTCGGCGCAATCGACCGCGAAATCGATTTCCTCCAATATTTGAGGGCCAGCCAGGCGCCTTACATGGAGATGCTTTTTTTGATGGCCAAAGCCGCCCCGCCCGGCACCAGTTTCGATTCCGTCAGCATCGGGCGGCGCGGCGACATCGCCATGCGCGGCAAACTCGGCAACGCGCAGCAAGTCACCGATTTTCGTTCCAAGCTGATTGAAGCCGGATGGTTTTCCTCGGTTGTGGTCCAGGAACAAACACCCACGCCCGACCGCCGCGTCACCGTCCGGATGACCGCGCAATTAAAAGATGCGGGTGACCGCAAGCCGCTGCCGGAGGAAAAACCCCACAAATGAAAATGCGCGAACTCACACCGCACGAAAAGCGCACCATCCGCATTGCCGCGATCCTCATCGGCGCTTATCTCGTGCTTTTTGGTGGCTTTCTACTTTACAAACGCCTCGCCGCCTTTCGCCAGGGTTACCGCCAGGTGGTCATCGAGGCTTCGGATTTGCGGCGGCAAATTCTCCCCTACCAGGACAAGGTCGAATACGCCAAAACGCTCATGGAAACATTTCGCATGGACCCGATGAAGCTGGCCGCCACGTCTCTGGTGGCCCAGGCCAGCGCCGCCATTCAAAAAGCCTCGGACGACGCCGGCATGATGGCCGGCCCGATTCGCGAATCGCTGTCTCACACGGGCAAAGAGGCCGCCTCCATCCAGTTTGAAACCTCCGGCCCCGTGCCCGCGGTCCTCGCCCTCCTGCACAATCTCAAATCCACCGGCTACCCGCTCGTCGTCGATTCCGTCCAAATGAGTTCCGACACGCGCCGCCCTGGAAACATGAAATTAAACCTGACCATTCTCGTCCTGGACTTCGACAAATGGAAAAAGGAGGAACAACCCAATGCTTGACCGCTTGGAATCCATTTCGCGAATCCTCTGCTTCGCCCTCGCGGCCATCCTCTGCGTGCAATTGGTCAATGCCATCCTGCGCGGCGACCCCCTTCGTCATGCGACAATCCCGGAGCTGCCGACATTCGTCGCCGCCGCCTCGCCCGCGACCGTGGTCAAGACCAATTCTGTCAAAACGAATTCTGTTTCTGCCGCAAAACTCGCGGGGCCTCATCCGCGTCCGCCACATGCGATGCGCGGCAAATCCGCCAAACTTCCCCCGGCTGTCCAGGCGCGGGTCGATACCATAGTCGAGAGCGAAATTCTCGGTCCGTTCAACCGCCCGCTGCCGATGGCCCTCCTGGGCATTGCTGGCGACGACGCATTTTTGCGCGCCCCCGACGGCCAAAGTGGGATGGTCAGGGAAGGCGCCGAGTTGGGCAGCATCAAATTGCTTCGCATCGGCACCAATCGGGTGCTGGTCGAGGAAAATGGGGAGAAAAAGGAACTGACCTTGTTCGAGGGCATCGGCGGCCAAAGCCTGCTCCCTCCGGAAACGAATTCCACAGTCAAAACTAACGTCCTAACCAGGAAAAAGGAAACCCTCTGATGCAAACGAACCGGTCCACTGCCGTGCTCCTGCCCCTCGGGCTGGTCGCGCTCTTATATTGTTTCTCCGTGCCGCCGGTTTGGGCGCAAGCCACTGTGCCGGCGACAAACCCGCCGCCGCTCACGCCTTCAACCACCAATTCGCCAACGGCAAAATCGACCAACGATTTGATTCAGCTCAGTTTCCAGGGCGCGAACATCGATATGATTGCCCAATGGCTGGCCGAAACCACCGGCAAAAACGTCATCAAACATCCCCAGGCCCAATGCCAGGTTACGATTGTCGGCTCCAAAAAAGTCACCCGCCAGCAGGCCGTCACAATGATTTACCACGCGCTCCAGGTCGAAGGCTTCACCGCGATCGAGACTCCACAATCCATCCTCATCGTGCCGGAGGGCAAGGAACCAAAACTAAGCCCCCAGATGTTGGGCGCCGGCCAAAACGAGACGGAAGGCGGGCACGAGCGCGAGGTCCGCGTTTTCACGCTTCAATATGCGCAGGCCGCCGGTCTCAAGGACAAGATCAAGTCTGTCCTGAGCGAAAAGGCCACGGTCGATACCGACGACCACGCCAATGCGCTCGTCATTACGGATTTTCACGACAACGTCGCCGTCGCCGCCGATTTGATTCACGCCCTGGACATAGATCGCACGCAAGACACGACCTTGCGCGTCATTCCGCTCAAGAACGCGAACGCCATCGACTTGGCGAAGGAACTTCAGCCCCTTTACGGCAAGGCCGAATCCAAGGACCCCATCGAGGTTTCCGCCAACGACCGCTCCAATTCCCTGCTCGTCCGTTCCAGTCTGGCCAACTTTAAAATCATCAAAAATGTCGTCACCGGCCTCGACACCGAGGAAGCGCAGGACAAGGTCATGCGCTCCTTCACGCTCAAAAATGCGGACGCCGAGGATGTCGCCAAACAATTGCAGGACCTCAACGCCGACCAGGACAACAATACCGGGCCTTTCCGCGTTTTCTATTTTGGCGGCGGAGGCGGCAATAATAGCAACAGCAAGAAAATGAGCGTCGTCGCGGATCGTCGCCGCAATGCCGTCATCGTCCAGGCCGATCCGATGCGCCTGGAGCGCGTCGCCAAAATGGTCCAGGCCCTCGACCAGCCCATCAATGACGACAGCCTGGCGCCGAGGATTTATCCGCTCAAATACGTCAGCGCCGCCGACATCGAAGACGTCCTCAACGAACTGTTCCTGAAAAAAACCCAGGCGCGCCCCTATTATTATTTCGACGAAGAACCGGAACCGACCGCCGATCGCGACGTCGGACGCCTCTATGGCAAAGTGCGCATCACCAGCGAACCTTACGCCAACGCCATCATCGTGACCGCCAACTCGCTGGAAAATCTCGAGGCCGTCGAAGAAGTGCTCAAGCAGTTGGATGTCCCCTCTGAGGCGGGCGAAAGCACGTTCCGCGTCGGCCTACGTTTCGCGGATGCCCCGGTGATGGCCAACAGCATCAATATTCTCTTCGCCAAGGGCGGCTCCCCTGCCATCCGCCCGAGCGGCCAGCAAAATCAAAATAACAACAATAACAACACCGCCCAGAACCAGCAGCAAAACCAGACCCAGCAAACCGATTCCCAAAACAATTTCGAGATCACCGAGCAAAACAAGGAGGAAGGCTACTACCCCTGGATTGGCGGTCAGCCCGATAATCCCCGCGCCAACGACACCCGCGCGCAACGCCCCGTCAGCGACCTCATTGGCCGCGTGCGCGTCGTTCCAGATCAGCGCAGCAATTCCCTTCTCATTTCCGCCAACGTCCATTTTTTCCCGCAATTGCTGAAGTTGATCGAGGAAATGGACGTTCCCACCGCTGAAGTCATGATCGAAGCCCGGATCGTCGAAGTCTCAAGCGGGTTGCTCGATCAAGTCGGCGTCCGCTGGTCTCCCAACACCTCCACCTTCACCGCCAACGATTACGACAACTCGATCATTGCCAGTCCATCCGCCAGTTACCAAAAGGCTTTCGGAGGAACCCAATATTACACTCCCAATAACAATTCCTCCAACGTCGTGGGTTCAGCCCTTTCGGGCATCCGCAGCGGCCTCCTCGCTAACAGCGTCAACGCGGACGTCCTGATTCAATTCCTGAAGGAAAACACGGGCGCCACCGTCCTCGGCGAACCGCAACTGGAGATCAAAGACAATGAACTGGGCAAACTCTTCGTCGGCCAGGAGGTCCCCATCCTCACGGGCAGTTTGACCACGGACGTCGGCGGCCTTAACCAGAGTTTCCAATACAAGGACGTCGGCGTCATCCTCGAAGTCCAGCCCCACATCAACGAATCCGGCGATGTCCAATTGCGCATTCGTGCTGAATCTTCCACCTTGGTTGCGGGCGAGACGCTCCTGGGTGGCGCCATCATCAACACCCGCAATTTCCGCACAGAATTGACCGCCAAATCCGGCCAAACCCTCGTCCTCGGCGGCATCATTCAAAACCAGTCCAGCGACGCCTACCGCAAAACACCCATCCTCGGCGACATTCCCGGACTCAAGTGGCTCTTCGACAAAAAGGACAAATCCAACCAGCGAGTTGAATTGCTGGTGTTTCTTCGCCCCAAGGTCACCCGCACCCCGGACGAAGCCCGCGCCCTTCTGGAGGACGCGAACAAGCGGATGCCTCTCGTGCGCGATTGGGAAAAAACCGAAGCAGACAACCAAGCCAAGTCACCTCCTAAAAAGCCATAAATCCGCCGAGGCCCAGCCCGGATTCCCGGCTGGAATTCCTTGGCAACCACGCGGATATTTGCGACCCTTTCCCGCCAAAGACGTGAATATCAATACCCTGCCCGGATGACTGAGTTTAACCAAAGACGGATCGATATCGTTCTGGGAGTGGCTCTGGCGATAGTCCTGCTCATTTTCGTTTCTTCTTATTCCACCTTCCGGTCTTACTTTCGCGCGAGCAACCTGCGTGAGCAAAGCCTATTGACTCTGGACGTCATTCAAAAAATTCTCCTCGAAACGACCGACGCCGAAACCGGCCAGAGAGGTTATTTGCTGAGCGGGAAACCTTCCTACCTGCAACCGTTTCAAAACTCGCTGAGTCAGATTCCCGACTTGCTCGACCGGCTTCGGTCCCTAAGGGCGGCGTCCGATCCCGACCTCAAAGGGGCAAATCGCCTCGCGGAACTCATAAAGGTCAAACTCAACGAGCTTCAATTCACCATGAACGTTCGCCGCACCAAGGGCGCCACGGCCGCGCTGGCCGTCGTTAATACGGATGCTGGCAAAAACGCCATGGATGAGATTCGCTCGCTCTGCGCGACGATGACCACCGAAGAAAACACCCTGCTGCGATCCCGCGAGGCGTCGCTGGTTTCAAAAACTCGGCGCGCCGTCACCGTATTGATTGTCGGCACTCTTCTAACACTGATACTCGTGGGCGGTTCAGCCTGGATCACCGGCCAGGCCATGAATAGACGTCTGGAATCCGAGGGCCGGTTGATCGAATCCGTCAAACAACTCAACGCCAGCAATCATCAACTGGAACAGTTCGCCTACGTGGCGTCCCATGATCTTCAGGAACCTCTGCGAATGGTTTCCAATTACTGCCAGCTTCTCGGCCGCCGCTACAAGGACAAGCTCGATTCGGACGCCAATGAATTTATTGACTTCGCCGTCTCCGGCGCCCAACGCATGCAGGCATTGATCGACGACCTCCTGGCCTATTCCCGCGTCGGCGCCACCGGCGTCAAAACCGCCAGGACTTCCGTGGATTCCTGCTGTCGCGCCGCGTTAAAAAATCTCCAGACGCTCATCACCGAACGTGGAGCGGTTGTCACGCGGGATCAGCTTCCTGACGTGGACGCCGACCCCGGTCAACTCATGCTGGTTTTTCAGAATCTGGTCGGCAACGGCATCAAGTTCAGCCCGAAGGATACGCCCCGCATCCACATCTCGGCGGAGAACAAGGGGACGGAGTGGCTTTTCGGCGTGCGGGACAACGGCATCGGCATCGCGCCGGAATATTTCGGCCGCATTTTTGTCATTTTCCAGCGGCTGCATTCCAAGCAGGAATACCCCGGCACCGGAATCGGTCTTGCCATCTGCAAAAAAATCATCGACGCCCACGGCGGGAAAATCTGGGTGGAATCAACGCCCGGAAACGGCGCTACTTTCCGTTTTACACTGCCGCGCAATCCGGTATACTCCGAGCCCCAAACACTATGAGTCCAATACAGATTTTGTTAGTGGAAGACAACCTCGGTGATATTCGCCTCACCGAAGAAGCCCTCAAAGACGCCAAAATTCATACTCTCTTGAGTGTCGCCCGCGATGGTGTGGAGGCCATGGCCTTTCTGCGCAAAACGGGAAAACATGCGAACGCCCCCGATCCGGACATCATCCTGCTCGATCTGAATCTTCCAAAAATGAACGGGCTTGAAGTGCTCAAGGAAATCAAAAACGACCACGCGCTTCTGCAAATTCCGGTCGTCGTCATCACCAGTTCCAAGGCGGAGGAAGACGTCGCAAAATCCTATCACCTCCACGCAAATTGCTACATCACCAAGCCGATCGATTTCAACCAGTTCATCGTGATGGTGCAGTCGATCGAAACCTTCTGGTTCACCATCGTTCGCCTGCCGAATCGCAAGTGACGCTAATTCGCCGGCGGCTTGCCGTAAACTTCCACCTCGGTATATTCGTTTAATCTGCTCTCGGTGCTTCCCTTGGAATACAGCCGGACATACCGGGCCTTGGTGCCTTTGCCTTCGATCAATTTGCCTTCGTTTGTTTCGAAATATTCGCGATTCGTCCCCGCGCCGAGGCCGTCCAGGTTGCTCTGGTCATTGTTAAACAGCGTCCGCACGTTCTCTTTAAATTCGGGATCATCCGCCACCTGCGCCACAACCCCGTGATAAACCTTCGGCGTGTCGTGCGCGTGCCAGACAACAATCGCATAGATGTCGTAGGGACTGCCCAAATCGACTTGCACCCATTGCACCCCCTTGCGCAACAGGACCGTTCCGTCTTCGCTCGCCTCTTTGTCGCCGTCGGTGATTTTCACCAGATTGTCGCGCAACTGGTTCGTGTCGCTCGTCGTAACCGGTTTTCCCAGGGCGACATTCTTCACCCCCGGCGGCACCATTAACGGCGCTCGCGGATGGCCGCTCGGCTTCTCGACGTTCGCTCCAACAGGAGAATCCGACGGCGTCCCCACAAAAGCCGGAGCCGGAAGTTTAATGATGAGCGGCACCAAATTCTCGCCCCGGCCGGCCTGCGCCAAACCAAAACACACCACCACGGCCGCAATTATCCTGCTAATCCTTGTCACGCACATGCCAACCAATATAAGACAACCCGCCCCGCGCGCCAAGAAGTTGTTTTGCGACGGCTAACCCTTCTCCTGCCGCACCAGTCCGTCCTGCGGCAAAGGCCAGTTGAGGCGGTCCGTCTTTTTTCTGAGCGTGACCTTCGCCGGCCAGGTATGATGGCAATCTTTGCAGTAAAATGTTTTGTCGATGATCCCCAAATGGCAGAATATCTCCACAAGCGTCGTCGTAATGAACCGGCGCGGAAATTGCGGATATTCGACCCGCACCGAGCCGCACTCCACGCAACGAACCTCGCCATTTAATATGTGGTCCTGGGCGTCCGCCTCTTTCAGAAATCGCCGCGCCCGGTCCAGGTCCTTGTCATCGACGTAAACCTTCTGGGACGCCAGCGGTTTGGACATAAAATAGTACTTCTCCAGCTTGGATTCGTCGGCCACGGTCGCGTGGATGCCGGCCTCTTCCAGCCTGTTTTTGACGACATTCGCCTTTTCCGGCTCGTTAAAAGTTGCCACTCTGCTCATTCCAGGTTTCATACTTCACTCTACAGCGTTGCTTTAAACAATTCTTGCTGAGAGGCGAATCGGGCTTTATCCTGATGTCCGGTTTTGCCAGGGCCCATGGAACGCGGACTTACGAACCCCGCCAGGGCAGGAATGCAGCAACGGCAGTTTGCTTCGCGTCCGCCGTGGTCACCCTGGCATTCCGTTTAATTTCAGCAAAATGTCGTACCAGGTCATAGCACGAAAATATCGCCCTCAACGGTTCGCCGATGTCGTCGGCCAGGAGCACGTCACCCAGACCCTCTCCAACGCCATCACTCAGAATCGCATTGCCCACGCCTATCTTTTCGTCGGACCCCGCGGCACTGGCAAGACCACCATCGCGCGCATTTTCGCCAAGTGCCTCAATTGCACCAACGGCCCCAAGGTCGATTTTCCCGAAGACGACCCTCGCGCGAACGAAATCACCGAAGGCCGGTCAATGGATGTCCTGGAGATTGACGGCGCCAGCAATCGCGGCATTGACGAAGTCCGCGAATTGCGCGAAACGGTCAAATACGCCCCCGCTTCCTCGCGATTCAAAATTTATATTATTGACGAAGTCCACATGCTGACCAAGGAGGCCTTCAATGCCCTGCTCAAGACCCTCGAAGAGCCGCCGGCCCACGTCAAATTCATGTTCGCAACCACCGAGCCGGAGAAGGTCCTCCCCACGATCCTCTCCCGCTGCCAGCGTTTTGATCTTCGCCGCATTCCCACCGCTCTGATCGTCAAACACCTCGACGAAATCGCCCGCAAGGAAAACGTAAAGATTGACGAGGCCGCCCTCCACGCCATCGCCCGTGGAGCCGACGGCGGAATGCGCGACGCCGAATCGACCCTCGACCAATTGATCAGTTTTTGCGGCAAGGAAATCGCCGAAGCCGACGTCCTTTCGATGTTCGGCCTGGCCGCCCGTGGTCAAATTCTCGCGCTTGCCGCAGATGTGCTCGCCGGCGAAACGGAAAAAGCACTGCGCCAGTTAAACGATCTTGCCCATCAGGGCAAAGACCTCGGCCGTCTCGTCTCCGAATTGCTTTCCCATTTTCGCAACCTGCTGATTTTCCAGGTCTCCCGCGGCGACATGAGTTTGATCGAAGCCTCCGAATCCGAGGCCGCCGCGCTCAAAGAGCAATCCTCCCGCCTGCACCCCGACGCCCTGACGCGAATTTTGGAAGTATTGACAGATTGCGAAGGCCGCCTGCGCGACACTACCTCGAAAAAAATCCTCTTGGAGGTCGCGCTGCTAAAAATGATCGAGGCCCGAAACGCCGTCAGCATCGACACCGTCCTCAAGCAAGTCCAGCAATTGCGATCCGAAGCCGCAGGCGAAGGCGGCCCAAAACCGCCCCCTCCCCGCCCTGCTTCGCCTGCCACGCCTGCTCCCATCGCATCCGTCGCACCCGTCCGAACCGCCGATCTCACCCAACTCTGGGCGCAATTAATCGATGCCGTCGGTCGCGCCAGTCCATTTGTGAAGACGTATTTTATAGAAGCGCATCCGGTATCGTTCGTAAAAAACGTATTGACCATCGGTTTCGATCCCGAATTCGCCGATCACCTGCAATTGGTGGACAACTCCAAAAACCACACCTTGGTCCAGACCAAGCTCGCCGAGTTAGGCCATCCGCACGCCCAGGTCAAATTCATCAAAGCCGAAAACCCCGCGAAGTCATCGACCCCTCCGCCCGCCGCCGCACCCGCTCCTGAGCGCTCTCCGTCCCCCGAAAAACCAGCGCCCGCCAAACCCCCATCGGACACCGCCTCTCCTCCCGCGACTTTCAACAAGGAAGATTTCAAAAACGACCCCTTGATCCGCAAAGCTCTCGACGTTTTCAAGGGTACGATCGTTGACGTCCGTTCCTAGTAGAAAACCCACGCCGCTTCCCGCCTTGCATTCCGCCCGTTATGCCCGCAAACTGCGGTGGTAATCAGGAGCGAAAGTCTATGTCGAGCATCGGAAAAATTGTCAAACAAGCTGCGCGGATGCAGCAGCAGATGGAACAAATCCAGGCCCAACTCGCCGCTCGCACCGTCGAAGGCGTCAGCGGCGGCGGCGCGGTCAAAGTCGTCGCGAAGTGTGACGGCTCGATCGCCTCGATAAAAATCAGCCCCCAGGCCATCAATCCCGCGGATGCCCAATTCCTTGAAGACATGGTCGTCACCGCCGTCAATTCCGCCCTCGAACAGGCCAAGCAGGTTTCTTCGGCGGAAATGAGCAAGGCCACCCAGGGGTTCAGTCTGCCGGGCCTCATGTGATTCCATTTCCGTGCCGCTGCCCGAACCCATCACGGCCCTCACGGAAGCCCTCTGCCGCCTGCCCGGCATCGGGCCTCGTTCCGCCGAACGCCTCGCGCTCCATCTCGTTCAGAGCGACGCCGAACTTTCCCAACGGCTTTCCCGCTCGATCTTAAATGCCCGCGAAAAAATCCGCCTCTGCTCCGTCTGCGGCGCATTGACCGAAGGCGACCCCTGCGCCATCTGCTCGGATTCCCGGCGTGACGCCGCTCTCCTTTGTGTCGTCGAACGTCCCCTCGATATTTTCGCCCTGGAAAAATCCGCCAGCTTTCGCGGCAAATATCACGTGCTTGGAGGAAGAATTTCCCCTTTGAACGGGGTGGAACCGGAAGACTTGCGCATAGACCAATTGGAGTCGCGGCTTCGCGGCGTGACGGAAGTCATTGTGGCCCTCAGCACCGACGTCGAAGGCGACGCCACCAGTTTTTATCTCGCCAAACGACTCGGCGGCAAAGGGGTGAAAATTTCACGCATCGCGCACGGCCTTCCCGCCGGGAGCGGCCTGGAATTTGCCGACGAAGTCACCTTGAGCCGCGCCCTGGAAGGACGCCGCGAACTGGCCCCATGAACATCCCCAAGGTTGTTGTATTTGACCTGGGCAAGGTGCTCGTCGATTTCGATTACGGAATCTCCGCCGCCAAAATCGCCGCGAAAAGCCGCTGCACTGCGCAACAAATCCGCCAATTGATCGACCATTCCCCCCTGCTCTACCGTTTTGAAACCGGTTTGTTGACAAACGCCCAATTCTACGGCGAAGTTTGCTCAACCTGTGGATTTTCGGGCACGCTGGATGAGTTTTGCGAAATGTTCGCCGACATTTTTTCCGAGATCAAACCGATGATCGCCATGCACGCCGCCCTCCGTCTGCATGGCGTCCCCACTTACATTTTTTCCAACACCAATGGAATCGCCGTCCATCACATCCGAAAAAAATTCCCCTTCTTCTCTCATTTCGATGGCTACGTTTATTCGTTTGAAAAGGGCGCGATGAAACCCGACCCCAAAATATACGAAGTCGTGGAACATCTCACCGGCCATCGTGGCGCCGACATTGCCTATATGGATGATCGCGAAGAAAATTTCGAAGGCGGCCGCGCGCGCGGCTGGACAGCATTCCTGCACAAGTCGCCGGACGAAACCATCCCCGCCCTGCGCAAGGTTGGCCTGCCCGTCGATTAATTCGCAGGGTTCAAAAGATGCCCCGGCACCTCCGGGTCCCCCAGCGAAAACACCCGCTCCGACAAATCGTTCAAAGCCCGCCGCGCAGGCTCGAATTGTTCCGAAAGCGTGTCAAAGACCGCCGCCAAATCGTACCGCGCCGCCAGACGATGATGACTGGCGGCACGGTAATTGGCGCGTCCCATATCCTGGTAATATCGCAACCCCGGCGCCCCCCGCCGCTCCACGCGATGCAATATATGCTCCGGAAAAACACCCGACAGGAACAGCGAATGGTTCCCAATATGCGCTCGGATGCAAAACGCCGTATGGTCGTCCGCCGTTTCAAGCGCCGTCAGCATTTCAAAGAAATACTGCAATCGCCCGGGACGTCCCGGAACCACACAATCCCTCCGCTCTTCCCGTGAAAATTCCGTCAACAATTCGGCCACGTAATCGGCCACCCGCCGGTCGTCCAACCCGGCCCGGCGCAACACATGGCGCACCAGCACGTAAAAGTAAAGCCGCGCCGAAACGCGCAGACACCCCCTCTGTTCGAGCAGGGCGCGGAAGAGTATCTCGTCGTCAAGAATCAGGTCCCGTGTCTCGGAGTCCGCAAGGAGTGAAACCAGTGAAGCCGCCTCTTCCCGTTGTCGTCCGAAGACGCTGAGGATGAAATCCACGTCGGACGCCGTGAATTGGACCCGGCAATTTGCCTGAATCACTTTCATCGTTTATTGGACAGCAAGCGTTGTGCCATGTTCGCAGATGAGCGCGATTCTTGCAAACGCCCACCGCAATGGGCTATTCTCTCGCATGGTATCAAACAAATTGCAACGTCCATGAGTGTCCGCGTGCGTTTTGCCCCCAGTCCGACCGGTTTCCTCCACATCGGCGGCGCCCGCACCGCCCTGTTCAACTGGCTCTACGCCCGCCACACCGGCGGCGCGTTCATCTTGCGAATCGAGGATACCGATGCTGCCCGCAACACGCAGGAGGCCACCGACGTCATTCTCAAAGGCTTGACCTGGCTCGGTTTGGATTGGGACGAAGGCCCCGCCACGCCAGACCCAACCGGCCCCAGCCGCGGCAATTTCGGCCCCTATTTCCAATCGCAACGCGGCGAGATTTACCGGCGTCGCGTTCAGGAGTTAAAAGACAAAGGCATGGCCTACGAATCCGAAGGCGCCGTCAAATTCCGCATGGAACGCGCGCCAATCGTCATTCCCGATCTGATTGTCGGCAACGTGACCCGCGAACTGACCGACCGCGAACAGGCCGACCCCGATTTCGTTCTCATACGCTCCGATGGACAGCCTGTCTTTCATTTTGTCAATGTAGTGGACGATTTGGAAATGAAGATCACCCACGTCATCCGTGGCGAGGATCACCTTTCCAACACCGCCAAACACATCGCGCTGTTCCGCGCTTTCGGCGTGCCCCCGCCGCATTACGCGCACATTCCGCTCATCCTCAACCCCGACGGCGCCAAAATGAGCAAGCGCGACCGCGGCGCCTCGTTGCAAACATATATGGACGAGGGCGACGTCCCCGAAGCCGTCGTGAATTATCTGTGTTTGCTCGGTTGGTCCCCGAAGGATAATCGGGAAAAAATGCCACTCGCGGAAATCATCCAGCGTTTCGATCTCCCGCAAATCCACCGCAACAACGCCCGATTCGACATCGACAAATTGCGCTGGCTTGGCGGCGAATACATCCGCGAAATGCCCCGCGACCGATTCCGCGAATCGGCCCTGGCCGCCCTCACCCGCGCCGGGTGCAAATGGGAGACTTATCCTTCTCCCTACGTCAACGCCGCCATCGCCACCTGCGAGGGAAAGATCAAACGCTTCGGCGAACTCGCTCCTTATGCAGGCTTTTATTTTACCGACGACGTGCCAATCGATCCCGCCCAATTCCCGGACGACAGCAAAGCGCGACTCAAAAAACTTCGGGACGCCTTTGCGCAATTACCGAACTTCGTGGCCGCGGAAGTGGAAAAATCGCTTAAAATCGTCGCCGCCGAGCTGGGAATTAAAGCCGGTCCCCTGGTGCATCCCACCCGGCTGGCCTGCACGGGAAACCCATCCGGCCCCAGTTTGTATCACCTTTTGGAGATCCTGGGCAAAGAGACGGTCCTCAAGCGGATCGACAAGGTAATTTAAAGCTTGCGAATTGCAGTTATTTGTGGGAATACGTAAATGTATGCACAAACGGTGTGGAATGGTGGTTGCCTGTCCTCCGAAGCCTCTGGCGAAGGAGGATCAAACCAATCAAGCTCAGTAAAGGTTAATCAAGGTTCGTTTTTGACGAGTAAAACAAATCGACAAACCCCAACCGCCGCCCTATTTTGCTAAAAATGGCCCTGCAAGACATCCAACGCTTCGTTGTCCTGATGCTGGAAAATCGCTCCTTCGATCATCTTCTTGGCTATTTGAAAACCGTCAATCCGGACATCGAGGGTCTGACCGGCGGTGAATTCTCCAACTCTCCGGCGCCAAGCAACCCGCAATCGCCACCCGTGCCCGTGTCGCCAAATGCCAGCACGACCATGCCCTACGATCCAAACCACGAGTTTTGCGATGTTCAGACTCAGCTTTACGGCCCAGGCCCGAATCCGGCTTCTTCGGACCCGCTGGCGGCCTGCTCCGCGCTCCCCCCGAAAAATCCCGCGGCCATGAGCGGTTTTCTCGCCAGCGGAATCGCCGCCGCCAAAAGCCAAAATGGTATCGGCACAGGCTCCGAGGTGATGCAATGTTTTGCATACCAGCAGGTTCCGTTCATCACGTCGCTGGCGCAGCAATTCGCGCTCTTCAATTTTTGGTATTCTTCACTTCCAGGTCCAACCTGGCCAAACCGCTTTTTCGTCCACGCCGCGACTTCCGGCGGCCTTACCGACAGTCCCGCCACCGATCAGATCGTCCAGGGCTTTTCTTTTCAGGGCGGGACGATTTACGAAACCCTCGCCGCCGCCGGCAAAGACTGGCGCATTTACCACGACGGCCTCCCTCAGTCCGCCGGCATCGACACCCTTCGTCAGGCTTATGTCGATCCATTCACGACGCATTTCCGCGAAATGCAGTATTTTGCCCAGGACGTCCAAACCGGCACCCTCGCCGAATACACATTCATCGAACCCAAATACGATTCGGGCGAGGATTACGAAAACGGCAACTCCATGCACCCTCTCAATGACATTTCCAAGGGCGACCTCCTGGTGAAACAAGTCTATGAGGCGTTGCGAGCAAGCCCACTTTGGCCGCAGACGATGCTCATTGTCACCTTTGATGAACATGGCGGCTTCTACGACCACGTCCCGCCGCCGCCCGCGGTCCCGCCCGGCGACCCTCCCACGTACCAAAATAAAAATCATCCGTTCAATTTTGACCTCTACGGCGTCCGCGTGCCTGGAATTGTGGTTTCAGCGTACACTCAAAAAGGAACCGTGATCGGGACAGACGCCGGCGACCCTCTGACGCGCTTCGACCATGGATCCATTCTGGCCACGGTTGAAAAGCGTTTCCTATTGCGTCCGATGACGAATCGTGACCTCCAGGCCAACACCTTGGAATGCGCCCTGAATTTGGATCAACCCCGAAGCGACGCCCCCGCAACGCTGCCCTCCCCACCCTGAACGTTGCTTATGCCTTCAAAACCAGACGCCCCTTTGTCCAGCAACCAGCGGTCGATGTTGGCCCTCGCCCTTGGCTGCCATTTGAAGATAGCGGACGCCACCGAGCAACCGGCCATTCGCGCCCGCCACAAGGCCATCACGACGAAAGCCCAAGCCGCACAATATATCAACGAAGTGGAAACCCGGATTCATTCCCGGCGCAAATTCCGCCCGCCCCTCCCTTTCCGTGCCACATCCGTTGCCTTTTCCCCAAGCATCGTGGCGCCTCCAGTCGCTCCCAAGCCCCAACCGCCCAAACCCATCCTCACAGGCCCCCAATCCTCCGCCATCGTCCTGGCGTTGGTGGTATTGATGGTCGTTTTCGGATTTTTGCCCCGTGGAGTGAATCTGGCGCTGGTCACAGGTGCGATGCTTTTAATGCTCGTGACGATTGGCCTCGGCGCCAACAATCGGGTCCTCGGCGTTTTGATCAACGAACGGAATTTGATAAGCCTCTCCCGGTTTCAAATGGCGTTGTGGACGGTCGTGGTCCTCGCCGCTTATTTCACCTATGCCCTCATGCGAATCAAGGCGGGCAACGTAAGCGACGCCTTGAACGTCGGAATCGATTCCAATCTCTGGATACTTCTGGGCATCAGCACAACCTCCCTCGTCGGCTCCCCTCTTTTTCTCAACACCAAAAAGGACAAGTCGCCCGCCCCAACTGTAATTCCCAGGATAGCCGCCCTTACCCAGGAATCCAAACAGGCCGTCACAGACGACTCGCAGGGAACGCTCTATGCGAACCCTTCCATCGACGATGCCCGCATGACCGATATGTTTCAGGGCGATGAACTTGGAAATACGATGCACATCGATCTCGCCAAGGTGCAGATGTTTTATTTCACGATCATCGCAGTCGTTGCGTTCTTCGTGATGACCTACAAGGCCGTGATCTCGGGCGCCCCTCTCGGAGATTCCGCCCAATTGCCGGTGCTGCCCGATGGCCTGGTCGCCATACTGGGTATCAGCCACGCTGGATACTTGACAAGCAAAGGCACAAGCCACACGAAAACCCAACCTTAGAGCAAGAGTGAGCAATTCAAATCCCCTCCCGTTCGATTTCAACCGCAAAGCCCGCGAGGAAATGGTCCACGAAGGCTTCCAGCCCGATTTCCCCGCCCAGGTCACGCAGGAAGTCAATTCCGACAAGGCCGCCCCGACGCAAAACGGCGTTCGTCGCGATTTGCGCAACTTGCTCTGGTCGTCCATCGACAACAATCAGTCCCGCGACCTCGACCAGGTGGAATGGGCCGAACGCCTGCCGAATGGAAACATTCGCGTCCTCGTCGGTATTGCGGATGTCGATGCCGTCGTCACCGCTAACTCCGCCACAAACGCGCACGCCCGCGCCAACGCCACCTCCGTTTACACCGGCGGCCCGGTCTTTCCAATGTTGCCGGAACGGCTCTCCACCGACCTCACATCGCTCTCCCAGGACGCCGACCGCCGCGCCATTGTCATGGAGTTCGTCGTCAGCGCGGACGGTGACGTCGTTTGCGCCGACCATTGCGCGGCGCTGCTGCGCAACAAGGCCAAACTCAATTACGACCAGGTCGCCGCGTGGCTGGCCGGCGCCTCTTCATCCGCGCCGCCCGCCGATTTGCGCGATCAATTATTTCTCCAGCAGGAGGCCAGCCAGCGTCTCAAACGCTTCCGCACGGAACGCGGCGCCCTCACGCTCGGCGGCGTGGAAAGCGTGCCGCTTGTCGTCAATAATTCCGTCCACGGCTTCGACATCGTCCGGGGATCGCCCGCGCGCGACATCATCGAAAGTTTCATGATCGCCGCCAACGTCGCCATGGCGCAATTCCTGCGCGCGCACAATTTCCTCTGCCTGCGCCGCATCGTTCGCACCCCCAAACGCTGGGACCGCATCCAGGCAATCGCCGCCGCCGCGGGCACAAAATTGCCCGACGCTCCCGACGCCAAGGCATTGAGCGAATTTCTCCTGGCGCGAAAGCAGGCCGATCCAGATCGTTTTCCCGAATTGTCGCTCGCCGTCCTCAAGTCCCTCGGTCCCGGCGAATACGTTGTCGAGCACCCCGGCGGCGAGCACGAAGGCCACTTCGGATTGGCCGTCCAGGATTACACCCATTCCACCGCCCCGAATCGCCGCTATGCGGATTTGGTCATGCAGCGCCTCCTCAAGGCCGCCCTCGACAAAGTCCCCTGCCCGTTCTCTGAAGCCGAATTATCGGAAGTCGCCGCGCATTGCACCGAGCGCGAATCCGCCGCCCGCCATGTCGAGCGCTTCATGAAAAAAGTCGCCGCCGCGATCATGCTCGGCCCGCAAATCGGGAAAACCTTCGACGCCATCGTCACCGGCGTTTCGCCCAAGGGGACATATGCCCGCCTGCTTTCCGTTCCAGCCGAAGGCAGGGTCGTCCACGGCGAAAAGGGATTGGACGTCGGCCAAAAAACGCGCGTCCAATTAATTAGTGTTGACCCACAAAGGGGATTTATAGACTTGACTGTAGCTGCTTAGGTTAGCGCGCCTTGGAAGGAACTTTTTGAGCCGGTGTCCGCAGCGGATAAAGTCCCGGGCAGCACCCAAACGTTTCGTGAAACACCTGGCTGAAATGCCCGAAGCTCGAATACCCGACTTCCAGCGCCGCCTCCGTGACGTTGAATTTCCCCGACCTCAGCAATTCCGCCGCCCGTTCCATCCGCAATTGCCGTATGTACTGCGGGATCGTCATGCCCGTCGCCGTCGAAAACGTCCGGCTCAGGTGAAACGGACTGCAACCCACCGCGCGCCCCAATTCCTCCAGCGCCGGCGGCTCCGCCAGTTTCAGGCGCAGCACCGCAACCACCTTTTCGACCCGCTCCGCTGCCAGCCGGTGTTGCCGCTGGCAAAAAAGTTCCTCCTCCGACGGTGTCACGAAGAAAAATTCCGCCGCCACTTCCAGCGCCTTCGCCTGGTACCACAGCGGTTGCGCCATTGACAAAACCGGCGCCTGCCTCAACGTTCCCAGCAATTGTTGTTGACGGCTCGTCAACCGGAACGTCGGCGCCACGCTCGATTTTTCCGACCGCCCCGCGACGACATCGCTCACCAACGGGTGCAGGGACGCCACCGACTCCCGCAAATTTTCCCGCAGAAATTCAAACGACATTTCCACGGTGAGAAATTGGTGCCTTTGATTCGCGGCCCGCGTCCCTCGCAAGGGCTGCTCCCCCCGCCGGTAAAATCCCGCCGTCAAAGGCGTAAACGTCGCATGGGATTTGTGGAAACTCACGCGCCCCTCCCCTTCCAGGTTCAGGCACACTTCGAGGCTGCCCGGATGAAAGCTCTTGCCCCAGTCGAATTCCGCGTTTGCCTGAAAATCATGCCACTCAAAACTGACCCCCGTGCCCACAACGCTGCCGTGCAAATGCCGCCATCCCTCGCCGACTTCCCGCCACGCGGGAATTTCGGTGAACACTGGCGCGACACGCAGTTCCACGATGTTGCTCTCTTCGATTTCTCGTCTGGCGGGTTTGCCCACGCCCACACAATGCCACAAAATGCCCTCCTCGTAAACAAGGGAGATTACAACATTTTCATCTTCGCGCCCCACTTCCAATCCCGAATTTCCGGCATGTCCTCCCCGCGTTCCTCGATGTAATTCTTGTGGTCAATCAATTTGTTCCGGATCGCCTGCCCAAGATAAGCCGCGCGCGGCCCTAGGAATGACACGCGGTCGATGACATCCTTCACCAAATGAAACCGGTCCAATTCGTTCAAAACCACCATGTCAAAAGGCGTCGTCGTCGTGCCCTCCTCCTTGTAACCGCGCACGTGCATATTGTGGTGGTTGGTCCGGCGATAGGTCAGCCGGTGGATCAGCCACGGATAGCCGTGATACGCGAACACAATCGGTTTGTCCTTCGTGAAGATCGCGTCAAAATCCGCGTCGCTTAACCCGTGCGGATGCTCCGACTTTGGTTGCAGCGTCATCAAATCGACAACGTTGACAACGCGAATTTTCAACGCCGGAAATTCCGTCCGCAGCAATTCCACCGCCGCCAGGGTTTCCAATGTCGGCACATCTCCGGCGCACGCCATCACCACGTCCGGTTCCGTACCCGCATCGCTGCTCGCCCACGTCCAGATGCCAAGCCCCGCCGTGCAATGTTTGACAGCTTCATCCATCGTGAGCCATTGCGGCGCCGGTTGTTTGCCCGCGACAATCACATTGATGTAATGCCGGCTGCGCAGGCAATGGTCCGCGACCGACAGCAGCGTGTTCGCGTCGGGCGGCAAATAAACGCGGATGATCTCCGCCTTCTTGTTCATCGCATGGTCGATGAACCCCGGGTCCTGATGGCTGAACCCGTTGTGGTCCTGCCGCCAAACGTGCGAACTGAGCAGATAATTCAGCGACGCAATCGGCCGCCTCCAAGGAATGCGCAGCGTCGTCTTCAGCCATTTCGCGTGCTGGTTGAACATCGAGTCAACGATATGGATAAACCCCTCGTAGCAGGAAAAAAATCCATGCCGCCCCGTCAGCAAATACCCTTCCAGCCACCCCTCGCACAAATGTTCACTCAACACCTCCATCACGCGGCCAGTGGGACTGATATGATCGTCCGTCTTCAAAATCTCCCCCGTGAATTGCCGGTTCGTCACTTCAAAAAGAGCGTCCAGCCGGTTCGACTTCGTTTCGTCCGGCCCAAAAACCCTGAAGTTCTTCGAATCCTCGTTGCACCGCGTGACATCCCGCAAAAACGTCCCCAGCACGCGCGTCGCCTCGCCGATCACGCTGCCTGGCTTCGGAACTTTGACGGCGTAATCCTGAAAGTCCGGCATTTTCAAATCCCGCAACAACAACCCTCCGTTCGTGTGCGGGTTCGCCCCCATGCGTCGCACGCCAGCGGGCGCCAGCGCCGCCAAATCCGCTTTGAACGCGCCATGCTTGTCAAACAATTCCTCCGGCTTATAGCTCTTGAGCCACTTCTCCAGCAGCCGAAGATGGCTCGGCTTCGTCGCCAGTTTGTCCAACGGCACCTGATGCGCCCGCCACGTCCCTTCGATCTGCACGCCATCGACCACCTTCGGCCCCGTCCATCCCTTCGGCGTTTGAAACACGATCATCGGCCACGCCGGCCGTTTCCGAAATCCGTTCGCTCTCGCCTCCGACTGAATGCGCCGAATTTCGCCGACAATTTCATCCAGCGTCGCCGCCATCGCCTGGTGGACCAAATCCGGTTCGTCCCCTCCGACGAAATACGGACGGTACCCATACCCGGTGAACAAGTGCTCCAACTCTTCGCGGCTGATGCGCGCCAGCACCGTTGGGTTGGCGATCTTGTAACCGTTCAAATGCAAAATCGGCAGAACGACGCCGTCGGTTGCCGGGTTTAAAAATTTATTGACGTGCCAGCTTGCCGCCAGTGGCCCCGTTTCCGCTTCGCCATCGCCGACGACACACGCGGCAATCAAATCGGGATTATCGAAAACCGCCCCCGCCGCGTGCGTCAGCGAATAACCCAGCTCGCCCCCTTCGTGAATCGACCCCGGCGTTTCCGGCGCCGCGTGGCTGGGAATACCGCCCGGAAACGAGAACTGCTTGAACAGCCGTTTCAATCCCGCTTCGTCCCGCCCGATATTCGGATACAATTCCGAATACGTCCCTTCCAGATAGGTCTGCGCCACCACCGCCGGCCCGCCATGCCCCGGCCCCGCAATGAAAAACATGTTCAAATCATATTGCTGGATGATCCGGTTCAGGTGGACGTAAAGAAAATTCAACCCCGGCGTCGTCCCCCAGTGCCCGAGCAACCGCGGCTTGACATGCTCCAGTCGCAGCGGCTTTTTCAAAAGCGGATTGTCCAGCAAATAGATCTGGCCCACCGCAAGATAATTCGACGCCCGCCAATAGGCGTCCATTTTCCGCAACAAAGACTCCGCCAAAGGTTTTTTCATGTTTGTTTATAGGTTCAATGTTATTGACTCAAAAGCCGCCAAACCGCCTTCGCGATCACCACTTCCTCATTGGTGCGGATCATCCGCACGTTCGCTCCACTGTTCTCGGGGGAAATAATTCCCGCGTTCGCCGCGTTCCGAACGGGATCAATCGCGATGCCAAGAAATCCCAGCCCCGCGCAAATCCGTTCCCGCACCACCGGCATATTTTCACCGATCCCTCCGGCAAAGACCAATGTTTCAACTCCGCCCAGCACCGCCGCAAATGCCCCGATCCACTTGCGCGTTTGGTAACAGAAAACCTCCACCGCCTCCGCCGCCCGCACGTCCTCCGCTTCCCGCGCCAACAGGTCCCGCATGTCCGAACTGATTTCCGAAATCCCGAGCAAGCCCGATTCCGCATTGACCATGTGCCCAAACTTCTCCGGCGTCACACCTTCGCTCAGGCACAAGTAGGAAAACACGCCCGGGTCCAAATCCCCCGTCCGCGAGCTCATCGGTATCCCCGCCGTCGGCGTGAAACCCATGCTCGTATCGACGCCGTGCCCGTTCCGCACCGCCGCGAGGCTCGCTCCGTTGCCCAGGTGCGCCAGGATTACGCGCCCCCGCGCAACCGCCGGCCCGTCCAGCCGCTCCAATTCCTCCACCAAAAAAGTAAATGACAACCCATGAAAGCCGTAACGCCGCACGCCCTTGGCGTCATACTTTCTCGGCAGCGGCAAAATCTTCGCCACTCGCGGCATCGTCTGGTGAAACGCCGTGTCGAAACACGCAATTTGCGGAACCCCCGGCAAGTGCTCTTGAAAAACGCCGATCAACTGAAGCTGTCCCGGCGAGTGTTCCGGGTCAAACGTCCCAATCCGTTCCAATTCCGCGATCACCTCCGACGTGATCGCCTGCGGCGTGCTATATTTTGGTCCCCCATGCACCACGCGATGCCCCACCGCCGCGATTCTCACCGCCTCCGGCCGCCGCCCGATCCAGTCAATCAGAAACCGCGCCCCCGCATTGTGATCCGGCGCCTCAACGTTTTCTTTGCCCCCTGGCGCCGAATCCCCCTGTCGCCACTGAAAGCTCGCCTCCCCGCTCCCGATTCTCTCCAGCTTTCCCGACAGCGTCGGGCGCGCCGGATCCTTTTTCGAATAGACGGATATTTTGATACTCGAAGACCCGCCATTGACCACCAGGATTGTTTCGTTCGCGCTCATGACCCATCTCGCCGCCTCGCCACTAATTGATTGTTAAACCCGATTTCACCGCCCGTCAATTTTTGTCCCCAGTGTCACCAGTACTGGGGACTTGGTGAAAAACCGGTATGGGGCTATTGTTTGATCGTTGACGGTGCTAAAGAGCAGGTCCGTGTGTGCAAAAGCGTCTTGTCTGCCGCGCAGCTAAATCAACACAGCGATTTCACTCGTTTGTTCTCATAAACGAGGGGGCCGGACGAAAGTCCGGCCCTTTCTGTTATCTATCACACCGCCAGCAATCGCAACGTCTCCGCCAGCAGCTTCACGCCTCGCCCAATTTGTTCCGGCGCGGAATATTCATCCGGCCGATGGCTCACGCCCCCACGGCAAGGGATGAA
Source organism: Verrucomicrobiia bacterium (assembly GCA_036272955.1). Lineage (GTDB taxonomy): Bacteria > Verrucomicrobiota > Verrucomicrobiia > Limisphaerales > Palsa-1400 > DATAUD01. Next base: position 32,633 of record DATAXU010000089.1, read on the forward strand.
TATCATCGCGCTCGGACAAATCCGCGCCATGAACAGCGTATCGTGATATGCCCGGCTGATCAGCTTCATGCAGGAAAAGTTCAAGTCCTGGCAGTTCAGCCCCAGCACTTTCACCAGGAACCGGTCGCAAATGGCCGGCGCATCCACATTGATCCGCTCCAATTGCAGTTCGATTCCCCGCCGTCCGCAAATTTCCTTCGCCGCCGTTTCAATCTTCGCCAGCGCCGCATCGCGGCACCCCGCATCCGTGTCCCGCAAATCAATTTCCAAATGCGCCCCGCACGGAACGCTATTGATCGCCCCCGGCTCAATCCGAAAAACCCCGGTCGTTGCCACCATGTCCGCGCTGCCGCTGGTAAGCGCCGCCTGCTCCACCGCTAACGCGATTTCCGCCCCCGCAACCAGCGCATCGTGGCGCTCAGGCATCAACACCGCCCCCGCATGACCGCCAACTCCCGTAAGCCGCAGCCGCAACGACGACGGCGCCGCAATTTTTTCGACGATCCCAATGTCCAGCTTCTCCCGTTCCAAAACCGGCCCTTGTTCAATGTGCAATTCGATGAAACCTCCCAACTCCTCAACATCAAACCGCGCGGATTCGACGTCCCCTTCGATCCCAGCACGTTGCCGCCAATAATCAAAATCATGTCCTTCGGAACTGCGCAGCGCCGCGATCCTTTCATCGCTCAACGCCCCGGCCATGATTCGACTGCCCAAACAGCCGATGCCAAATCGCGTCGGTTCCTCCGCCGTAAAAATGATCAATTCAATCGAGCGCCCCGGTTGGAATCCACTTCGTTGCAGCGAGCGGATCGCCTCAAGTCCTCCGAGCACTCCTACCACCCCGTCGTATTTGCCCGCGTTCGGGATCGCGTCGATATGCGACCCCGTGCCGATCGCCGGCGCTCCATCGTCGCGTCCTTCCCAGCGCGCAAAAATATTTCCGACGGCGTCCTCCCGGATATTGAGCCGCGCCTGCCGGCAAAGTTCCTTGACGTGCGCGCGCGCCTTGAGGTCCGCATCGGAAAACAACACGCGCGTGACCACCGGCGGCGGATTCTCCGAAATCAACGCCAGTTCTTCGATCTCCCGGCTCAACCTGCCGATGTCAATTTCCAACGCAGGTTTCACAACGCGCGATTGACATCCTTGTAGTAAATATAACTGGCCGCCGTCGCCCCCATCGCCACGAACCATTGCGGACAATACGGCCCCATCCAAATCACATCCCCCGCCTGCACCGGATGCCAGTCCGCGTCCAGCCGGTAAATCCCCTGGCCCGCCAGCATCAGCAATCCATGCTCCATCACATGCGTCTCGACAAACGGCAGCGTCGCCCCCGGTTGATACGTGAAAATGTTCACCGCCATGTCGAAGCTCGGATTGTCCGGCAACAGCACCTGCAAACGCGCGTCCTTGTTTCCAAGAAATGGCTGCCCCGCAATCGCCGCCGCCTCGCCGACGAGCACGCCCGGCTTTTCCCATCCGGCAAGCGCCTGATATTTTTTCTGGAAAATGAGCAATTGCGCCCCGCTGGATTGGTAGAAATAAAAATCCGTTTGCGCCGGCACGTACGCGAACCCGCCCGCTGCCAGCTTATGTTTCGTCCCGCCCAAATTCGCCGCGCACTTTCCTTTCACCACATAGACGACCCATTCGTTCTCGCCCGAATTTCCGCGCCCTTCTCCGTTGGGCTGCACGTCGATTTGGAATTGGCAAAAATGCGCGCCCATGCCGGGCGAAATTTGCGCGATCACCAGGCAATTGCGCCATCCCGGCAGGCAACTGGCGACGAAACCAGCGGGCGTTCTCAACGCATAACGGCTCTTGACCACATCCCGGGTATGTCCGAACAACTGGTTTGTATTCATTCGATGCCTCTATTTGTGACTCGTAAATCGTCAATCGTAAATCGTAAATTAACGTTATGTCGGACAGTTTGGTCATCAACGAGATTTACCTCAGCGTCCAGGGCGAGAGCACCTGGGCTGGTTTGCCCTGTGTATTCATCCGCTTGACAGCATGCAATCTCCGCTGTTCCTACTGCGACACCGCCTACGCATTCACTGAGGGACGGAAAATGACGCTGGCGGAAATTCTCGCGCGAGTCACGGAATTGGCCAAGCCTTTTGCGAACGCCCACTCCGCACTTTGGCTGCCGCTGGTTGAATTGACCGGTGGCGAGCCGTTGTTGCAAAAAAATTCACTTCCGCTGATGACCGCCCTTTGCGATGCCGGTTTCTCCGTCCTGCTCGAAACCAGCGGCGCTCACGATATCGGCGCGGTCGATCCGCGAGTGCATCGCATCATGGATTTGAAATGTCCCAGCAGCGGCGAATCCGCCCGCAACAAAATGGAAAACCTCGCGCTCCTCAAAAAAACCGATGAGGTCAAATTCGTCATCGGAACTCACCAGGATTATGAGTGGGCGAAGGCCTTTGTCGTGGAGGGCAAGCTGGCTAAGAAATGTCCGGTCCTCTTCTCCTGGGTGTCGCCCCTTTTGCCGCATCAAAAAGACAAATCGCTCAAAGCAGTCCCCGCCGGGCAATTTCCGATAACGCGTCAACAATTGGTCGAGCAAATCATCGCCGACGCCCTCCCCGTCCGCTTCCAACTGCAAATGCACAAATTCATCTGGCCGCCGGACCAGAAGGGCGTTTAATGACAACCGCCACCCAACGCGTCCTGGCCGAACTCCGCGCCTACGAATCTCCCAATATGCTCGCCATCGAGCCGGATGGTTCGTGGCCCATCGTTTGGGAGCGCGCGCGTGGCACGCAGGTTTGGGACGCCGAGGGCAAGCGCTATCTCGACTTGACCGCGGCATTCGGAGTCGCAGCCGCCGGCCACGCAAACCCCCGCGTAGTCGCCGCCGCGCGCCGGCAAATCGGCCGCCTGCCCCATGCAATGGGCGACGTTCACCCCCACGCGCTCAAAGCCCAACTCGCGCGCGAATTAAGCCATATTACTTTCGAACGCTGGAGCGCCGGTCGCCACTCCGGCAAAACCATCTTCAACAATTCCGGTTTTGAAGCCGTCGAAGCCGCCCTCAAAACCGCCATTCTCGCAACAGGCCGCTCGCGCATTATCGCATTCGAAGGCGCGTACCACGGCCTCGGTTATGGCGCGCTCAATGCCACACATCGACCCTTTTTCCGCGACCCGTTCCGCTCGCAATTGCGCGAGTTCGGTCACTTTCTTCCATTTCCCAAAACCACCCAGGACGTCAAACGCCTGCAAAAACAGCTTAAGCCGTGCGGTGCCGTTCTGGTCGAGCCGATCCAGGCCCGCGGCGGCATTCGCATTCCTCCACACAATTTCCTTCCGATGCTGCGCTCGTGGTGCAATCAATCCGGCGCCCTGCTGATCCTCGACGAAATTTACACAGGCTTTGGCCGCACCGGCACATGGTTCGCCTGCGAGCATTCCGAGACCATCCCGGATTTGATCTGCCTCGGCAAAGCCCTCACCGGCGGTTTCCCTCTTTCCGTCTGCGTCGGCAGCGCGGATATCATTGACAGAGCCTGGCCAAGTTCCAAAGGCGAGGCCATCCACACCAGCACGTTCCAGGGCAATCCCGTCGGATGCGCCATGGCCCTTGCGCAAATCGGCGAGATTCGCGATAAAAAATTGCCGGAGCGTTCCGCCCAACTGGGCAAATTTTTGCTCGAACTTCTCCACGCCAAAATCCCCTCAGCCGACGCCGAAATTCGCGGGCGCGGCCTGATGGCCGGCGTCGAATTGAAAAATCGCGACGGCTCCCCCGCCACCGACCGCACATTCGCTGTCATCAAGGAAATGCTGCGTCGGGGTTTCATTCTCCTCCCCGAAGGCGAACACGGCAACGTCATCAGCTTCACACCTCCGCTGACCACAACCCGCCGCGAATTAACTGCCGCAGTCAAGGCGCTCGGAGAAATCCTCTCGTGAAACTTTCCGAAATGAAGCAAGTCCTCGCCGAGCGCGATTTGAAATTGACCAAGTCGCTCGGCCAAAATTTTCTCCACGACCAAAACCAGCTTCGCCGAATCGCCGCCGCCGCCGAATTAAAACCCGGCGACAAAGTGTTGGAGATCGGCCCCGGCTTAGGCCCGCTGACAAACCTGCTCGTCGAATCCGCCGTTACCGTTCTCGCCATCGAGTGGGATCGCCGCCTCTACGATTTTCTTGCGCAAAAGTTCCCTCAATCCCCCGCCTTCACCCTCCTCCACGCCGATGCGTTGGATTACGTAAAACAGCACCGCGAATGGGCCGGCTGGAAGCTGGTTTCAAACCTCCCATATTCCGTCGCCTCGCCGATCCTCGTCGAACTGGCCCAAGCCGAGCGCCCGCCCGTGCGAATCGTCGCCACCCTGCAATTGGAAGTCGCCCGCCGCGTCATGGCCGCCACCGGCGCCGAAGATTACGGCGTCCTAAGCCTGCTCCTGCAACTGCATTATAAGCCCTTGGAATACTTCAAAATTCCCGCCCCCTGTTTCTTTCCCGAACCAGAAGTCGATTCCGCCTGCATCGTTCTTGCCGCCCGCGCCGTTCCGCTATTGAAGCCGGGTCTGGATCGCATCTTCGTCAAAATCGTCAAACGCGGTTTCTCCCAGCGCCGCAAAATGATGCTCAAGCTCTTAAAGCAGGATTGGTCAAAACCCGCCCTCGAAAACGCCTTTCAGTCCGCCGGCATCTCGTTGCAAATCCGTGCCGAACAAGTCAGCCTCGAACAATTCGTGCGCCTCACCGAAATTTTAACCACGCCATGAACGACGAAATCTTCGACATCGTAAACGACCGCGACGAAGTCATCGGCCAACTTCCGCGCCGCCAGGTCCATCGCGACGGCCACAAACACCGCGCCGTCCACATCCTCGTCTTCAACGCGCGCAAGGAAATCTTCCTGCAAAAACGCTCCATGCAAAAAGACACCTTTCCCGGCGCCTGGGATTCCTCCTCATCCGGCCACGTGGACAGCGGCGAGGACTACGACCCGTGTGCCATCCGCGAATTGCGCGAAGAACTCGGCCTTGTGATTGACACTCCCCCGCCCCGTCTTTTCAAAATCGACGCCTGCCCTCAAACCGACCAGGAATTCGTCTGGGTTTACCGTCTCCAATCCGAAGGCCCCTTTATTTTGCAGCCCGAAGAAATCGACACCGGCAGCTGGTTCGCCCCCGCGCACGTAACCCATTGGATCAAATCCTCCCCCGCCGACTTCGCCACCGCCTTCACCCTGATCTGGGGAAGATATTGCCGACCGGCGCAATAATGTGTTAACTCTCAATGACCGAAATGACAGACAAACAATCGAACCTGCCGCTCTGGCCGTTTTTGGCGGCGGACATCCTATTGCTCATCGCCGCCGGATTGATATTGCAGTTGAGCCGCCGCCCATTGCCCGGCTGGAACGCCGCGTTGCTGATCCTTTGCGTCGCGTGCGCCGCTTGGAGCCTTGTGTTCCCCTTTTTGCGCCGCAATGCCGACGATCAAACCCTCGCCCAGGCCAGCCTCCTCGCGGAAGCCACAAGTCGCATCCAAAAAATCGAACAAGTCGCCGCCCAAATTGCCGGAGCCACCACTCAATGGCACGAGTACCAGCAACAAGCCGCCGAAACGGCCACCGCCGCCCGGGGCATTGCCGAATCCATGTCCGCCGAAGCCCGCACCTTCACCGAGTTCCTCAAAAAAGCCGGCGACACCGAACGCGCCCACTTGCGTTTGGAAGTGGAAAAACTGCGCCGTGCCGAAGCCGAATGGCTTCAGATCATGGTCCACATCATGGACCACGTTTTTGCTGTCTTTCAGGCCGCGCAACGATCCGGCCAGCCCGCGCTTGCCGAACAAATGACCCAATTTCAAAACAGTTGCCGCGAAGCCGCCCGCCGCATCGGCCTGGTGGCGACCTTCGGCAAACCCGGCGAACCATTCGACCCAAATCTGCACAAAGTTTTGGAAGGCCTCTCCGCCAACGGCAACGCCCTCGTCAGCGAAACCCTCGCCGCCGGCTACACCTTCCAGGGCCAGGTCATCCGGCGCCCTTTGGTCGCATTACAAGAGTCCCATGTCTAAAAGGGCCGTGGCCTTCTCACGGTATTTTAGTTAATTCCGCTTGCGTCCATGCGCTGTCACGATCTTCTGTGGCTTGCCGGACAGCTTTGACGCTTTCGGGCTGGATCGCTGTCGCGCCTTGTTCCCAGTCACGGCGGATGTAGGTCAATATGCCCGCAAGCTGCTCATCGTTAAACGACGCCCAACTCGGCATCGTTGAATCGAAGGAAACGCCCGCCGCTTTGATCGGCCCCTGCACACCTTGTAAAACGATCCGCGCCAGCCGTTCCTTTGACCCAAGCACCCATTCCGAATCCCTCAGCGGCGGCGCCACGCCGGGCGAACCAAGCCCCGTGGGCTGATGGCAGGCCGCGCAAGTGAAATTGAAAAGTTTATGGCCAAGGTCGTACCGCTGTTGTTCGTCAGCCGTGAGCGGTGGAACAAACGGGGGCGGAACGTATCCAGCCTGTCCCGGCCAGGTCAACAATCGCTCCAGCTTTTCGATTTGCCCCGCCAGCTTGGGATGACTGCCAATCTGGACCAGGCCCATTGGCTCGGACGTGAAGTAAATCTTTTTACTTTTCGCCTGTGTCCCCGCATTCATGCCGTCCAGGATCGCCGTTTGCTGCCATTCCACAGCGCCTGATGCGACTCCCAACAACCGCCCAATATCGTTCGTGCTGCGCGAGGCGGCAATGCATTCCGTCAGTCCCTCCAGCAGCGCGGCACGCCCGGATTTCTCATCCTTCCATTCAAGCGCCAATTGTTCCGTGAATTCCAATTCCCGCTGATAGAGCCCGCTGATAATCGCCTCCCGCACCAATGGCCGCGATGCGGAATTCTCAGCCACGATGCGCAAACCCTGCCACGCTTCGGGCCGGATGATTTGCCCAAAGGTAAACCCCAATTGCAGTTGAACATCCGGGTCCAGATCTTTTTCCGCCATCGGAATCAAGTGTTTGAAAAATTCATCGGAATGCGGGCCGCGCAAAAAACTTTCCGCGAGCCGGACTGCGGTCGCCCGAACCTTCGGTTGTGGACTGGCCAATAGACTGAACACGGTTTCCTTGTCCACCTCGCCCATGCCATCCAGCGTCCAGAGAGTGTGGATTTGGGTCACTGGATTGGTCGAATGAAGAGCTTGCGCTTTGAGAGCTGGAACAACGCTCGGATTGTCGCGCTCCACGAGCAGACGTTGCGCGGTGTCTTGAATCCACCCGTCAGGACTGCCGAGCTTTTCCACGAGTTGGGCCGAGCTCAAATCCTGCAGCGTAGCCCGAACAGGAATATTCGTTCCGTAAGTGATGCGATAAATCCGGCCCAAACCCAGCGGCTGCTCCAATCCGCGCGCCTTGATTTGCCGCCGTAAGTAAGTCGTGACAGACAGACGATGCTCCAGCGTGCCGCGATGAAAATCCACCAGGTAAAGCGCGCCATCCGGGCCGTTATAGAGGCTGACCGGGCGGAATCGCTCGTCGGTCGATGCGATAAACTCTTCGTGTTTGTAAGCCTCGTGACCCGTCATCGTGCCGTTGGTCTCAACCAAAATATCGCGAATAACAAGATTGCCCGCCGGCTCGCACACAAAAGCGTTCCCACGATATTCCGGGGGAAAATTATCGCCGCGATAAATCAGCGGCCCGCAGGCCGCGGTGGTTTTTGCCAGGGTGCCATCAGGCCGCAGAATGTCCTTCCAGTAACCCCGATTAACGCCGGGTGTCATGTGAGCCGGCCAGACCGTTTGATCGTGAATCGGATCGACGTTCAATCCCAAAGCATGATGGTAATCAGGATTGCGCTGGATGTATTCCGATGGGACGAGATCGATGCGGAATTGGTCTTCATTGGAATTGTAAATGAGCCGGCCAAAATCATCCTCTGAAATGCCCCACTCGCCGCGCCGCGTGGTCGGCCCCTTCAGCCAGTCGCCATCGGTGTTGCGAAAACGTGTGGTATGGGAAGCGCAGTAAATCCAATTGTCCAGCGCCCACATCAAACCGTTGGCTGTGTTTTGTGGATTGTAATCACTGCCAAAATCCTTAGCCACTTCGATGCGCCTGCCTGGCTTGTCGCCATCGACAATCGAATAATACCAGAGATGAGGAGGTTCACCAATCAGCACCCCATCGCGGACCAGGGCGACCGCCCGCGGCAAAACCAAATGGTCCGCAAAAACCACTCGCTTATCCAAATGTCCGTCATTGTGCGAGGACTCCAGGATCACCACCTTCCCCACGGGTTTGTCTTCGCCGATGCCATCCACATTGGGCATATACCCGCTCATCTCCACCACCCAAATACGGCCATCCGGCGCAAAGGCCATGGCGATCGGGTCGCGGACGAGCGGCTCGCTGGCCACCAATTCGATGTGAAAGCCCGGCTGAATTTTGAAAGCCCGCAACGCTTCTTCCGGCGACAAGACCGGTTGAGCGGGGACTT
>DATAXU010000090.1:0-6326 GCA_036272955.1 Verrucomicrobiia bacterium
CGCCAGCACCGCGCGCCACGTAAACGCGATGTCCATGTGCAATCGCTGGAAAAAGAACTTCCCCACAACGCCGTTGCGCCCCAGTATTTTCAGCAGGATGAGGCCCGTCGCCACCGGCGGCATCACCAGCGGGAGAGTGACAATGGTTTCGACGAGCGATTTCCCCGGCCAATCGTGACGCGCCAACAGCCACGCGGTCAGGACCCCAAACGGGAGGATCAGCAACGTGCTGAACGCGGACACCCAGGCTGTAAACCAAACAATTTGCCAATCCCCGCTCATGGCGCCGCGTTTTTGACAATGAACCCAAAGTCGGCAAACACCCGCCCCGCCGCCGCCGAATCGAGATACTCAAGAAATTTCCCCACCGCCGCGGAATCCGACGTGCCTTTCACCTCCGCCATCGGATAGGTGATGACCGGCGCATCGCTGGCCGGGACTTCATACACGACCTTCACCCGTTTCGAAATGGCCGCGTCCGTCTTATAGACAATGCCGGCATCTGCATTTCCTGAAGCTACCGCCGCCAGCGCCGCGCGAACATTGGCGGCCGGAATAACTTTCGGTTCCAATGCCGTCCAAAGATTTTGTTTCTCCAAATATTCCCGCGCATAAATCCCCGCCGGCACCGCCTTGGGGTCCGCCAGCGCGATTCGTCCAATGCCCGTCAAGTCGCGGGGCGACGAAACCGCAAGCGAACTGTCCGCGCCCACAATAATCACCAGCGAGTTCGACAGCCGATCTTTCCGGCTTTTCTTGACGATCAATCCTTTGCCCTCCAAGTCGTTCATCCATTTTTCATCCGCGGAAAAGAAAATATCGGCGGGCGCGCCTTCTTCGATTTGCCGCGCCAGAAGACTGGAGCCGGCAAAGTTGAATTCAATATGGTCCTGCGATTCCGCTTCGTAGTGTTTGGCGATGAGTTTCAAACTATCGGTCAGGCTGGCGGCCGCAAAGACCATGACCGTTCCCGCGCTGGCGTTGAAGGCGAGGACGGCGGCGGCCGAATAACAAAGAAGTTTCAATCTCATCGTTGTCTTCAATTGAAGATAACGTGCCTCGCCAGGCGAAACCCCGTCAAGCGTCTCCGCGCCGCGTCAATCCGGCGTTTGCACAAACGGCGGGAGGGGACAATCCAGGGCTTCCGCGATCGCCCGCAGCAATTCGGCTTCGGCTTCCTCAATAACACCGTCAGCCGCGACAGTTTGGGCGCACGCGTTGATGGCGCTTTTCTTGAGTTGCGGCGCCGCTTCCGCCAAATGATCCAATGCCCTCTCAACCTGCTCCAATCCGCACTGCTCGACGGAACGAAGTTTCAAAGGCGCTCGGGCGGCCCTGTTCAGCGGAGCCGCCCCTTGTTGGAACGCGGCCTGCACTTTGTCCACCCCGCTTTGGCCGGCATACGCCAGCGCCGAAAGCAGCACCTCGCAGTCGTCGGCGACTCCATTGATGGAATAATACTGCACGATCGGTTTGCGCGCTCCTTTGAACTTCGCGTCAAGGTGTCGCAGGATGATTTTTTGCAGCACGTACTCAAAAAGTTCAACTTGCCCATCGCTCTCAATGAGGTGTTCGGCCGCCGCCTGAAATTCGTCGTATTGCGCGGGCGAAAGATGGCTCAGCGCCGGCAACGCAAGGTCCACCAGCGGCAGTTTCGCGCGCGAAGCCAGTTCGGAAATCTGCGGCAACAACCGCTGGACCTCCTCCGCGATTCCAGACGACGTGTTCGACGAGATAAATTCCAATTGACTGGATTGCAACTCACCGTCCGGCGCAAGCAGCAACGCATAGACGAGCGCCGACGCGCCGAATGGCTCCCGCGCCGCGGCTTGCACCTCCGGCGGAAAGGAATTGCGCAGTTCCACCGCATAATGGAGATGCGCCGGGGTCGGGGCGCCCGCATGGGGAAGCACCGCCAGTGCCCCGATGATCGGCGGCACGAGAATCGGAGCACGGGCCGTCGGCGCTTGGACGGGTTCGACCTCGCTCACCATCGTCGGAAATTTCCCGTCAAACGACGGATCCAGCGCGCGGATGCGCTCTTCCAATGGCGGATGCGTATCCATGAGGCCAAACAACGATTCGCTCACGCCGTTTCCGAAAAACATATGTGAAGCTTCGTTCGCATGGGTCGCCTGTAGGCGCGAACCATAAGCAAGGCCCCCGATCTTTTTCAACGCGCCGACGATGCCGGCGGGATTCCGCGTGAATTGCACCGATGAGGCGTCCGCCAGGAATTCCCGCTGACGGCTGACCGCCGCCTGAATCAGCCGGCCAAAGAACACGCCGACGCCTCCAATCACAACCAGCGCCAGCCCCAGAAATGGAAGCGCATTGCGGTCGCGGCTTCTCATGGGCACCTGCCACATAATACGCCCGATAACTCCCAGGCACACAATTCCAAAAATGATTCCCATCATGCGCAAATTCAGCCGCATGTCCCCGTTGAGAACGTGGCTGAATTCGTGGCCGATGACTCCCTGCAATTCGTCGCGCGTGAGCAATTTCATGCAACCGCTGGTGACGCAGACCACGGCATCACTGGTGGAATGCCCCGCGGCAAAGGCGTTGATCGCCTTCTCGCCCCGCATGACATAGACCGGCGGCACCGGCACGCCCGAAGCCAGCGCCATTTCCTCAACAACGTTCAAAAGCTTGCGTTCATTCGGGTCTGTTGTGTCGGGGCGAATGAGTGTGCCGTCCATCATGTTGGCCACAGCGCTGCCTCCCTGCGCCAGTTCCATCGTTTTGGAAACGCTCCCCAGCGCAATGACCGCCAGCGTCCCCAGCGTCACGCCGACAAACAACTCCGGGTTCCAAAACGAACCCTCCGCCGCGTTGTAGTTGTTGTAACTGTAATATCGGGAACGCCGGTGGTGGACGCCTCCCCAAATCAACGAAACCGCCAGGTAGATTGCCGCAATCAATCCCATGACTCCGGCAATGAAATAAATCACCAGGAATTTGGTGTTGCGGTGTGCCTGTTGCTGGCGTTCGAAGAAGTCCATTGGGAGCCATTCCGCCGCGCTTTAAAAATTCACCTGCACGGGCGATTTCTCTTCCGGCTTGTCAATCACGAAAAATTCCGCCGTCGCGAAATGGAACATGCCCGCGACGAAATTGGAAGGGAACACCTGGCACTGCGTATTATACGCCATCACCGAATCGTTGTAAGCCTGTCGCGCAAACGAGACGCGGTTCTCGGTCGAGGTCAATTCCTCCATCAAATTGCTCATCAGCGTGTTCGCCTTCAGGTCGGGATACGCCTCCGCCACCGCAAGCAGCCGTCCGAGGCTGCCCGTCAACACCGTCTCCGCGCTCGAAAGCTCTTGCATCGCCGCGGCCTCGCCGGGATTGGCGGCCGCTTTTATATTGGCGGCGGACGCGGCGTTGCGCGCCGAGATCACTTCTTCCAGCGTGCCGCGCTCGTGTTTGAGGTATCCCTTGGCGGTTTCCACCAGGTTCGGAATCAGGTCATAGCGCCGCTTGAGTTGAACGTCGATTTGCGCGTAGGCGTTCTTGAAGCGATTGCGCAGCGAAACCAGCCGATTGTAGTCCGCGCCGATGAGAATCAGCCCGGCAATGACCACGATCACAATAATCAATATCACCGCAAATAACATCGACATATAGATGATTCCTTTCCTCATGCAGGTAACTACCAATGCCGGATTGCCGCAATTATAAACTGGAGCCGGGATTCTACCCGGGTTATTCTCACAAATGTGTGACGACAGCATGGACCAGGCCCTTGTCAAATTTATTGAAGGAATGCCAAAGGTTGAGCTTCATCTGCACATTGAGGGAACGCTCGAACCGGAATTAATGTTCGAGCTGGCGAAACGCAACGGCGTCGCGCTTCCCTACAAAAGCGTGGATGAAGTGCGCGCCGCCTACACGTTCGCAAACCTCCAGGAATTTCTCGATCTCTACTACCGGGGCATGAGCGTCCTCCTCACCGAGCGGGACTTTTACGACCTGACCGCCGCCTACCTGAAGAAAATGGCCGCCCAAAACGTCACCCATGTCGAAATCTTTTTCGACCCCCAGGGCCATACCGAGCGCGGCGTGGAATTCACGACCGCACTGCGCGGCATCAAACGCGCCCTGGCGGCTGCCCGGGAAGAATTCGGCATCACTTCCAAACTCATCATGTCCTTCTTGCGCCACAAAACCGAGGCCGATGCTTTTGCAATTTTCGAAGAGGCCGCACCGCACCTGGATATGATTGACGGATTCGGCCTCGATAGCTCCGAAAAGCCCTTCCCCCCCTCCCTCTTCGAGCGCATTTATGCCAAAGCCCGATCCACCGGCAAACCCCTGATGGCGCACGCGGGTGAGGAAGGCCCGCCGGAATACGTGCGCCAGGCATTGGATTTATTGAAGGTCAACCGCATCGACCACGGCAACCGGTCGCTGGAAGACCGCGAATTGGTGATTCGCCTTGCAAGGGAAAGGATGGGCCTGACCGTCTGCCCTCTGAGCAACCTGAAACTGCGCGGTATCAAAGAGATGAAGGACCATCCTTTAAAAACCATGTTGCTGCACCAGTTGAAAGCGACGGTCAACAGTGATGATCCCGCCTATTTCGGCGGCTACATGAACGAGAATTTTATCGCTGTCGCCGAAGCCCTCCAATTGACGCGCGAGGAAATCCTGACCCTAGCGCAAAACGCCATAGAAATCAGCTTCCTCACCCCGGAACAAAAAGGGATGAAGACGCGCGAACTGGAAGCTTACGTTGCGGATCAGGGCAGAAGAAGCACCCGATAAAACTGCTGCGAGTTGGACCCTATTCCAAAGCTCCCGCTCATGTTCGTATTTGTCGCCGTCATGATGCCGCCCAAGTCCAGCCAGTTGGTGGACGCCAGATTGGTGGTGGTCTGCACCTCATACGACTCGCCAGTCGCCGCGCTCCAGGTAAAAGCAAGCGTGCCCGCGCCCGTCACGACAGATTGGAGAACTGGCGGCCCCGCCACGGTAAGGACCGCGTCCGAACTCACGACAGAGCCAAGCCCATTGCTCACGATGACCGAATACGTTCCCGCGTCGTTCGCGCTGACATCGTTGATCGTCAATATCCGCGAAGCGGCTCCGACAATGCGCCCGTCATCCATCACGTTGCCACCGTTCTTCTGCCATTGGTATCCCAACGGTGATGCCCCGAAGACGGATACGCTAAACTGCGCCACAGACCCAATCAACGCGGTCTGATTCGACGGCTGGAGGGTTATTTGCGGCGCGGAAGTGATGCTTAAACGGAAGATGGAGCCTTTTCCATACGGCCCTCCGGCGGTCGTTGTCCCGTAGAAGTTGCCTTCGGCGTCCTGCACCATTGCAGCTTTGGATTGCGCGCCGTCGTCGGACCCATTGAACGTCGTGAGCGTGGCATAATCCCCCGCAGCCGTGACTCTGAACACCGTCCCGTTCATCGTGGAACTGCCGTAAAGCGTCGTGCCATAAAAATTGCCGTCCGCGCCCTGAATCAGCCCCGCGAACGGATATTCCCCGTCACCGGTAATCGACGGATTGTTCGCATATAAAGTGGTAAGCGTGCCGTTGGTGGAAAATTTAAAAATCGTCCCGTAAAACGGAAGGTTGGCTATAACGTTCCGTCTCGTCACCCCGTAAAAAAACCCGTCCGTCCCCTGGACCAGCGCGCCATAGGGATTATAGCCATCCGCCGTGCCCGTAAACGAATACAGGTTTGTGAGTGCCCCATCAGGAGTCATTCTAAATACGCCGCCGTAATTGTGCGCGCAGCCCGCCGTGGTGGTGGCGTAAAAATTCCCATCCGTCCCTCGCGCCAGGGCGCCGATAGGCTCGTTGCCATCCTGCCCGCCCGTGAACGAATAAATGACATTCAGCGACCCTGCCGGGGTCATCTCAAATATATTCCCATCGCCCGGCCTGGAGCCATTCTGCGTGGCACCATAAAAATTGCCGTTCGTCCCTTGCACCAATGCAACGTACGGATTGGCGCTAGTCGCGTTGGTGAATGCGACCAAAGTCGTCAGGGCACCATCGGGAGTCATCTTGAACACCGTCCCGTCGCCGTTGGTCCCCCCGCCCTCCGTCGTGCCATAAAAGTTGCCGTCCGCGCCCTGTGTCAGCGCCGCCTGTGGATTGGAGCCATTGGTCGTGGCAAATTGAACAAGCGTCTGGAAAACGCCGTCTGCCATGACGCTGAAAACGGTTCCACCGCCATAATCACCGCCCGTCTGAGTTGTCCCGTAAAGGACGCCGTTGCTGGCCAGCGTCAAGCCATTGGGCGTCCCCCCATCGGCCCCGCCGGTGAACCAGTAAAGTGAAGACGCCAGAGTTCC
>DATAXU010000091.1:0-25798 GCA_036272955.1 Verrucomicrobiia bacterium
CCGCGCCGGCCGATGCAATGACGGCACATATTCGATCCCTTCCGATTCAAACGCAGGCTTCATTTCGTCCAGCGCCCGTTCGAGGCCCTTGGTCACCTCCATCGTATTTGCTCCATACTGTCCGCCGGCGGTCACCAAAATTCCCGGTTCCCCCATGATGAGCGCGTCCCCCGCTTTCGGCGCCGCGCCATCAACCACCGTCGCCACGTCACCGAGGCGGATGCTCCGCCCGTCATGATGCGCCACGACAACTTGCTCAAGTGCCTGTGGCGTCAGGCTTTGCCCGTCCGTTTGGATATTGAGCCGTTGCTCCGCCGTTTCGATGAACCCCGCACCCCGCACTCCCGTCGCATTGCGCGCGGCGTCCAGCACGTCCTGCACCGACAGATCGAATGCCAGCAATCGCTCCGGGTGAAGTTGAATTTGAATTTGCCGTACCTCCCCGCCAAATACCGAACATTTCGCCACCCCCGGCACCGCGAGCAATCGCGGCAAAAGCGTCCAATCCGCGAACGTCCTCAATTCCATCGGCCTCAATTTTTTGGAGAGCAGCCCGAATTTCAGCACGTCCATTGTCGAGGAAACGAGGGGGAACATGCGCGGCTCCTTGACGCCCGTCGGAAGCTCCCCAGAGATGGTCGCCAGTTTTTCCGCGAGCATCTGACGCGCGTGATAAACATCCGTCCCATCCTTGAAGAGCGCGGTGACGACAGAAAGCCCCTCGATGCTTTCGGACCGCACGGTTTCCATTTCGCTCGCGCCGCCGATGGCGCTCTCCACCAATCGCGTCACCAGCACCTCCACTTCTTCCGCCGTAAGTCCCGGCGCTTCCGTCTGCACCTCGACCTGTGGCTGGACAAATTCCGGAAAAACATCCAGCTTCGCGTTTTCCGAAGTGTAAACCCCGTACGCGATCACCACGCACGCAATG
This sequence comes from Verrucomicrobiia bacterium, assembly GCA_036272955.1. Classification (GTDB taxonomy): domain Bacteria; phylum Verrucomicrobiota; class Verrucomicrobiia; order Limisphaerales; family Palsa-1400; genus DATAUD01. The sequence goes on from DATAXU010000091.1 coordinate 932, forward strand.
GCAAGCACAATGCCGCGATAGCGCAACGAATGTTTGACAAGCCACTGGAGCATTAGTCAGTGCGAAGTTCCGCCTGTTGTTCCTCGGACAGCAGCAATTCCGCCGCCTGCACCACGATTCGTTCGCCAATCGCCGGCGCATTGCTGCTGAACCAGTCCGCGCCCAGTGGCGCGTCGATCGTGACCATCCGGCGAATAAATTTATTTTCCGCCCCCGCCACATACACCCACGTTTTCCCCTCGAACCGCACGACGGCCGTGTCCGGAATCGCCACGCCGGCAATGGGCACTCCCGGAATTTTCAATCGCGCCGTCACCGCAGTCCCGGGGACGGGCGCGGGGTTCGCACCATCGATGCGCAACAGGAACCCCTGCCCTTGCGTTTTTGGGTCCGCCTTCAGCGCCGGCGAAATGATCGTCCCCGTGTAGCTTCCGTCGCGCCCCGCAACGGTCACGTCCGCTGTCGGCGGCGTGTCCGACATGGTGGAACCCATCGGCAAATCGACCTGCAACAACGCCGTTTGGTGCGCCGCAAGCTGGTCGCACAGCGCCTTTCGCGCCGCGCCGTCCAACCCCGCAATGTTCGTCCCCCAGTCCAGTTCAAGGCTGCGTTGCGCGTCCCTCAATTTGATCTCGTCCGCGCGTTCATCGCTTTCCGCCGCCTCCACGGTTTTGCCCGAGACGTTTTGATCCTGCGCGTACAACGCCTTCGCGCGCTCCGCCACTTTGCGCGTCGTTTCCGACGCCGCTTGCGCCACCGCGATGTCTCCCTCCAAAGTCAACAGCGGCCCCGGGTCGAGCACAGCCCCATAAGCCGTCAATTCCGGTTGAAACTGAGCCGGTCGCAACGGCGCGACTTGCAGTTCGATCCGCTTTTGCGCATCGGCGTTAAGCATCACGACGGTTTCGCCGGCCGCGTTGTGTTGCACTTCAAAATCCACCGGCTCCGCGTGTGCCGGCGCCGCCGGCTTATCATCCTTGTCACCGCCCCCGTCTTTGCATCCGGAGAGCAACGCCCCGATGCAGCAAATGAAAAGCAATCGTCTCATAGTCCTCCTTTATGGGTCGCGCTTTCCCAATCCAGGGAATCGAAAAGCGGATGTTGTATCGCGTCCTCCAGCGCGCCGATGGCCTCCTGCACTTTGCGTAACGACTCCAGCCGCGCCTGCATCGCCGCGTAGCTTTGCAACTGTGTGTACAACAATGTCAGCCGGTCTGTTTCACCCAACTGCACTTGTGCCTCCATGGCCTTCTCGATTCGCCTCTGCAGTGCGCCCGCCGCCTGGTCCGCCTCTCTCCATTCCGCAAGCGCATAATGATAATCTGTCACCGCCTTTTCCATTGCCTCAATGGCGTCCGCCTGCAACGCCAAAAACGACGCCGCCGCCTCGTCTCGTCTCGCTTTGGCCTCCGCGATCGGCCCCTGGTTCCGATCGAAGAGCGGAATGGTGACCGACGGCCCGATGGAAAATTTATGTTCGCCCTGGTCAAATTCGTATCCCGGGTCCAAATGGAGGTCCGGATATTGTTTGGCAACCTCCAACCGCAAACCCGCCTCCGCCACCGCGTAATCCGCCAGGGATCGCCGGATGTCCAACCGGTTCACCAGCCCCGCGCTTTGCATCGATTCGATTGACACATCTTGTGGCGGCGCATCGAACGCCGTCCACGCCGGTGATACGTCCCGCAAAGCCGCCCCTGGCAAACCCAGCGCCGACGCCACACCCAAACGCGCGTCCGCCAGTCGCGATTCAGCCGAGCGCAACGCGATGTTCGCGTTCAACGCCTCCGTTTCCCCCACTGCCAATTCAAATTGCGACGCATCCCCCGCTTGCAATCGCTCCGATAAAAGATTGGTCAGGTTCAATTCCACTTGCGCCTCGGACTTGAACAATTCCAGCGACCGTTGCGCGCAAAAATATTCCACCAGCGCCGCCCGCAACCGCGACCTCACCGTCCACGCCGTTTCGTCATAAGCCGTCCGCGCCGAAACGGTTGCCAGGCGCGCCTGTTCGATGCGTTTCCGCCGTTTCCCGGCCGTTTCGATCGGCACATCGAAACTCGCTCCAAACATCCACGGCGTTTCTCCCGGAAACGAATTGACCACCCACGTCGGCAGCAAACCGACTGATGGATTGGGCCTCGCCCCCGCCGTGATCTCCGCCGCCTGCGCCGTCCCGATACGCATCCGCGCCGCCTCCAGGTCCGGATGAAAATAAAGGGCGGCCAGGGTCAGCGATTTAAGGTCAAACGCCGCCGGCGGCCACGCAAACGGAGGATTCGTAAAATTTCGGGCAACAAAAGACCGCAACCCCGGATCGCTGAGTGACCGTCCCCGAAATGCCGTTTCCAACGCCCCAGGCTGGAGAGGATGCGGCTCATAACGAACGCACCCGGCCACCAATCCGAGAAGCATGAAAATGAACCACCGTTTCCGAGGCACATCCTAAGAGAGAAAAATACCCATTTCATTGCAAGGTTTTCCACGTGAAATTTTGTTCATCTAAACGTCCGCAAAGGTAGAACTGGACAGCGTGGCCGAAGAACGGCACTCTGCCGCAATGCGGTGTGAAATCTGCAAACAACCTTCGCGGAACCCATCCGCTACGTGATCGATGGCGACCGTTGAGTTTCCTGCCCTGGACAGAACAAGCCCGCGGGCGCCCAGTCCGCAATCCCGGCGCCTCGCGCACGCGGCGGCTTTCCTGCTCTGGATTGTGCCGATGCTGGTCATCGCCGCGCTCGTCGTCCATGCTCCGCTGAAGCACACCGTCACGATGGGCAGCTACCATCCCTCGGCGGAAAACTGGTGGAAACGGCAGAGCCTTTACGTCGGCCCGTCCGGCATGAATTACCTGCCCCACTTTGCCATATTATATACGCCCTTTAATCTTTTGCCGCTGGCGTTGAGTGAAGTCCTCTGGCGCTTCTGCGCCGCGGCCAGCCTCGCCGGAGGCCTCTGGCTCCTGGCCCGCGAACTATTCGGCGCGGAGTCGGAACGGCCATTTTTGTGGGCGACAATTCTCGCCATGCCCCTCTCTCTCGGCGCCCTCCGCAACGGCAATGCAAACGCCATTTTTGGCGGCGTGACTCTCCTGGCGATTGTCGCGACACTTCAAAAGCGCTGGTGGCTTGCGGTCGGTTGGATGGTTCTGGCGACGGCCCTCAAACCCTTGGGCATCGTCCTTTTGTTATTGACGTCCATTTATTACGCGCCAGTCGCCCGCCGTTTGCCGGCCGTCGTTATCGCGTTGGTCATTTTCCCGTTTTTCTTCGGCAGCCCCCAGTATGTTTTGTCGCAATACCGCGAAGCCTGGCACAATCTCGGCGCGTGCGCTGTCGTGACCGATAATCGCTTCGCGGACCTCAACGGCCTTCTGCGCACGTTCGGCGCGCCCCTTTCTCCCCGGACATCGACAATCGTTCGCGTCCTCGCCGGCGGCATAACCGCCCTGGCATGGCTTTGGGGCGCGAGCCGATTGCAGCCCGCCGTGCGCTGCCTCTGGTTATATGCGCTCGCGACTGCCTACTTGATGCTCTTCAACCCAATGACCGAAACAAACAGTTACGTGATCCTCGCTCCCGCGCTCGCCGCATGGGGGGCATATTTTCTGTTTAGCGATCAACCGCCCCGCCGGCCACTGGGCTGGGCTTGCGTGTTCATCGCACTCTCCATGCCAGTGCTCCCAAATATCTTGCGGCCCTTCTTCGGCAATTATTTCGCGCTCTTCTGGCATCCGGCGATGACCCTCGTATTTCTCGCGATGCTCCTTGTTTTCGTATCGTCCGCCAAAACCGAGAAGCTTCAGCCTTCGACATGAATTCTCTGGACCTCTCCATCATTGTCCCGCTTTTTAACGAGGAAGAAAGCATCGTCCCGCTTTACGATCAATTGCTCCCCGTCCTTTCCCGATTGGGCAAATCCTTCGAAATCATTTTCATCAACGACGGAAGTTCCGATAACTCCCAGGCCATCCTCTGCCGTCTCGCGGACGCCCGCAAGGAGGTCAAGGTAATCAACTTCCGTCGCAATTTCGGCCAAACCGCCGCGATGTCCGCCGGCTTCGACCACGCCCGCGGCGCGGTCATCATTCCGATGGATGCCGATCTGCAAAATGATCCCGCCGACATTCCGTTGCTTCTGAATAAGCTGGATGAAGGCTACGATGTCGTCAGCGGCTGGCGAAAAGATCGCCAAGACAAGGAAGTCATCCGCATCTTCACTTCCCGTCTCGCCAACTGGTTGATCGGTCTTTTCACTGGCGTCAAGCTCCATGACTCCGGCTGCTCCCTCAAAGCGTACCGCGCCGAAATTTTACGAGGCACCCGCTTATACGGCGAAATGCACCGCTTCATTCCCGCGCTCGCAAACCTCATGGGAGCCAGGATTTGCGAAGTCCCCGTCACGCACCACCCGCGCACATTCGGCAAGAGCAAATATGGATTCAAACGAATCCTCAAAGTCGCGCTCGACCTCGTCACCGTGAAATTCCTCGCGGATTTTTCCACCAAACCCCTCTACATGTTCGGCGGCATTGGCGTTGTGCTTTTCGTGCTCGCCTCGCTGGCCGGCGCGGAAACAATCTGGGAGCGTTTCACCTACGGCACTTATGTTCACAACAACCCGGTCATTTTAATTGCCGTCTTCTTCGGAATTTTGGGCGTCAATTTTATTGCCATGGGATTGCAGGCCGAACTGATTGTCCGCACCTACCACGAATCGCAAGACAAGCCCATTTACCATATCCGCGACTTGAAGAATTTTTAGCATGTGCGGCATCACTGGTATTGTGGACCTCAACGGTCCTGTGTCCCCCGAAGTTCTCGCGCGCGCCGCCGGCGCCCTTCGGCATCGCGGGCCGGACGACGAGAGTTATTATATTCCCCCCGCAAAACCCGGCGGTCCCGCCGTCGGTTTGGGTTTTCGTCGCCTAGCGATCATCGATCTCGGCGGCGGACGCCAGCCGATGTCCAACGAAGACGGCACGCTCTGGATCGTCTGCAACGGCGAAATTTACAACCACCCTCAGTTACGTCTGGAACTGGAGGCAAAGGGCCACGTCTTCCGCACTCACTGCGATATTGAATCGCTGCTCCATCTTTACGAAGAGCACGGCGCCGATTGCGTCTCAAAAGTCAACGGCATGTTCGCTTTCGCGATTTGGGATTCCAAAAATCAAACCCTTCTTCTCGCCCGCGACCGCCTCGGCAAAAAACCTCTCTATTATCACGCGACGAACACGCGGCTGATTTTCGGCTCCGAAGTCAAAGCGCTTCTCAGGTTCCCCGAATGCCCTCGCGAACTGGACCCAGCGAGTTTGAGCAAATATCTCGCCTACGAATACGTCCCCAGTCCCCACTGTATTTTCAAAGGCATCCACAAACTTCCGGCCGGCCATTGCCTGACCTGGAAAAATGGAGAATCCCGCCTGCACCGTTATTGGGACGTGCAATTTCCAGCAATTTCCGACAACCGCCCCGAAGACGAAATTGCCAATGATCTGCGAGAACGTCTCAAGGAATCCGTCCGCCGCCGCCTCATCAGCGATGTCCCCCTCGGTGTTTTTTTAAGCGGCGGCATCGATTCCAGTTCCGTCGTTGCAATGATGGCCGAGTTGATGCCTCCCGCGCGCATCAAAACTTTTGCCATCGGCTTTGATGAAAAATCGTTCGATGAATCCCACCACGCCCGCCGCGTTGCGAATTTTTTTGGAACCGACCATCGCGAGCAAGTCCTTCAAGACCGCACATTGCTGGAGGTTTTACCGGAAGTGGCGGCGTTTCTCGACGAACCGCTCGCGGATGCTTCCATTATTCCCACCTACCTTCTTTCCAAATTCACCCGCCAGCACGTGACGGTCGCCCTCGGAGGCGATGGCGGCGACGAATTATTCGCCGGCTACCCCACATTCCAGGCGCATCGGATGGCGCAATTCTACAAAATCCCCCGCGTCATCCACGAACGAATAATCCGCCCCCTGGCAGAGCGTCTTCCCGTCTCCGACGATAATTTTAGTTTTGATTTCAAGGTCAAGCGGTTCCTCCGCGGCATCGGCCCCCGCTCGGCAATTCGCGACCAAATCTGGCTCGGCGCGTTCACTCCCGCCGAACAGCGTTCCTTGCTGGCCGGAAACGCGCCTCAAATCGACGGCTACGAGGACGTTCTGGCCGCCGAAAAAAACTGCGCCTCGCGCAACGGCCTCGAACGGTTGATTTACCTCTACTGCAAATTCTATTTGCAGGATTGCATTCTCACGAAGGTGGATCGGGCGAGCATGGCCTGTTCGCTCGAGGTCCGCGCGCCGTTTCTCGACTACACTTTCGTCGAATTCGCCAATTCCATTCCCGCCGCCCTCAAACTCAAAGGCCTGAACTCAAAATACATTTTGAAAAAGGCGATGCAAAACAAGCTCCCCCGCGAAATTATCGGCCGCGGCAAAAAAGGCTTTGGGATTCCCGTTGCCAAATGGTTTCGCAACGGAGCGCGGTCTTTGATGTTGGACGCCCTCTCCGAATCCCAAATCCGCCGCCAGGGAATCTTCAACCCCGCCGAAGTCAGCCGTTTGGTGGACGAGCATTTGCGCGGTCGCAAAGACAACCGCAAACAACTTTGGACCCTCTTCATTTTCCAACTCTGGCTGGAAAATCATCTCACTTCAAAAACTCCTTGTAAAACGTCAACCCCGATATGATGAACCCGATGGCCGTGACGATTTGCCGGACCCGGTTCTGCGAAATTCGCTGCGAAAAATGCGCACCCAAAAAATAACCCGCGACCGCCCCCACCGTCATCACCCCTGCCCGAGGCCAGTCAATCAACCCGGCGCCAATAAACCAAACCGCCGCCATCAGATTGATCAGTGACCCAAGGATCGTCTTGAGTGTGTTCATTTCGTAAATGTTCCCCATTCCAATGAACCCCAGCGTGGCCAGCATCAAAATACCGATGCCCGCCCCAAAGTATCCCCCGTAAACCGCCACCGCGAATTGGAAGAAAATGGCCGCGCCAATTGAAATCGATTTGCCGCCCGAACTCACCAACCGCCGAAACACCCCTTGCGCGAGAAAAAGGAGCGTCGCGAAAAGAATCAGAAACGGGATCAGTTTTGCAAAAGTCTGGTTGCTGGTGTGCGTCAAAAGAGCGCTCCCGATCAACCCGCCCACAATGCTCACCGGCAAAAAGCGCCAAAGCCACGGCGTAATGCTTTTGATGTAACGCCGGTTCCCAAACGTCGCGCCGCTGGTGCCGATCACCAACGCCAGCGTGCTGGTGGCATTGGCCGTCACCGGTGCAATTCCAAACGCCAGCAAGGTGGGAAAAGTCAGGAGCGTTCCGCCTCCCGCCACGGCATTGACCGCGCCTCCTCCAATGGCCGAACCCACCAGCCCAACTATCTCCCAGGCGGTCATCCGATTTTATGCCGCGGGAAGTTCAATCCAAAATTTGCTGCCCTGCCCCGGTTCGGACTCCAGGCCGCACGTTCCACCCATCCGTTGCGTTGCGCGCGCCACAATCGCCAATCCCATCCCGGTCCCTTCGTATGTCTCCGCGCTCACCCCTCGCTCGAATATTCCAAAAATCTTCTGGTGAAGCTCCGCGCGAATTCCAATGCCCTCATCCGCCACCCAAATGCGAATTTGTTTGGTGGATGTTTCCGCGATGGAACCGGTCGATTCCGCTTGCGGTGCGCCCGTCGAACTAAACAGCAATTGCCCCGAGCGCGTGCTCGGAGTGCTGTGGGACACAACCTCGGTGTGAATGGTGATCTTTGGCTGCGAATTCGGTTTGACGAATTTGATCGCGTTATCCACAAGGTTCGACAGCGCTTGTTGCAGCAACTCCCGTTGCGCGAGCACGGCGTGGAGCGGGGTGGGAACGGTGACCGCGTGCCGGACCGCATGGGGGCGCATCGCCAGAAGGTCCTCGATGATCGGCTCGATTTCCGTTCGCGACAACACCACTTCCTGTCGCGACACCTTGCTGAATTCCAAAAGATTCTGTATCAATTCCTCCATCCGCCGCGGCGTTCGCGCAAGCCGTTGCACAATGGCCATCGCCCCCGGTGGCAGCACGTCGCGGAAATCCTCCGTCAGTATCTTGCAATACCCGATCATACCCCGCACCGGCGCTTTCAAATCATGCGCAAGCGTGTAAGAGAACGTTTCCAACTCGGAAATCGTGTCCTGCAACCGCGAAGTCCTTTCTTCGACCTTTCTTTCCAGATTCTGCGCGTGGTCGGACAGTTGCTCTGTCGCTTTCTGTAGCTGGTTACTCGTCTTTTCCCTGTCCAAAGCGATTGCAAGATACTGGGCGATCGTCACGAGCAAGTCGGATTCTTCCTTCGCGATCCCTTCACGACTCCACGTCGCGAAACACAGCAAGCCGAGCGACCGCTCATTGACGAAGAGCGGAATCGCAATCGCCGCGGACACGCCCGCTTTTTTCAAAGCGGCATATTCCGGCTCCACGCGCCCCTGAACGGAATTAAAAACCGCCAGGTCGCGCGATTGGGCAACCGTGCTGAACAACGCGTGCTCCAGAAAATCCTTCTCTGAATCCGGTGGAACGCCCCCGGAAGCATACAGTCGAAGCAGGCCCGTTTCCGTGTCCCGCAAATAGAAAAAAAACGTGTCGAAATCCAGGTGCTCGGCGATTTTAAAAAAGAGCTGCCGCATCGCATTCCACGGCTCGTCAGTTTTCAGGAGATAGGCCGATGTCCATGAAAGGATTTCCTGCCGGCGATGTTGACGCACGAGCGCTTCCGCCTGGCTCTCGCGTTGCGTTACATCTTCGATCACCACCACGATGCCGCAAACCGTCCCCTCCGCAAGAAGCGGGGCGATCCGCGCCGTCTGCCGCATAAATGGAGCCTCCGCCTCGCGCATGGGCGAAGGAAGACGCAGCAGGTAATGATGCAGCGATGTGGAAAGCACGCTGGATTCCCCTCTCAACGCGCGTTCAAATGCCGAGTCCAAATTGCGCTTTTTAAGGTCCGGAAAAATCTCGAAGAGGCTCTTTCCCACGACTTCCCCGACCGGAATCCCGCTGTGGATCTCCAGCCAGTGGTTCCACGTTTCGATGCGGAACGATTTGTCCAGCGTGATGACTCCATATGGCGCGAATCGCTGGATCCACGACAGAAGCGCTGTGCCCCTGTTCGATTCTGGATTGTCCGAAGTCACGGCTCCCTCCCTAACTCAACTCTCGATCTTCCCACTTCTTCAATTCGCGAAGGAGCGTTTCCAGCGACGTGACTCCCAGGATGATGACCAGGTAACCGCTGACGTTATTGACCCGCATGTAAAAATGCGTGTGAATAATCAGGGCGTATTCAAGCCCCTTGTCGTGAATCGTGATCGAGCGCAGCACTTTCTGCACGTCGTCAATTTGGAGGGAGGGCACTGTAAAGCTGACTTGAACTTTCAAAAGATTTCCAAAAGCCCCGAGGCACGCGTTTAAAACAATATTCCCCACTTCCGTGATCACCTCGCGGGCCGCCCCGTCAAACCCCGTAATCCCCGGTCGATCCGTCAGCAGCCGATTCAGAAGCAGGGCCGCCTCGCGGTCCAAAAGAAGGATCGCGTTCCCGGTTATCGGCCCCGAAAAAACCTGGTTTACGCTCGCCACCTCTCCCTTGATCACTCCCTGCAACCTCGGTGTGATTTCCGCAATGAGGTGAATGGCGACTTCCGGGACTTCAAGCGTAATGCGATGCCCGGTAAGATCGGACAACGCGGAAGCAGCCCGGGCGTAGCCAATATTAATCAGCTCCGTGAGCGCATCCTTTTGACTGACGGTCAATTCCATGTGTTTCCTCCGGCTTCAACAACTGCCAGGACTTCCGCAAGCTGCTCCTTGTTGATCGGCTTGTTTACCATCGCCGCGGCCCCGGCTTCTTTCACCTGGTCGCGCGTGGACCGCTGGATGTCGGCGGTCACGATGATCACCGGCACCTTCGGATTGAGTTCTTTGAATTTTATAAGCACCTCCAGCCCTTGCATTCCATGCATCACCATATCGAGTATGATCAGGTCATGGTGTTCCAGGACGTAGCGTTCCAGCGCCTGCGCTCCGTCACAGGCCTCGTCCACCTCGTGGCCAATATCTTCCAGTATTCTTCGCGTCAAGCGGCGCGCAAGACCCGAATCGTCCACCACAAGAATTCTGCGTTTCATAATCGTTTATTAATTTCCGTCGCCATGGAAACCAGTGGCACCGCAGCGTCGCTCAGCCCTGATTCCACCACTGAACGGGGCATGCCGTAAATAATGCAACTTTCCTCCGACTCGGTCAAAACGATTCCTCCCCGGGCTTTAACCCATGCTGCCCCCTGCTTGCCATCATCGCCCATCCCAGTCATCACAACTCCCAAAACCCGGTCGCGATAAATTTCCGCCGCGGATTGAAAAAGAACATCGACCGAGGGCCGGTGTGGCTTGTCCGTCGGTTGCAGCGAAAGCTGGACGACGACTTCGCCTCGCGCGCTTCGTCCGAACGATAAATGCTTCCCAGCCGGCGCAAGCAACGCTTCTCCGGCGCGAACCGCACACCCCTCGTAGGCTTCCTTTACCCTGAGCTGTGAAAGTTCGGCCAATTTCTCCGCGAACATCGCAGTATATCCCACTGGCATGTGCAAAACGATAACCAACGGCACCGGAAAGTCAGCCGGAAACTGTGGAACCAAATAACGCAATGCTTGCGGGCCGCCCGTCGAAATTCCAAGCACCACAATGTCCACCCGGGCCGCCGCGCGCGGGGGTCGCACTCGTGCCGGCTCGATTTCGACCGCCGGAAGCGGGATCGGATGTGACCGGGCCTGGACCGCCGCTTTGACCTTCGAGCAAAGCTCCTCGCGCATTTGAAGTAGATCGTCGCTGGCGAGTGCGGTCGGCTTTCGGATAAAATCGACCGCCCCGGCCTGTAGTGCCTCAAGCACTTGTTCTCCGTCCTCCGGCGAAGCCGTCAGGAGCAGGATCGGAATAGCCTTCCGCGCCATTTGTTCCCGCACGAAACCGACCCCGTCCAAATCCGGCATATTCAGGTCGCAAGTCACAACGTCCGGTTTTAGTTCCGCCACCACCTCGAGAGCGTCCCTTCCGTTGCGCGCATATCCCACCACCTCAATGTGCGGGCTGCTGGAAAGCATTTCCCGGACGACCTTTCTGACAAAGGCCGAGTCCTCTACAATGACTGTTCGGATGACGGACATTGCGATCAGATTCGGACGTACGCCAGCGCGCCCGCAACCTCCTGAAGTTCAAAATCCGTCGTCATTCGCAGCAGCGACTCCGACGCCCCCACAAACAGGTGACCCCCCGCCGGCATTCGCAATGCAATCGTCGCCACCGTTCGCCGGATGGAATGCGGGGAAAAGTAAATGAAAACGTTCCGGCAAAAGATGGCGCGCGAACGTGCCAGCGGCGCGATCTCTCCGGATTCAAACAAGTTGACCCGCTGGAAATGAACGCGTCTCGCGATTTCTGGATTGATCTTCGAGCCTCCGGCAACCGGTTCAAAATATTTTTGGCGCAACGCCGGCGCCAGCGCTCGAAATGATTTTTCGCGGTAAATGCCCGTCTCCGCCTTTTTTAGTCCATTGGGGCTTGCGTCACTGCCGATGATTTCAATTGGGTGAGATCCAAATCCGGCTTCCGCCAGGGCGATCGCAATCGTGTACGGTTCTTCGCCTGTCGCGCACGCCGCCGACCAGATGCGGAGCGTCGTGGAATGCGAGCGGAACCATTCGGGAACAACGACACTGGTCAGGGCGTTTATCTGCGCCATCTCCCGCCAGAAATAAGTTTCCTGCACAGAGAGCGCTTCCCAGGCCTTGTCCCATTCCGCGTGTGTGTTGTCCTTGAGCGCGTAATAATATTCCAGGAAGGACTGACAGCCAAAGGACTGCGCAACGGGTTCAAGCTTTTCCAGCAAAAGGCTCATGCGCGTATCCTCGAAATAAAGACCTGTCCGTTCGTGGATCAAATCACGCAACAACCCAGGGATGCCTTCGGGCACACGCAGGCATTTCGGCCCAACAACACTCGGCATAGGGCTAAAAATCAGGCGTTTCCACCATTCCCTGACAATGCCTCAGACCGCCGTTTCGTACCGCCGCGTTTGGGCGGAATCGGTTTTACTTCCCGGCGGCCTCCAAGAATTCCCTGGATGTCTTTGGCGTCTTCACCGTTCTTCCGCGACAGTTCGCGCAAATCCTTGATCTTTCCCAGGATGTCCAGTGTTGACTGCGAATTCTCAACATTGGCGGCCGCGATTAATTTGATCTGCTTTGTGACGTTTGCGGAACTGGCCGTCGTGTCCTTGAGCACCCTGACCTGGTCCTGCATCGCGCGGGTGGATTGCGCGGCTTGTTGCTCAAGATCGCTGGCCGCGGCTTTGATTTCCTGGCAGCTTTTCGCCTGCTCACCCGCGGATTTGGCCAGATGTCCGAATTGCGTCGTCAATTTGTCCGTTTCCTTGGCCACTTGTTCAACGGCGGTTGTTTGCTCGCTCATCGCGCGAACGGTCGATGCCGCGCCTTTTCGCATCGAATCAATGGACTGAACAATCTGCCCCGCGCCGGCCGCCTGCTCGGTCATCGCTTTCCTAAGTTGTGTAGCGACGTTGGCGGTCAATTGGGCCGCTTTGATGACTTCCCGCGCGGCTCGCGCCTGTTCCGTGTTTGCCCGCGCGACTTCCTTGGCGCCTTTGCGCATTTGCGAGGCGGCCTGCACAATCTGCGCCGCCCCCTTGGCTTGCTCGAACGCCCCCTGCGCAACTTCCCGCGCCTGCGCGCTCGCCGTGTTGATCGATTCAGCCACCTTTCTCGCGGAGACAATTTGTTCGTCCGCGGAGCGGCTGATCTGCGAAACCAGCGTGGCGCTCTCGGAAAAGCCGCCCAAAATCGTTTTCAACCCCGTCAGGCCCCCTTCCAAAAGCCGGTTGCTCTCCTCCGCGATTTTGCCTCCGGCATTCGCCGCCTCCGTCGCTTCGCGGGTCGCGTCTTCAAGCCCCCTGACAATTTCCGTGATTTCCGCCGTGGCCTTTGCGCAACGGTCCGCCAGGTTCCGAATTTCCTCCGCAACCACGGCAAAACCCCGCCCCGCATCGCCTGCGCGGGCCGCCTCGATCGAGGCATTGAGCGAGAGAAGATTCGTCCGTTCGGCAATCATGTTGATGGTGCCGACAATTCCGGTTATGTCGCGCGTTCTCTTGTTCAGTTCGCGCATCACTTGCGTCGATTGACTCATCGCCGTCGCCACTTTGGCGATGCCCTCCATTGATTTTTGGATTGTCTGCCCGCCCTCTTCCGCCTGCCGGTACGCCCTTTGCGAAATCTCCTCGGTCCGTTTGACAAGCGCGTTGACGGACCGGCTGGCCTGGTCCATCTGCGTGGCGTTCGCGGCCGCCTCGGTCGTGACTTGCTTGATCATTTCCCCATTTTTAGCCACCCCCTGGATGGACCGCGCCATTTCTTCAATCGAGGTCGAAGTTTCTTCAACCGACGCCGCCAGACTTTCGCTCATGCCGCCCACTTCCTCGATGGAAGCGGCCATTTCATTGATGGAGGAAGACGTTTCTTCGGCGGACGTGGCAAGGTCTTCGCTGCTTCGCGAAACATTCTTGATGGACTGGCCCATCTCTTCAATGGCTGCCGCATTCTCCGCGATGTTCGTCGCCAAATCTTCCGCGTCCCGCTTCACCGATTTCGCCGAGGCCGCGACCTCCTCCATCGCGGTCCGAATCTGTTGTCCCGATACCGCCATTTCCTGCGTGCTGTTGGCGACGCTTTGTACGGACCCGGCCAGTTGCCGGACCGAAACAGTGGTTTGGGCCGAACTGCTCGCGACCTGCGCCATGCTGGCTGTCACCTGCTCCACCGATGCGGCAATTTCATTGAGCGCCGACGTGCTTTCTTCGGCCGAATTGGAAATGGATCCCGCCTGTTCAGCCGTTTCCTTAAGGGAGGCCGCCAATTCGTCCGCTTCGCGCGTCGCGGCGTCCAACGTGGAGGTTTCCCTCTGCAAACCGGCGGCGACGCGCCCGATAATCTCAACCAGTTGCGCCGAAGAATGGTGCCCGCCGCGCGAGACGCCGTTGGGCGCCGAAACACCCGGATTGGAAATCTTTTTTGCCATAATAATGCTTTCGTTCAGGAGGTTGCGTTTTGGGCCAGGATTGCCGGGGGGGCCGAAGGCAATTGCACATCATCCACATTCAGGATCGCCTCCAGATCCAGGATGAGAACCAGCCGCTCGCCGGCCTTGGTCACCGCCTTCAAATACTTTCCGTTGATTCCGGTAAGCGTTTCTTCAATCGGGCGGACGCTCTCAGTCGCGAAACTTCGAAATTCTCTCGCCGTATCGACAATTAACCCGACAGTCCTGTCGTGGACCATCGCAAAAACAATTCGCGTTCGAACCGTATTTTCCTGTCGCGGAAAACCAAAGCGCGCCCGCAAATTCAGGGCCGGTATCACCTCTCCCCGCGAAAACACAACTCCATCGATCGCCGGATTGGCATTCGGCACAAGGGTCACCTGCTCGAACATTTCTATATGCAGCACGCTTCGGCTGGGAATTCCGTAAAGGCTCCCGGCCAGTTCAAAAAGGACAAAGGATTCGCTATTCACGCTCATGTTGTCTCCCGTTCAGTTGGCATGACATTCTTGCTCGTCAACGCCGCTCCATCCAAAATCAGCACGGGCTTCCCGTCCCCCAGTTCTGTCGCGCCGCTGATTCCCGGAACCTGGATCAAAGGATCACGAAGCGCGCGGACGACCACTTCCCTCTGTCCCAGGATCGTCTCCGTCAACAGCCCAACGCTTCCCCTTTCAGACGTAATCACCAGCACGCACATCTTCACTCGCGGCGCGCTCGTCAATCGGAAAAGTCCAGCCAGCCGCACAATCGGCAAAACTCCGGATCGATACGCAATCGCCTCGATACCGTTGACCTTCTCAATCTGCTCCTCCGTCGTATGCAAAATTTCCCGCACGATGTTTTGCGGGACCGCGCACGTTTGCCCCGCTGCCGTCACGATCAACGTCTCCGCAATGGCCAGGGTCATTGGAAACCGCAGCGTAAATCGCGTACCGCGCCCCTCCTCGCTTTCCATCGTGAGGCTGCCGCCAAGCTCGCGCACCGTTCCCGCAACCACCGCCATTCCAATCCCTCGTCCCGCCGTCCGGTCCGCGTCGTCGCGCGTGGAAAAACCGGACGAACACAATATTCGCAAAATCGCCGCGTCATCCACCGTCTCGGGAATTTCCAGCCCGAGTTTCTTCGCTTGCTGAAGGACGGCATTGCGGTTGATACCCTTCCCGTCGTCCCGCACTTCTATAATCACCGAGTCGGCCGACGTCGAAGCCCTCAATTCTATCGTCGCCTCCTCCGGTTTCGCTGCCGCCACTCGCCCTTCCGGCGTTTCAACCCCGTGACTGAACGCATTCCTAACCATGTGCAGAAGCGGATCCTTAAGTCTCTCGATCAAATATTTGTCGCACGCCGTGTCCTGCCCCTCCAATTTCAGCCGCACTTTCTTTTGCGTTTGCCGCGCAAGGTCCCGGACGACAAACGGCATTCGCGTAAAAATCTCCGCCACAGGCACCAGGCGGACCCGCATGATCGCCTCCCGCAAATCCCGCAACGACCGCCCCATCCCTCCGCTGACTTCCTGCACGCCGCGCACATCCACGCGCCCCGCGTTCAGCCGCCCCAATTGCGCATCCAGCCGCGATCGGTGAATCACCATCTCCCCCGTAATCCGCATCAGCTCATCCAGCCGTTTCAAATCGACCCGCACGACATGAGACGGCGCAAGAAAAGGATTATGCGCTTCCTCCTCGGTTCGAATCGGCAGCCCCGGCTTCGATTCCCCTTCCGCCTGCTCCGCCGATTGAACGGTCACTCCCCTCGCTTCCCACGCCGCAATGTCCGTCGGCGTCTCTTTTGTCGCCACGAGAAATTCGAACGCAATCCCACCATTCCCTACGACCATGGAGGTGGACTTCAATATCTCGCTGAATTTCAACAAATCCTCACGAATAATGTCCAGGTTCACGCCTCGATCATTCAATTCGTGCGACGGCGAAAACGTGTATTTCCACAACAGCAAACCCCGCGATTTCGCCTCCTCCACGCGGGTCAGCAAATCCCCGTCAGATGCCGCCAATTTCTTCGGAGCCGGACTCGCCGGCGAAATGGATTCCGAAACCTCCTCGCACTGCTGCTTTAAATCCCCCAGCAATGATTCGTATCCCGGCAGCGGACCCCGCGCCCGGAAAGCGCCGACAACCTGCTCCGATTTCTGCGTCGCCGCCATGAGGACTTCCAGCCCCTTCGCTGTCAACTGCGATTTCCCGTTCCTCATCAAACGCAGAAAATCCTCCGTCGCGTGCGCCACCGCCTCAGCCGGCCTCAACCCCACGATCCCCGAAATCCCTTTGAACGAATGAAAGTCCTGGAAAAGTTTCTCGATAATTTTCGGGTCCGGATGCGCCTTGCCCACCGAACCCTCAAGTTGCACCAGCGCCCGCCGCGCCTGGAGCAAATGTTCGTCCGCCTCCGCAAAAAAATCATCCAGAAGCTCCGGATCCAAAACTAGCGGGTTGTCGGCGCTCAAACTGCCACTCCCGTTTCCGGTCGGCCCGCGACGCCCCGGCCGGTGTCGGTCAGGCCGGTGTCGGTCAGGCCGAAAATCCGATGCAGATCCGCAACAGTCACGGGCTTGACCAGATAATCAGCCGCGCCCAATTCCTGCGCCCTCGTTTTATCTTCCTCTTGCGCCGAACCGCTCACCACCACCACCGGCACCGGCCGCGCAAAGGTCTGTTTTCGCATCCAGCTCAGGACGTCAAACCCATTCAACACCGGCATTTTCAAATCCAGCAAAATGATTTGCGGCAGAGAATCCGGCCCCGCCGCGTTGCGAAGAAATTCAATCGCCTGAGCGCCATCCGTCACATGATGAATACCCATCGGGCTTCCGGACTTTTCGAACGTCCATTGAAAAATGAATGCGTCGTCTTCAGAGTCTTCAACCAGAAGTAATATCGGCTTTTGCATGTCCCGCGCTACGAGTGTAACAAGCGGTACTCTCGCCATAAATCAGCCCTCTGTCAATTTTTCTCGGCAAAAAAAAACGGTGAAGCCCGCCGAAAATCGAGGTAAAAGAAACACGTGAAACTGGCCCCTGCAAACCTGGAGCGATTCCGCCAACTCGTCCTGGCCGACCCCGCCCTCCATGATCAACTCCGCCAATCCGCCAACCGCGAGAATTTCATCGCGCTCGCCGTCCGCCTCGGCGCCGAGCACGATTGCGTGTTTACCGCAGACGACGTCCGCGCCGGTTTGCGCGACTCCCGGCGCGCCTGGCTGGAAAGGTGGATTTAGTGAAAGACTTCGCCCGCTGGCTGCCCATCCGCCTGCATTGGACCCCGTCGGGCCTCGCGGTCGATTGGGCTTTCATGTCCGACATCCGGTTCACCCATCCGTTTTTTGCCCAAACCGTCGAGCAATCCTTCCGCAACCCCGCCCATTTGCTTTTTCGCCGCGAAACTTCGATGGACGTCCTCGGAGACCAACTTCCCGGCCTGCCCCCCAGGGGTTTCATCTTTCACGGTTCCCGTTGCGGTTCGACTCTGATCGCCCAAATGCTCGCGGCGTTGCCGGAGAACATCGTCATTTCCGAAGCCGCCCCCATCGATATCGTCCTCCGCGCCCATTTGCACGACCCAGCCATTTCGGACGACCAGCGCATCATCTGGTTGCGCTGGCTCTTGAACGCACTTGGCCAGCGCCGATTTCCTCAAGAGAAATCGCTCTTCGTAAAATTCGATTCCTGGCACGCCTGTTTCCTTCCCCTCATTCAGCGCGCATTTCCGAACGTGCCCTGGATTTTCGTTTATCGCGAACCCGTGGAAGTCCTCCTATCCCACACCCGTCAAAGGGGCGGCCAAATGATCCCCGGCGTGCTCGAACCCGCCGTGTTCGGATGGGACGCCCAAGCCGTCAGCCGCATGAGTCCCGGCGAATACGGCGCCCGCGCGCTCGCCCGGATTTACGAAGCAGGATTGGAGCACGCGCGAACCGGACCCGGCAAACTTGTCAACTACCGCCAACTACCCGCAATCGTCTGGCCCACGCTGATGAACTACTGGGGCCTCGACTGCCCCCCGCGGATTCCCGACTCCATGGCGCGGGTCTGCCAATTCCACGCCAAAAATCCAATCCTCCCCTTTGCGGAAACTACAAATCCCGCCGCACCCGAAGCGATGCATCAATTCGCCCAACAATGGCTCAGTAAAATTTACCGCCAATTGGAATTACAAAGGACGCAAGTCACTTCGTAACAGCGTCACTCCTTTGCCTTCGGCTGCGACCCATATGCCTTCGGATCATCCTTCGCCGGCTCCTTCAACTCCGTGCGTTGGCGCAGCAACTCCTGCATCAGTTTTGTTTGCGCGTCCGCGTAAGCCGGCTCCCCAAAAACGCTCCTCATTTCCCCCGGGTCTTTGTCTCGATCGAAAAGTTCCCAGTAATCCACGTCCGGCCAGTAAAAATGCGCCAGCGTATATCGATCCGTGATAAGCCCATAATGCGGCCGCACGCGATGGGCCGCGGGAAACTCATAATAATGATAATAAAAAGCCGTCCGCCAATCCGCCGGCGTCTTCCCTTCCAACGACGGCATCAGGCTCCGTCCCTGCATTCGCTCTGGAATCGCCACCCCCAAAGCGTCCAGAAACGTCTCCGCCAAATCCATGTTCGAAACCAAATCTTTATTGACGCCTCCAGGCGCAATGACTCCCGGCCATCGCATCAGCAACGGAGTGCGCGCGGACTCGTCGAAAATCCATCGCTTGTCAAACCATCCATGTTCGCCGAGAAAAAAACCCTGGTCGGACGAATAAATAACAATCGTGTTGCTCGCCAGTCCGCTGTCATCAAGATATTTCAAAAGCCGTCCGACGCTATCGTCCACCCCCTTGATGCACCCCAGGTAATCGTGCATGAACCGATTGTATTTCCATTCCACCAACGCCCGCCCCGTCGGGTTTTCCGCCAGAAATTTCGCGTTCCGCGGCGCGTAATAAGCGTCCCATTCCTTGCGTTGTTCCGCCGTCAGGTCCCGCGGATCGGCCAGCTTCGAATCTTCCTTCAGCCGCATCGTTTTCGCGATCGTCATGTTCTGGTCATGCTCCGCAAACCCGCGTCCCGAATAATCGTCAAACAAATTATCCGGCAGCGCATAAGTCCGGTCGTGATCGAAATCAAGGTCCCGCAGCGCCGGTTCCCATTCCCGATGCGGCGCCTTCTGCCAGCACAGGAGCATGAACGGCTTCGAAGGATCACGCCCCTTCAACCAATCCAGCGAGAGATCAGTAATGATGTCCGTCACATAACCCAAATGTTTGACACGCTTCCCGTCCCGAATCATCGGAGGATTATAGTACACCCCCTGCCCCGGAAGAATCTCCCAATGATCGAACCCCGTCGGGTCCGACTCCAGATGCCACTTCCCGATCATCGCCGTTTGGTACCCCGCGCTCTGGAGCAATTTAGGAAGAGTAATTTGCGACCCATCGAACCGGCAGTTGGAATTATTATAAAACCCATTGATATGGCTATAAGTGCCCGTGATGATGGAAGCCCGGCTTGGCCCGCAAAGAGAATTGCAAACCAGGCACCGTTCAAACCTCATCCCCTCGCGTCCGATCCGGTCGATGTTCGGCGTCTGAATCAACTTCCGCGAATCCCCATAAGCGCTGACCGCCTGCCACCCATGGTCATCCGCCATGATAAACAAAATATTCGGCCGACTTTTCCCATTCTGTGCCGACACGGTCAAAACCATGCACAAAACTCCAACAAATGCATAAACAACAACTCGCCCAATCTTCGTGCTCATGCAAAAAAAATTAGCCGTCCCGCCTCCTTTGTCGATTTCTTTCTACCCACTTGTTCATTCTTCAGTTTTCGGGGTCAACTTCATACATTCAACATTTTGGTTGAGGGTCGAATATTCCAGACCAGTTTTCGGGGTCAACTTCATACATTCTCGATTCTGCTGAAAAACCCCCCATTTTCGAAAATGACCGCTCCAGCACCGCGAACTCTGTCAAAACTAGGGTTTTCGGGGTCTAGGGTTTTCGGGGTCAACTTCATACATTCAACATTTGCGTTGAGGGTCGAATATTCCAGACTACTCGCCGCGCCACTCCATCCGAAGCCGCAATATATCCTCGCCCGTTTTCCTAAAGCCCAATCGTTGGTACAGGCTCACAGGTCTCTGCCCTTTAAGAACGCTTAACCCCACCGGTTTCCCCGCCGCCTTCGCTGAGCGCAACAAATCTTCGATCAGCCTCGTCCCGATCCCCTGCCCGCGATGCTCCGGCATCACCGCAATATCGACCAATCGAAACTCAGCTTCCCCGCGATGAACCACCATGCGCCCCACATCCTGTCCTCCCAGCGTAATCACAGAGAACTCCGCCAGCGGAAACGCAGCGCGGTATGCTTGTTGTTGCGCCGCAAACTGCATCCCAAGAAAAGCCTTTCGGGTTGTTTCGGGCCATCCAAAAGCCTCCATCTCCTCCTTTCGTGTGCTGGCATAGAGTTCGAGGAGAAACTCCCCATCCGCCGGCGTTTCCGGCCGCAGCGCAATGGGGAGAGGGTCAGCGGGCATCGCAACGGTGTCTCCGAATGTCAAACATGCGATTTTGCTTCGCTTACGTCTCGGGCGATTTGCGCGCGGAGCGCCTCAAAGGATGGGAATTTTTTTTCGTCACGAAGCTTCTTAAGAAACGTCAGCTCCAATTCTTGACCAACAATTTGACGCCCAAAATTCAACAAATGCGCTTCGACGTGAAGCTGCGGATCGCTGCTATGTATCGTCGGTCGATGCCCAATGTTGACAGCGGCCCGATGCGTCTCCAATCCAACTTTGGCATCGGCCACATAAACCCCCGAAGGCGGCGTCAGCATCCCCGTAATTTCCATGTTTGCGGTGGGAAATCCCAGCTTGCTCCCCAGGTGTTCCCCTTCGATAACGGTCCCGCACAAACTATACGGACGCCCCAGCATTTCCCCCGCTCCGGAAAAATCACCCGCGCGGACGCAGTCCCGTATCCGCGTGCTGCTGACCGGCTGCCCGTCAAAATCAACGTCCGAAACTGCCTTCGCGGTAAACCCTAACTGAGCGCCCAGGTCCGCAAGCAACGCAACGTTGCCCGACCGCCGATAACCGAACATGAAATCCGCGCCGACGCAAATGCTCTCCACGCGGCCAAGATCCCGGACCAATTCCCGCGCGAATTGCTCCCCCGGAATCCGGCTGACCGCCGTGTCAAACCGAATTACATACGCCGCCTCCAGGCCAAGGGACGCCAGCACCTCAAGTTTCTTCCGCAAAGGATAAATCAGCGGCGGCACATTTCCGGGCGCGACAACCGCGTTCGGATGCCGGTCAAACGTCACCGCAACGGAGACCCCGTTCAAGCGCGTCGCGTCGGAAATCGCCTGGCGCAGCACAGATTGGTGCCCCAGGTGAACGCCGTCGAAGACTCCAATGGCGGCGCAAACAGGGCGCCCGCCCGCATTGAGTTCAGCGGCGGCGTGAATGACTTTCATCAGGCAGGCGCGCTCGGTTGCGCCAGTTTCAAAAATGGAATCACCCGCTTTTGCAGGTCGGCCGCCGACATCTTAAGAACGTCCTCAAAGGTCGCCGCATCCTTGACATCAAATTTCCCGGACACCACCCGGCGCAACGTCGCCAGATGCGCCCCGCAACCAAGCTTCGCGCCCAATTCGTGGGCCAGCGCCCGGACATACGTCCCCTTGGTGCAGGCGATTCGAAAACGCCCAATAGGTTCGGTGTAATCGGAAAAACGAAAATTATAGACGTGAATGAGCCGCGCCTTCCGCTCCACTTCCACGCCTTTTCGGGCCATTTTATACAGCGGAACCCCTTTCACCTTGACAGCGGAAACCATCGGCGGAGTTTGCATGACGTCGCCTTGAAACGCCGTCGCCGCCTGGTTCAGTTCCTCCACCGTCATCGGCAGCACCGGAAGCGAGGCCGTCAATTCCCCATTCGCGTCATAGCTGTCCGTCGATTCACCGAACTTGATCGAGCCTTCGTACACCTTGTCGTCCGACATCAGTTTTTCGGAAAGCTTGGTTCCTTTCCCCAAAACAATAATCAGGAGGCCCGTGGCATTCGGGTCCAACGTTCCGCAATGGCCTACCTTTTCAAAGCGAAATTCGCGGCGAATCGCATCGACGACATCGTGCGAGGTCGGGCCGGCCGGCTTGTCAATTAGAATTGCGCCGTCGAATGGATCAAATACGTGCATGTATTATTTGGCGGAATCGATTGCTTTTCTCAACGCGGCGATCACCCGCCGCTGGACGGAAAGAGGTTTGCCCACAATTCGCGCCCCGGCCGCCGCCACGTGCCCGCCGCCGCCAAATTGTCCGGCGACACGGTTGACATCGACATTGGCGCTTTTCGAGCGCAGGCTGACGCGGACCAATTCCGGCTCCACTTCCTCAAAAATGCACGCCACGCGCACCGGTTCGATGGCGCGGATGTGATCGATCAGCCCCTCGGTATCGCTCCGGTCGGCTCCAGTGCGCGCGAAATCCTTTTTCTTGAGCCACAGGTAGGCAATCTGGTTGTCGTGCGTCAGGTGAAAATGACTGTAGAGATGCTTGAGCAGCCGCACGCGCGACATCGAAAAGGATTGATACACCTCGCGGGAAACCATGTCCACGTCGGCGCCCAGCCGCACCAGTTCGCCAGCGGTGTGATAGGTCACCGGTTTGGCCGTGGCGTATTGGAAGGACCCGGTGTCCGTGGAAACGGCCGTGAACAGACAATCGGCAATCGCGGGAGTGATCGGCCATTGCGCGGCCTGGAGCAGGCGAAAAATCAATTCACCCGTCGAGGCCTCTCGCGCGGAAATCCAGTTCAAATCGCCATAGCGTGTGTTGCTCAGGTGATGATCGATATTGATGAGGCATTTGCGCTGCGCGATGGCCGCGCCGGTAACGCCCAGTCGCTCAAAGGACGCGCAATCCGTCGCGATCACCAAATCAAACTCCCGCTGCCCAGAGGGCTTTTGCAATAGGTGGTGGCGATCCAAAAATGCGTATTTCTGCGGCACCGCGTCCTCGTTCCAACAGGCGACATCCTTGCCGTGCTTCTGCAAAGCAAGCGTCAGCCCGATCTGCGAGCCGATGCAATCCCCATCGGGACGCACATGCCCGCAAACGCAAATGGTTTGGCTCTTTGCGACCGCTTCGAGAATATGATCGATAATCTTGAGGCGCGGCTTCATGAAGAAGACGAAGGTTTGTCCAACTCCTCAAGGAGTCGAAGCACGCGATTGCCCCGTTCCACCGAGTCGTCCAGCACAAAACGGAGCCGGGGGGTGTATTTGAGGACCACCGCCTGGCCGAGCAATCCCTGGATGCGCTTGTGATGCTCTTCGAGCGCTTCCATCCCTCGTTTCTTCTGCGCGTCGCCGCCCAGCACGCCGATAAAAACCGTCGCGGTGTGAAGATTCGGCGCCACATCCACATCGTTGACATTGATCAAGCCGACTTGATCGACAGGCAACTCTCGGCGGATGATGTCGCCGATTTCGCGCTTCAATAATTCGCGCACCCTTTCCAGTCTCAGGGACATATTTACTCCTTCTAAGCCAGTTTGGGGACCACTTTCTCCGTGGTAAAACACTCGATGACATCGCCGGGCTGCATGTCATTGAAACCTTCAATGCGAATGCCGCATTCCATTCCCGCCCGCACTTCGTTGACTTCATCCTGGAAGCGGCGAAGGGTCTGGACGACGCCCTCGTAAATCAATCCTTTGCGGCGCAGTATCCGCGTTTTGCCGCGAACAATCCGCCCGGTCGTGACCATGCAGCCGGCAACGTTGCCGCCCTTGGACAATTCGAAAATCTTGCGCACTTCCGCCGAACCGATCACCACGTCTTTGATCACCGGGTCCAGCAGGCCCGCCATGGCTTCTTTCACCTGGTCAATCAATTCGTAGATGATCGAGTAAAGCTTGATCTGCACGCCCTCGCGCTTGGCAAGGTCCGCCACGCCCACGTCGATCCGCGTGTGAAACCCAAGGATGATGGCCGAAGACGCCGACGACAAAAGAACATCGGACTCCGTGATCGTGCCAACGGCGCTGTGAATGACCTCCAGCGCCACTTGATTGGCGTCGAGTTTTTTGAGCGCTTCCACGATGGCTTCGACCGACCCTTGCGTATCCGCTTTGACGACCACCTTGAGGACTTTGGCCTGCGTCGCGTCGAGCGTGGCAAAGAGATTTTCCAGCGTGACTTTCGTGCGCGCCTCGTTGGAAACCGTCCGCGCTTCCTGGGCGCGTTGTTCGGCAAGGTCCCGCGCCGCTTTTTCGTCTTCAAGCACGCTGAATTCCAAACCGGCCTCGGGCACGCCGTTGAGACCGAGAATCCTCACGGCCACCGACGGTCCCGCTTCCTTCTGGCGCGCGCCTTCCTCGCTGATCAAGGCGCGGACTTTTCCCCAATACGCCCCGCAAATCACGACATCCCCGACCCGCAACGTCCCCTTGCGAACAAGAACGGTCGCGGTCGGCCCACCCGGTTCCAGGCCGGATTCAATAACATTGCCCTTGGCCCGGCGATCGGGATTGGCCTTGAGTTCCAGAAGGTCGGCCTGGAGAAGAATCATCTCCAAAAGTTTATCGACCCCTTGTTTGGTCAGCGCGGAGACATCGACGAAAATTGTTTCACCGCCCCATTCGTCGGGCACCAGCCCTTTTTCCTGGAGTTGCTGGCGGACCCTCATCGGGTTTGCGTTCGGATGA
>DATAXU010000092.1:0-11758 GCA_036272955.1 Verrucomicrobiia bacterium
GCGGGTACGCTGGCCGGAAATGGAATTATCAGCGCAAATGGCGGATCGGGGCAATTACCGCTGGGCGGCGGAGGAGGAGGGGGCAGAATCGCTATTTCCACCGGGAGCCTTTCTAACACTTTTGCTGGGTTGATCAGCGCCTATGGCGGGCCTGGGTATTTTTCCGGCGGGGTCGGGTCTGTCTTTACTCTCCTGACTGTCGGGGCGGTGACGCAGGGGAATAGTCTCGATTTGATTTGGAACGGGGAGGCGGGGGCCGATTATCAGGTTGAATCCTCGACGGATCTTGTCAATTGGACGGCTGTCGGGCCTCCGATGGCAGGCAGCAATGGAGTTAACTCGGTGGCGCTGCCCATTGGTACTGATCCGGGCACGTTTTTCCGGCTTGTTCTTGCAAACTGACACGGTGAGGGAACGAGGCGAGGAAAATTTACCACGAACATACAAGGACACTCCTCCGCCGCTCTTCCCATCCTCCGCAGAGTTGCTTCGGAGGGCAGGCGAGCTTTGGAGGACAGGGAAGAGCAGGAAAAGCAGGAAGAATGAACAACTGTTGAATGGCTGACGCAATGATTTGAGGGCACGGATCGCGAAAGCCCGGCTGCGTTTACTGAGGGCATGGGTGGAATAGTTTCAGCGGGACCGGGCTGTGCGAGCGGATCGGCCACGTGCAACGGGCCAGCCCGCAAAATTGACCGGAGGGGCATCGCCGGAATTGGCGATAGGCAAACCAAAGCCGACTCTGCCATTGTTTTGGGGTGCAACCCATTTTAACTATGACTCGAACCATTGTCATCATTCGTGCCTCGGTGCTGGCGGGCGTATTGGCGATTGCCGCCGCCGCTCCGGCCGGCAATTTCTATAAAGCCAACAATACTGACGCGCTCAATGTGCCCGCGTCATGGACCAATGATGCCGTTCCCGGTGTTTCCGATACGGCGATCTGGGACGCGAACGCCGGGGCTGGAACCACCAATGCTTTGGGAGCGAGCCTGGTTTGGGGCGGATTGGAGGTTCTCAATCCAGGCGCTCCGGTGGCCATCGCCGCGGATGGAAGCACGCTAACGCTAACCAATCAAACCGCCATCGACATGTTGCAAGCGAACGAAAGTTTGACTTTGAGCAACAACGTAACGGTGGCGGATCCGCAGGTTTGGGCTGTTGGCAATAACCAAACTCTGAATGTGCCGGGGCTTTTGACCAATAGCTACGGGGGGGAAATACTGTTCCATTTCGACCAGTCTGCCGCTCAAGTCGTTATTACACCAACAGTGGCCACCGGATCGATGGCGACGGCTGACGGCGCGATGCTGTCCGTCGGCACGATATTAACGGGAACGTCAAACGACGTGGATTTTGCGGGACTGAATGGAAACGGGCAGGTTGTGGGCGGGGCATCGCTTGGGATATATACGCCTAACCCGGCCACGGGCGGCACTCCTAATCTTGCGGCGGGGCCGACTGTAGTGTATGACTTCACCAGCCCCAGCAATACCGACGGCTATAACGGAGCCAGAGTGAGCACGACCACCTATATCGGCGGAATGCGATTTAATGTTACCCAAACAAATACGGGGTTCCTCTACAACAACGTTCCCGCGTGGCAGGTGACGATCAAGTCCGGAAGCGTGCTGGATCCCAATGTCATTCTGGTGACAACCAATGTCGGAAACAGTCCCGTTGTGATTGGAGGCTCCGGCGGGAACATACGGATGTACGAGGACAATTCGGCGAACGCGCTCAACGAGATGGTGGTTATTCAAAACAATCCCGCGGCCAATCTGATCTTTCAGGTCCCGATCTATGAAAGGACCGCGGGGAATGGGGGCATCGTCACGAAAATGGGCGCGGGGACCTTTGAGTTGCAAGCCACCGCCGGGAATAGCGGGCAGGGCTGGACGGGGGCTACGCTGCTGTATGGGGGGACCATTCTTATTGACGGGGCCGGCACGATAGGGACGGCTCCGCTCCGTATATATAGCGGAGGCAACTTCGAGGGACAAAGCGGCGCGACTAATCTCGCTCCGGTGACGGTTGGCAACGGGGGGACGAACAGTGTGTTTGTGGCATCCGCCAATGGACAGTTCAGGAACTCTACGAACCTGACTTTTAACGCGGGAACAACCTGGCTTCAGTTCATTTATAGCAACACGATTTCTCCCAGTGCAACGACCGCACCGCTTTTGATTACGAATGCGGCCTTGTCGGCCAGCAATACGGTCAACGTAAATGTCGTTTGCGGCAACCTTGCCGTGGGCCAATTTCCATTGATCAAATATTCGCCCAACTCGCCCCTGGATTTTGGGACCAATACATTTACTAACGTATTCAACCTAACGGGACTGGAACCTCGGGCAGTGGCTTCCCTGGTGAATGATACGGCGAGCAACTCGATTGATCTGCTGGTCACCTCCGTGGACCAACCCATCCATTGGGCTGAAGGCAATGGCACCTGGGATGTCGGCATTTCGGCCAACTGGGAGGACGGGTCAGGCACCGCCATGACCTATCAGCAGCCGAGTGTCATTGGCGATAATGTGGTTTTCAGCGATGCGGCCAGCGGCTCATCGCCTATCGCTATCACGCTGAGCGCGGACGTGGTCCCCGCTTCAATGACGTATAATGCGAGCAAGAACTACTCTATTTCCGGCGCGGGCGGGATCAATGGGATTGGCGCGTTGACTGTATCGGGATCGGGAACGTTGGCGCTTTCGACCGTCAATGGCTTTTCGGGGGGCATCACGCTAAACTCCGGCACGCTCAATTTTTCCGCGCTCGCCAATCTGGGCGGCCCAATTGTCGATCAGGTGACGCCCCTGACCTTTAATGGCGGCACATTGCAATACGCTTCCGGCAACAGCGCGGACATTTCGAGTTTGAAGACTCTTTTTTCCAGCGGCGGAGCCACGATTGACACTGGTGGGAACAACGTTAGTTTCGCCAATGCCATCGGTTCCGGCGGCCCGGGAGAATTAACCAAAGCGGGCCTGGGGAGTCTGACGGTTGCGGGAACCAATTTGTATTCCGGCCTAACGGTCGTAAGCCAGGGAGTCCTGGCGCTGGCCCCCAACGCCGAAATCCTGGACACGCCGGGTATCGTGGTGAGCAACGGGGCGACGTTCGACGCCAGCGGGCTGCTGAACGGGGCCGTGACCAATTTTATCCTTGGCGGCAGTGTCAACCAAACGTTGTCGGGTGTGGGCACCGTGAATGGTGAGATTGTGACCGGGAATGGAGCCACGATCAGTCCCGCGGGGAGCGGAGCGTACGGCACGCTGAATGTTGATGGAGACCTTGTGCTGAGCGCCGGAATAGAGGCGATGGATATTTCATCCGGCAACAGCGATGTTATCACGGTCGCCAGCAATCTGACGCTGACCGGTGGAACTCTCCAATTGAATGCCACCGGAACCTTGGACGTTGGCAGCTACACGATAATGACTTACGGGGGGACGTTGTTGAGTGGCGCCGGGTCCTCGGCGAATTTGACGGTTACGGGTTTTTCCCAACCAGGCGCGGTGGCAACCCTCTCAGACGCAACTCCACACGAAATCAAACTCGTCGTGGAAGCTGCCAACAACTACGTCGAGGTTTGGACGGGCAGCGTATCTTCGTCGTGGGACGTTGGGACGACGCTCAACTGGCTGATTGGTTCCACCCCGTCAGTTTTTGAGAGTGGCGACATCACCGTGTTTAACGACAATTCGGACAATTCCAGTGTCAGCCTGATGGCGGACGTCGAGCCTGGGGACGTTGAGGTTGACACTACGAACAGCTTTTATACGTTCAGTGACGGCACGGGCACTGGCGGGGGAAGAATCGGTGGGGCGGGAGGGCTGGTTAAGAGCGGGCCATCGACGTTATACGTCAATACCATCGATGATAATTCCGGCGGCACTTCGATCGGCGCCGGCGGCACGGTGCAGGTCGGCAACGGAGGCGTGACTGGCGATCTGGGGCCGGGCAACATCACCAATAACGGAACGTTGATTTATAATCAACCTGACAGCCGTTCGGTGCCGGGAAGCATGAGTGGATCGGGAAGTCTAACGCAGGAAGGCGGGGGTACACTGACGCTGGCCAATAACAACACCTATTCCGGAGGAACCGCTATTCAGGGGGGCACGCTGCAAATTGGCGCCGGCAGCACCAAAGGCAGCATTGGGACCGGGCCTATCACCAACAACACATCGCTGGTCTTCGCCCTTGGCAGTCCGGACTCGTTGACGTTGGCCAATGGCATCTCAGGTTTGGGCGCTGTCACGCTGACAAATACCGGGACGCTCATACTGGCGGGCAATAACAGTTACACTGGCACGACATTCGTCGAAGGGGGCGATTTCAAAACCGGCTCCGCCACGGCGCTCCCAGTGGGCGTCGTGGAATTGGACGGCCAGAATGGCCCCGCGGGCTTGTTCGACCTGAACGGCTTCAACGTCACCCTCACCGGCCTGGCGGGCACCGCCGGTCCGACCAATGGAACTGTGGCGAACAATTCGGGCACGGCAACCAACACTCTGACGATCAATACCGCGGTAGGCGGCACTTATTCAGGGCAGATTGTGGATTCGACGAACCAGACCGGGGCCGGCAAGATTGCTGTTCTCATCAACGGGGGCGGATCGCAGACATTTGATATTGAGGGCGCGGCGGGCAATACCTACAGCGGCGGAACGATCATCAGCAACGCAACGCTGACGTTGAGCAGCGTAAACGCGGGAAACCTGGGGGCCAACTCGGTTGGACTGGGTTCGGGGACTGTGACGCTTCTTGACGGCACGCTAAACCTTGCCGGATCCGGCACCCAGGACAACGGTTCCACCTGGGCGCCCGGGCTGGCGAACACAGTTATTGTGCCCACAAACTGGAGCGGAACGGTTGCCGGCGCGCAACGTGGCCAGTCATTTAACCCTCTTCTTCAAGGCGGTGGCGTCTTTACCTATTTGACAGAATATGTTCGTGGAAACATCGGAGGCAACTGGAGCGCTTTTATGGGTCAGATTTACTGGCTGGGCACCGGCAGCGGTTCGGGCCAAATGGGTATCGCCACCACCAACGGTTTCTACAAAGTCTTCTGCACGAATTACATTGTGTTTTATAATATCGTCGCCGGCACGCCGACCATTTCATTTGGGGAATTGGCGGATGACGGCACAACGACGATCGAATCCACAAACTCGGGCAACGCCGGCGGCGCGGCGGCAATCTTTTCGGCCGGCGGTGCGAACACCTCGGCTACGTTCGGAGGCTCTATCATTGACAACGTCGGCATCGCCAAGGTGGGCACGGGCGTCTGGGGCTTGACCAACGGCCCAACCTCCGTCGTCACGGGCTATACCTATAATGGGCCGACCATTGTGAGCAATGGCATCCTCGCGTTCTCGAATGTTACCCCGACCGCCAGTTCGCCAATTACTATCGCCGCGCCCGGCATTTTGGATGTGACCGGAGCCGGAGGTTTAACTATTGGATCGAGCACGGCCCAAACGATTCAAGGCAATGGAGAACTGAGCGGCGGCCTCGTGGTTGATTCCCTTGGTACGGTGCTGCCTGGTGCGACCTCCATTGGCACTTTGAAAATTACCGGTTCAGCGGAATTGGCGGGAGCCATTGTGATGAAACTTAACATCGCCAACGGCGTTCAGACCAACGATGTGCTGACTTCAAGCAGCCTGCTGGTGGATTCGACCGCCACGCTGACGGTGAGCAATACCGGTCCAACCCTCTATACAGGGGATACATTTACGCTCTTCAAAGCGGGCGGCATCAGCGGCGCGGGCTTTGCCAGTGTGAATCTGCCGGCAACCGACTCCACTGGGACGATCCCGTACACCTGGAACACGGCAAATTTAATGACGACCGGAACGATCACGCTGACGCAAGGCGCGACGCCGAGTTCGATCAACTTCACGCCATCGAACCTGGTTTATTCGGTTTCGTCGGGGTTGGTAAATATATCCTGGCCATCCGATCAGACAGGTTGGTATCTGGAAGCGCAGACCAATCCGCCCAGTGTAGGCATCACGACCAATTGGTTGGTTGTGCCGGGGTCGAGTTCGACCAATAGTATGACGTTCCAGATCAGTCCAACGAATTCAGTCTTCTACCGGCTGTTCTATACGACGAATACGCCTCCGTGATGAGTAGGAGTAGAGAGATCACAGGATTAAATTCCGGTGGCCGGAGCGTCTCCGACTGCCGGATTTCCGCTTTTACGCTGATAGAATTGCTCGTGGTCATTGCGATCATCGCGATTCTTGCCGGTCTGCTGCTGCCCGCGCTGGCGCTGGCCAAAGGCAAAGCAATGAGAACGCAGTGTGTTTCAAACATGCGGGAAATCGGCGCTTCGTCCATCATGTATGCCGGGGATTTCGCGGATTGGTACCCGGTTTGGTACGATCCCGGCGATCCCGGCGGTCATCCGCTTAACCAGCTTAACGGAGAATTCTACTCCCGCTATGTGGTAGGGCCGGAGGCAATCGGGCCCGGCGACCCAATTCCGGCAAACTATGACTTTAATACCAGCGGAACCTATTTCCAAAATCTGGGTTTTCTTTACGGGGGAAAATACATTGCCGATGGCCGCATCTTGTGGTGCCCAAGTTTTGTTCCGCCTTCGCCGCTGGGGATCGGCGTTTACTCAACGCCCACGTTTATGAGCACTTGCGGGGCAACCGGCGGAAATCCGGGTTTGGTCCGCTCGACCTATCTGTTCAATCCGCGTGTGGCCGACCCGTCTAATTACGCCGCGACTCGAAGCACGGTGCGCGCTTATCAGAGAACGAGGGACGCGCCGGGGCACAAATTGTTTGCCATTGATTACCTCGGCGCTGACACGACGACCGGCACCGGCGGCGGGATGCAATTCAATCAATTGAGCTTCGCGCACTGGCCGTCAAAGGGTTGGGTGGTGCTTTTTACGGATGGTTCCGCCAAATTTATCTACAGCCCGGCGGCGTTTGCTCTGGCGCTGGAACCGACGTTCGATGCCAACGACGAATCGCAGGAATCTACGCAGGACTACAATACAATCTTCAATGACCTTGAGGCGGTTCCATAACGTCGGCTTGTCCTACCGGGCAAAGATTATCCACTTGGGGATTTTATTCCTGCTGATGATTTGGTGCGCACGGCCAGCGCAGGGTGACCCCGTAGGGTGGCCCGCGATAACCCGCGTCCAAAAGCCGTGGACCTACTGGTGGTGGATGGGAAGCGCGGTGGATACAAATAACATTTCCGGCGAATTGGCGCGGTTCGACGAAGCCGGTTTGGGCGGCGTCCATATCATTCCCATCTATGGCGCGAAGGGGTGGGAGTCCAACTACATCTCCTATCTCTCGCCCCGCTGGATGGATATGCTAGCCTACACGGTAAATGAAGCTACTCGCCGCGGCATGGGTGTCGATATGACCACCGGCACAGGATGGTGTTTTGGCGGGCCGCATGTGACGGATGAGGAAGCCAATGCCTCGCCCGTCGTACGGCAGTTTGACGTTGAGCAGGGAAAATCCCTTGACGAAAAATTCAATGGCAAAGCGCTCCAGGCGTTAATGGCGTTTAGCGCCACCGGCGAAAAGGTCGATCTCTTGCCCAAACTTGCGGACGACGGCTCCGTTCATTGGACTGCGGAAGGCGGCCGATGGCATGTCTATGCGATTTCGCAAAAGCCTTCCGGCCAAAAAGTCAAGCGGGCTGCCCCCGGCGGTGAAGGGTGGATGCTGAACCCGTTTTACCCGCTGGCAATGACGAATTATTTGCGCTGGTTCGACGAGGCTTTCAAAAATTATTCCGGCCTGAAGCCCCGCTCGCAATACATGGATTCGTATGAGTATCGCTCCAGTTGGGCGCCCGATCTCTTCGCGCAATTCGAACGCCGGCGCGGCTACAGGTTGCAGGACGAATTGCCGGCGTTGTTTGGGAAGGGGGAAGACGACCACACGGCGCGGGTGGAGTGCGATTTCCGCGAAACGTTGTCCGACATCATGGTGGAACAAACGATCCCCGCATGGGTGCAGTGGGCGCACGAGAATCGGTTTTTGACCCGTTACCAGGCGCACGGTTCGCCGGGCAATTTGCTGGATTTGTATGGGGACGCCGACATTCCCGAAACCGAAATGTTTCATCTGGATAGAAACAAGCTCATCAGCAAATTCGCCTCCTCCGCCGCGCACGTCGAGGGTCACCCGTTGAGTTCGAGTGAAACGGGGACGTGGTTGAAGGAGCATTTCACCGAAACGCTGGCGGACATGAAATTTCTCCAGGACGACATGTTTCTCAGCGGGATCAATCATATATTTTATCATGGGACCTGCTATTCCCCGGAGGAGGCGGGCTGGCCGGGCTGGCATTTTTACGCGTCCTTCGAAATGAACCCGCGCAACTCGATCTGGCGCGACGTTTCCGCCTTGAACGCCTACGCCGCCCGTTGCCAGTCCATCCTCCAATCCGGCAAGCCCGACAACGACATTCTACTTTACTGGCCGATTTACGATTTTTGGAGCAAGCCGGGAGCATTGGTGGAGCAAATGACCGTCAGCGCGCGCCGTTGGTTTGAGGACCAGCCGATTGGCCAGACCGCGAAGGAACTTTGGGACCGCGGCTATCAGTTCGATTATATTTCCGACCGCGGGCTTGCGACCGCGCGCGCCGCCGAGGGGAAAATCGACGTCCCTGGGGGAAGTTACCGCGCGATCGTGGTTCCCGCTTGCGAGCATATTCCGCTGCAAACTCTCAGCAATTTATCGGCATTGGCGGGTTCGGGCGCGATTATTATATTTGACCAAAAATTCCCGGCGGATGTGCCGGGACTCTCCGACCTGGACCATCGCCGCGAGCAGTTGAAGGCGCTTCTGACAAACGCCGCTGGCAAAATGCGCGCGGGTGATTTGGAATCGGAATTGGATAATGCGCAAGTCCCGCGCGAGTCCTTGTTTGACCACGGGCTGATGTGCATTCGCCGCGCCGAAGACGGCGATCGGGCTTATTTTATCGCGAACCGCGGGCAGAAGCCCTTCGACGGCTGGGTGACGTTGGCGACGCCGGCGAAAAGCGTTATGATCCTTGATCCGATGACCGCCAGCACGGGATTGACCGCGACACGCCCGGATAAATCCGGCGATGTGAGTGTGCGGCTTCAATTGGCCGCCGGACAATCGACATTGCTGCGCGCGTTCCCTGCGAAAACCGAAGCGCCGGCATGGACGTACTGGAACGACGCTGGAGCGCCGGTTCCGCTCGCCGGGGAATGGCAGGTTAAATTTTTGGAGGGCGGCCCGGAATTGCCCATGTCCTACACCACCAATCGCCTGGGTTCATGGACGACGTCCGGGGACACCAATGCCGAACGCTTTGCCGGCGCCGCCCGTTATACCCTGCAGTTCGACGCGCCTCCCACTCGGAATAAGGATGCCCGGTGGCGGCTTGACCTTGGAGAAGTTTGCCAAAGCGCCCGCGTGCGCTTGAACGGGATGGATTGCGGCACGCTATTGACGCCACCGTTCCAAACGATTGTGTCCGGCCTCAAACCGTCCGGCAACATTTTGGAAGTGGAGGTCGCCAATGTTTCCGCAAACAGGATCCGCGACCTCGACCGCCGCGGTGTCAAGTGGAAGAGTTACCACGACATCAACTTCGTCAATGTCGATTACCGTCCGTTCGATGCTTCGAATTGGCCGGTGACCGATTCGGGACTGCTCGGTCCCGTGACCTTGACGCCCGTCGCCGCGGACGCCAAAACCCACCCCATTACCGAGACGGGCGCCGTGGGCGATGGGAAAACGCTCAACACGGTCGCAATTCAAAAGGCCATCGACCATTGCGCCGAGGAGGGGGGCGGCGTTATTGTCGTGCCGCCCGGAATATTTGTCACCGGCTCAATTTTTCTCAAGCAAGGCGTGAACCTCGAAGTGGAAGAAGGCGCCGTGTTGCAAGGCTCGCAAGACACCAACGACTACCCGTGGATCAAGACGCGCATCGCGGGCCTGGAAATGAAATGGCCCGCCGCCCTGGTCAACGCCCAATCAGTCAGCAACATTTCCATCACCGGCAGTGGAGTGATCGACGGCGCCGGATTGCCCTGGTGGCGGGCGTATTGGGCCGCGCGCGCCGAGGAACCCGATGGTGTGGACCCTCATTTCAAAGTCGGCCGCCCGCGATTGATTCACATCATTGGCGCGACGAATGTGACGGTGTCGGGGTTGACGCTGAAAAATTCCGCGTTCTGGACATTGCAATTGACGTATTGCGACGGAGTCCTGGCCAGCAACATTACTATTCGTAATCCGCACGCTCCCGTGCGTGCCGCAAGCTCGGACGGAATTGATATCGACTCCAGCCGAAACGTAATCGTCGATGGTTGCGACATCGTTTGTGATGACGACGGCATCTGCTTGAAATCCGGACGCGACAGCGACGGTTTGCGCGTGAATCGCCCGACCGAAAATGTCATCATCCGCAATTGCCATATCGGACATGCCGCCGCGATGGTGGCATTCGGAAGCGAAACCTCCGGGGGGATTCGGCATGTGCGAATTTCCAATTGCCGCGCCGACGACAATTGCGGTTGCCTGGTGCGACTTAAAAGCCGGATGGGCCGCGGCGGAATCGTTGAAGACATAATCTACGACAACATCGAGGCCGACCACGTGCGCGCCGTGTTCGACTGCAACATGGACGCCCACGGGACAACGTGGTTGCCGGAGAAATTCCGCGCGATGCCGCCGCCCGAACTGGGCACGCCGATATTTCGCGACATCACCGTGCGTTCCCTAACGGCGCGCCACGTAATATCCGCCGGCAGCATAGCCGGCTTGCCAAAAATCCCCATCCAGAACATGACGCTGGAAAATGTTTCGATTGAAGCGGACGAGGGTTTTGTCATCCGCCACGCCCCAGGCCTGCGCTTCCAGGAAGTGACCCTAAACGGAAAAGCCCTGGAAGTACGCGCAGCCAATTGACAAATGCCGAGTTGGACCGGCGAGTTGCAATAGCTCGCGCAAATTTTATTTATCTCCGATTCCGACCCTCGCCTCCAACTCCATCTGCGTGCGCAGCAAAGGTTTAGGAGGTCAGGGCGTCCAACCGGACACCAAAACGGACACCGGTTTTACCACTCCGTAACTATTCAGCGTAACCGGGCTCCAATGCGAGGAAGTCGGGGCGCATCAGAGCAAACTGGGCAAGCCTCTCAGTTTCCAAAACCAGTCAACTAGAAAGAAGGTCATAACGCAAAGTGGAAAGTAGCTCCACCGAATCGCAAACAGCTCGATTCTCGTCGGCGTCTGCGGTCGGCGGTGGCGAATTAACCACACACCAACCCAAAACGCGATGAAGGGTATCAGACAAATGCTGAAAATGTCCCCTCCATCTAAAATGCACGAACTTAGCACCAGAATCGGAATTTGCTGTGCGACCGCCAACTTGATCGCTGCTTTGTAAGGCGAAGGTGCTAGTGTAAACAACATACACACGAAGCGGTCTAACGTCCAAAACTCCGGCACGCCGCACCGATGACAGCCGTCAACCTGTGACCTCTCGACAGACTAAAGACGCCAGCCCGCGTTGCCTGCAACGATTTCTTATTAGCCACCGTCTTCATCACTCACTCTATTTATGCACGGCCAGTCGCATACCCCGGCGGATTTCCAGCCGTTCTTTGGTTCTAACTTCATCCCCGATCCGACTTTATTTAAACCTCAAGTTCACAAATTACGAGTTTAAAATCCAACTTTGCCGATACCTTTTCCCGAGGGGGTCACTT
>DATAXU010000093.1:0-22056 GCA_036272955.1 Verrucomicrobiia bacterium
GCTGGTATCCACCAGGATCATCCGCGTGTCAACTTGAGCCAGTCTTTAGTTCGTCCTTTGACCTTGCCACCCCGGAGCAAAGTTGCGAGAACTCTCTTGCCGCGGGATTTGGCCGCGACTTTGACCACCAAAACTCCCTCCGGCTGATCCACCAATTCGACTTCAGCGTCCGATTGCAGCCCATGCCTGCGGCGCATTGCCAGAGGTATTGTGACCTGCCCTGTTCGTGTGATTTTCACTTACGCATAATCGTCCGGTCAAGCACGGTCTGTCAAGAGTTTTTAGCGGCTGGACAATGTGCGTCTGACATTCTGCCCACCAGCCAACCGCAGATGAGCTAAGCCGGTTGTTGGAATTCAGCCAGGGAGTAGGCTTTGCCGCATTCCATGCAGCGGGCGACGTTGAAGATCATTCCGCAGTTGGGGCACACTCCGTGCGTCGCGAACATGTCGAAGGGGCGTTTGCAGTGTCCGCAGACCCAGAAATTTCCGACGGGGGGCGGCTTTTTGCAGTTGGGACATGCCAAACCGGAATGCGGTGGCGCGGCGGCTATCCGCGACATCGCACGCGCTTGTTGCAGGCCGCTCCAACATTGCATCAACGCAAATACCGCAATCAGGATCAGCCACGGATTGCTCGTGAAATACTTGAACGCGAAAACTCCCGCCACTACCACCGTCGCGAATCCGAGGGTGCTGGCGATCATCAGGCTCCGGGCGCGGCCGACTACAAACCATAGCAGCGCCCAGAGGATTTTGCCGCCATCGAGGGGGTAAATTGGCATCAGGTTGAAGGCCAGCAATATCACGTTGATATACCAGACGGTGTTTACGTATTCATTCAGATCCTGCGCGGTGACGGCCCACTGTTGCGCGTTGGCCAGCATTACAACTCCGCTCAGGATTGGGAAAAGCACCACGTTGACCAGCGGGCCGGCGGCGATGCTCCATAGCACCGCACCCGGCCGCATCGGCGGGTCCACGTAGGCCACGCCGCCGAGGAGCCATAGGACGATTTGATCGGCCCGCCCACCGACGCTGCGACACGCCAGCGCGTGGCCGAATTCGTGGATCAAAACTATGCCGAATAATGAGAGGTATTCCAGGACGCACCAGATAAAGGAGTGATAACGCCCGGAACCGTAGCTTATCTCGTAGATCGCGGCCAAAAACCACAACCAATGGAGGTAAACATCAATTCCGAACAAGCGGAATATACGGATGGATCCGTTGCGAGTCGGCAACATATTCGGAGCGCAGTGTCGGGGGGAATCGGGTCAGCGTCAAGTGACGCTTTGAGGCGCGTGGCTGCCTTTCCCTTTTCCTTCCCCTTCCCTTTCCAGCCGACAAGTGACGATCCGGCTTAATTGGGCGGCGTGGGCTTCGAGGGTGGTATCGGTCCAGACGACGAAATCGGAGCGCGCGATTTTTTGTTCGCAGGGCAATTGGGCTTCGAGACGTTTGCGTATGTGGGCGTCGGTCCAGCCGCGTTCGCGAAGCCTTTGCCATTGGGTTGCGCCCGAGCAGGCGACGCAGATGACGGCGTCAAAAAGCGGGGCGGCGCCGGTTTCAAAAAGCAGGGGGATGATCACGGCGCCCGTCGAATGGCCGGCGGCCCGCCAGTTTTGCACCTCGGCTTCCCACGCGGCGCGGATGGGGGGATGCAGTATCGCTTCGAGATTTGCGCGAG
Organism: Verrucomicrobiia bacterium; assembly: GCA_036272955.1. Lineage (GTDB taxonomy): Bacteria > Verrucomicrobiota > Verrucomicrobiia > Limisphaerales > Palsa-1400 > DATAUD01. Next base: position 1,690 of record DATAXU010000093.1, read on the forward strand.
CGGCGCGGTCGGAAAAGGCAAGCCGGGCCAGTTCCTTGCGGTTGAGGCGGCCATCGGTGGAAAGGATCGATGCGCCGAATTTTTTGACGATCTCGTCCAGGGCCGGTTGTCCCGGCTCGACTAGTTGGCGCGCGATTGTGTCGGTGTCCGAGACGAGGACGCCCTGCTTTCGCAGCAGTTCGCCGGCTGTCGATTTGCCCATTCCGACTCCGCCGGTGACGCCGAAGAGCCTCATGCAGGAAGCAGCTTATTGGGGAATGCGGACGGCGCGGTAGAATCGGCCCGAGCTGTTGGTATTCGAGTCCGTGAACGTGAAAATACCCGTGAGGGACGAGGTGTTCGTGTTCACGGTGGTCCAATGAACAAGGTCGGTGGAGACCTGGATGCCGTAATTTTGGTTGGCCTGGCCGACCAACGTTAATTGCAAGCCGCTGGGGAAATTGGTCGCCTCAAGCAAAGCAACGGGAGGAATATCGACGGTTGTCGTGTTGGCGGTTGTGCTGTCGGCCAGGTATAAATCCGTGCTCGCCGTGCTGACAATGGCGGTGTTGATAATGTTGCCGGCGTTTCCCGCGACCACACGAATTGTCACCGTGACGGTCGAGCCGACCGCGAGGGTGCCGATATTGCACGTCACTGTGCCGCCGCTGACGGTGTTGGTTCCTTGTGAGGATGTGACGGAGGAATAGGCGACGCTCGCGGGGAGAGTGTCTTTTAGGACGACGCTGGTCGCGGTGTCGGGGCCCATGTTGGTGATCGTGATGAGGTAGCTGAGATAATTACCGCTGAAAACCGGGTCCGGCTCATGAATCATGGTGGCTTCGATTCGCGATGCGGGATTGACGGTATCGACGGTCGTCAAATTAAGGGACCAGCCGCTGGAAATGATGCCGGCATTTCCCTGGGTATCGTCGAAAACATACAACGCCCAATTTCCGTTCGGGTTCGAGCCATCGAAAAATGCCAGGTTTGTGGCGGACGAAGCCACGCCCACTCCGGGCAGCGGATTGAGTGGCGTTACCGCTGTGGGAAGGAAGGTGCCGGAACTCAGTTGGCCCACCGGCAACGTCTGAGTCGCCGAATCGTCAAATGTCAGCGTGAGATTCGTCACGCTGTAAGCGCCGCCGTCGTGGCTCATCAAGAACATTTCCTGTCCGGAGGGGTCGGCGAGCAGGACATTGACGTCATGCGGGAACGAGTGCGAAAAGCCATTGAGAGTGGCCGTCACTTTGCCGACCAGCCCGGATACGCCGGACACCGGGATCACAGACGGATACGGCGAGGCGGGGCCGTATTCGGGAATAACGATCTCGCCGGCTTGCGCAAAAGTGCCGACCGCCGGAATCTGGAACATAAACGAAACGCTGCCGAGAGACGCGGTTCCGTCCGTCAAAGCCAACGTTGCGGTGACCGTGGCTCCGGCGGCGCCTTGGGCGGTGAATATGTACTGTTCGCTGGTCGCGGCACCGGGGGCAAGCGCGCCGTAGCTTTGGCTCACGGTAATCGGACTGACGCTGGAGTTGGCCTGCAAGGTGGCGACCAAATTGGTGGTGGAAGCGGTGCCGATGTTGGTCAGAGTAAGAGCGACCGTGACCGTTTCGCCGGAATTGATTGCGCCGTTCGCATTGTTTCCACCCTGGACCACCAGAGTCTTTGCCCCGGCGACGATCACAGGAGTGGGGTTGATTACCGACACGACGACATTTGTGAGATTATTGAGCTGGTTCGTGTCCTGATCGCTCGTGCTGACAGACCAATTGTTCGTCATTTTGCCGAGGGTCTGCGGTGTGGCGGTGAGGACGACTGTGGCGACATCGCCGGGAGTCACTAAGCCGAAATTGCATTGAAGCGAACCGGCGCTGGCAACGGCGGTCCCCTGGGATGGCGACGCGGAGACGAAGGCGAGGTTCGCCAAGGAGAATGAACCAGTGACATTAAAGGCGTTGCTGGGTCCGCCGTTTGTTACCACGAGCGTGTAAACGACGTTGCCGCCGATCACAGCCGGATTGGGCGTCACGCTGATATTCGCGCCAATATCCGCAGAAGGCATGCCCACGCCGGTGACGACGGATGCGGTGTTGTTGGCCGCGTCGGGATCGGGCAAGGGCGAGGCGGCGATAATCGTGTTCGTTTGCAGTCCGCCAATGTTTGCCACGAGAACGTCGGTAATGACCAGTCCCGATCCAGGAGCGAGGGTTCCTAAAGTGTATAGCATCGTCGAGCCGGTTTGCGTGTAATTTGACGAGGCAACCGAGTTGCTGACGAAGGTCAGGCCGGCGGGCAGAATGTTGGTCAGGTAGGCGGTTGCGGCGTTCGGGCCGTTATTTGTGATGCTCAGCAGGTAAACGGCCTGGTTGCCCAGAGTAATCTGGCTCGACAAGCCGACGATGCTCGCGGACATGTCGGCGGACTGGCTGACAGGGGTGATTGTGGTAATCGACACGGCCCAGCCGTTGGAAATGCCGCCCGCGTCTCCGACTGCGTTGTCATATGCATAGAGAGACCAGACACCATTGGGGGAAATGCCGCTGAACACGCCGAGGTTGGTCGTGTAGGGGCCAGCAGGCGCATTGGGGAACTCATAGGACGGCGAGTAATCGGCCGGACGGTATGTGCCGGCGACAATCTGGCCGAAGGCGGGCAAGGCATTGGAGGCGTTTTGATCGAAGATGAGGGTGTCATCGACCATTCCGACCGGGGCCTCGGCAGCGGCATTCGCCATCAGGGCCGTGTCCTGGCCATCCGGCCCGACGACGAGCATTGAAACATCGTTGGGGTAGGAATGGCTCATGTTCGAAACCGTAATCGCCACGTCTGAGACGTATCCCGAAATATTGGAGACGGTAACATGGGCCGGATAAGGATTGGCGGGGCCTTGATCCGGTTCGGGAACGTCGATTTTGTTCGGAATATCTATCTCCCCCGTATTCCAGAAAGTCGTGACAACGGGCATGACGAAGGTAAAGGCAACGGTGCCGAGGCTCGCCGAGCCATCCTGCAATTGCAGCGTGGCGACGACGGTGCCGCCGTTGGTGCTATTCGCGGTGAAGGAATAAAGCCGGGCAACGGGCGGCGCTCCGGCCGCCACGACACCATAGGTTTGACTGCCGCTGGGCAAAGTCACCCCGCCGGTGCTCTGAAGAGTCGCGACAAGATTGGTGGTGTTGACATTGCCGGTGTTCTGCAAGCTGAGCTGGATTTGAACGGTTTCGCCCGGATGGATTGAGCCGTCCGGCGGTTGGAAACTTTGACTAGTCAGGACGGCGTTGATGGGGACGATCGTAATCGTCGGAGGCTCGACCAGGGCTTGTAAGACGACGGTGTTGTTGTTGGTATTTGCATCGCCGGGCTGGCCAAAGACCGTCAGGACGGATGTGAGTTGCTCGGACGGAACACCGGCCAGGAGCACCGGGGATTTCAAGATGTTCGTAATGGTCACGCTGGTGCTATTGGACAACGAACCGATGCTCCAGGTAATCCCGCCGTTGGTCACGACGATTCCCGCGACGCTGCTGGAAACAAACGACACTCCACTCGGCAGTCTCTGGCTGAAAACGACGTCGGTGGCGGGACTGGGGCCGTTGTTGACGACGGTGGCGACGTTCGTGTAATTCGCGCCGGACAAAACGGTTGGCGGAATGACATAAGCGGCGACGCCGAGATCCGCAGAGGGTCCCACTGTCACCGTGACGGAAGCGTTGTTATTGAACGACACGGGGTCCACCTCCAACGGGCTTAGAGATACTTCCGTGCTGGCGGAAATGCTGCCGGTGACGGTCGGGCTTACCACGATGGTGACTATGGCGTTGGAGCCGGGACCCAGCGTGCCCAAATCCGCGAATGTGCCGTTGCCCGCAACCGTTCCAGGTCCCTGGGTACTCGAGGTCGATATGACGTTTATGTTCGGCGGCAACGTGTTTGCGAGCGTCACTTGGCTTGCCGTGAAGGGGCCGTTGTTGGTTACGGTGATCGTATAAGTCAGAGGCCCGCCCTGCAATACGAAGGCCGGCGAAGCCGTCATCTTCACGCCGAGGTCAGCCCCGGGTTCGGTTGCGTTTGCGCTGGCGGATGCGGTGTTGTTATTCGGGTTCGGATCGGTTCCGGTGGAACCCACCGTCGCGACGCTTGTCACCAGGCCGGGAAGCGTAGGCTGCGTGATGACAGAAACCAGGGCGGTGCCGTAAACCGGCAAGGTGCCCAAACTTAAATTTAGCGTGGAACCGGATATATTGGCCGTGACCGGGTAATTGCTGGTCGTTACGAAGTTGAGGCCCGGCGGCAAGGACTGGGAAATGGCCACGGCCTGGGCGTCGCTCGGCCCAGCATTGGAGACCATCAGATTGAAGACCAGATTGCTGTCCAGCAAAACGGAGCTGGGAGTTGCGGTCATCGTCAGGGAAAGATCGGAGCCGGGACATTCGCCGCCGCCCTCGTAGCAAACCTCGGGCGAGACGGTCAGGGTCCAGCAGTTCAACTCCGCGGTGTCGCCCGGAAATTCATCGACCACATTGAGCGTCCAAATGCCGTTGAGGTTGGTTCCGTTGAAAAGATTGAAGGTGGAGAGGGGTTCCTGCGGAGAGAACGTTCCGATATACGGCGGCGAGGACAGTGTAATAGGCTGGGTGGAGGCGTCGTCAAAGGTTGTTTGGCCCGCGGTGGTGCAGGCATCGCCATAATTGGCGCCCAGGCTGCCGTTGTTCTGCGAAAGAATCACCGAAGTCCCGTTGGGGGACGTCAACTGCAAAGTCAACCCGCCGTCATACAGCGCCGTGATGTAAGCGGAAACGGTGATCTTGCCCACCGATTCCAATCCGGTGACGGTCACAGTTGAGTTGACGCCGTTAGTGTCAACAGGCACCGGGAGGGCTTCCGCGCTGGTGAAAGCATCCGGGGAACCGAGCACGCCCGAGGGAAGCGTGATGAAATTGGTTTCGATGTTTTGCTCGGACTTGAGGACCAACGTCAGGTTGACTGGCGTGCCGCAAACGAAGTTTGGCTCCGTGCTGATGGTAAATGTGTTGATGCCCGCGGAGGAGGCTTTCGGCAGCAAATCGGGGAACGTCACATTGGGCTGCGCCACAATGACCCCGGGAGTCGTGGATGAAAGGACGCCTTGGATGCTGGTCCCTTCGGCGTTGCCTTCGTTGGTGAGGACGACGCTGAGATTGTCGCATTCATCAAAATCGATGACGCCATTGCCGTTGCCGCCCGTGATAATATTAGTGGTGACCGCCAGCACCGGCTCGAATACCAAGGGAACGAGCGCGTTGACGAGATTGCTGCCGGACGGAGATCCCCAGCCGGTGCAAAGGTCGTATCCGACACCGGCATAATACTGGTTGGGACTGGCGGCATTGGTGTTGTTGCCGGTGACTATGTCGTGCATTGTCGAGCCGTAGAGCGGCCCTTTGCAAATGGAGTAGATGGTCGGGTTAAGAAAACCGATGGGAGGCTTGCCAACAATGACCGCCTGCTGGTTGACCAAAGCTGTGAAAGCCGCCCAAAGAGGCGCGGCGGCACTGGTGCCCCCGGTGCCGGGCTGCGGAGTGCCATTGTTCACGATGATATAAATATTGTCCGCAGTCAGCGCTACGTCCGGGATATTACGGAAGGTGGTGGAGCCGCCATTTTTCGCCATGCTGATGCCCTTTTGCCAGACAGGAATCTGGTAGGTGTAGCTGACGCCGCCGCCGCTGCCGTCGGTGCCCACGCCGGTGTTGTTCCAGTTCCAAACCGTTTCGGAGACCCAAGAGCCTTGAGGACCGCTGGTCGTCAGGGTTGTTCCGCCCACCAGCGTAACGTAGGGGTCATCGCTCTGGCCCTGGTTTTGCAGGGCATTGACGAACGCACCGAAGTCTCCGGCAGCCTGATAAAAGGACTGGCCCTGGGCCGCGAATTGAAGATAAAGAGTGTCCCAATTCGGCTCGTCTTCCAGGCCCCACGAGGAACTGAGCTGATTCGCGGCGTCGTCATGGGCCATCTCGGTCAGCATATCCGTAATCGGCGCTGTAAGACCGTTAGTCGCTTCATAAATCATGATCAGCGATATTCCCGGCGCCATTGCAACGTCCATGTCGATGTCCAGGGTAACTTCGCCATCGCCTTCCGCGGTGAAGGGGGCTCCGGTAAAGCCATCGACCAGAATATTGGTCAAAGGGACATTTGGCAGACCGGCGGCTTGTTCATATGCAACTACGTCGCTTTTGTCGTAACCGTCCAGTTCCAGTAGAGCAATGTTCTGGCCCGCGCCGGTCAGCGACGTGCCCGGCACATAAGCCTTGCGGAAATCGTATCCCAAATAGTTGCCGAAAGGGCCCGAGCCGGTTCCGTAAGGGGCTGTTGGCGAATTCGGAACAAAAGGCTTGTGACGGATCAATGGCTTGCGAACGATATAATTGTCCAGGCCATCAATGTGGAGCAATGGGGTCGAAAGATCGACGGAGGGTTCGCGGTCGGGCGCGTAATACTTTCGATTCTCCGTGGGATGCTGGTAAACGTTCAGTTCCACGCCAAACGCCCGCTCGATGTCCGCCACCGAACCTTCAACGTCCAGCACGGTGCGATTGGCATGCTGTCTTGTAACCGTCAAATTGTTGGACTGCGCGAAGGCGACGACGGATGCGTAGTCGGTTTCGGCCGGGCCGAATCGATCGACGAATTGGTCCGGCGTCAGATATTGGTGAAAGCTGGGGCTTGCCGGGTCGTAAATTTGACGCAGAAAATTGGTGAGATCGACGGAATCCCTCAATGGGAGGCCGATGGCAAGCTTGATTCGATTTGTGGCGGCAAGGTGCTCAATGGCCCGCGAATTGACGACCGCCTTGAGCAAATGGCCGCGGAGCACCTGTCGTTCGGCGGCGCGGGCAGCCGCCTGAGAAAGGAGAAGCATGACCGCGCACGTCGCGACCGCTGCCGCCGCGCGAAGCAGGGGAGTAAAACGTCTATTCATGTTATTGTAACAATCAAGGCACTTGGGTTGTGAGACGGAAGAAGCGATAGCCATTGGTGCCCGTAATCGTATAAGTATCGGCGCCCGGAGCGCTGACCGGGTACCACGGACCGCCCAGGTTGACGGCCGCCACCAGCCAATAACTATTCGCGGTCGGCGACCAGTTTAGAGTGTATGTCTTGCCCACACTCGCCACGGCGATCGACGTTTGATCCACTTCAGTCTTCACGGCGACGAAGTTGTTGAGCTTCGTCGGATCATAAACAACGGAAGCAACGCTGGCGGTGGCCAATAGTCCGGGGCCGGGAACAGTCGCTTTTGCCGCGATTGTCAATGTGGCCGTCGAAGCACCCGCACCGGTGCCCAACGAACCAATCGACCATGTAATGACGCCGCTGGAATTGCTGGTGGTTCCGGTCGCCGTCGATAGCGAGGTAACGGAGAAGCCGGCCGGCAACGTAATCGTGGCGGCGGTGCCTGTTGCAGTGGAAGGCCCATTGTTGCTGACAACCACCGTGTACGTCACGCTGGCGCCGACGAAGATCGGGTTCGGCGCTTCGGTCATATTGATGCCAAGATCGGCGCTCTGCGAACCCACCAACAACGTGCTCGTGACAATGTTGTTGGAGTTGGGGTCCGGCTGGTCGGCGGAGGCGGTGAAGATATCGGTCGCAAAACCCAATGTGTTGGGCGTCAGAGTAATCGTGCCGGCGACACCGGAGCCGACGGGCAAATCAGGGATGTTCACCACCAGGACCCCGTTGGTATTTGTGACACCGCCAAAAGAGTTGGCGCTATAGGTCATCCCGGAAGGAATCACGTTGGAGATGACGACATTGGAGGCACTGGCGGGGCCGTAGTTTGTAACCGCCACGTAATAGATCAGGGAATTGTTCACTGTCGCGTTGGTGGTCGATGGTGTTGCGGTCAGTTCCAAATCCGCGTCGTTTTCCACCTGCGTACCGGTGCTGATCGTCAGAATCCAGCCGTTGCTGACATAGCCGGAATCCAGTTCCTCATCGTCATCAATCCACAACGCCCAGTTGCCGTTGGGGACGGCGCCGGTGAAGAGGCCGAGATTCGGGGAATACGGTGCTAACGGAGGTGTCGGAACCCCGTTTTCGCCCGCCGGCACGGCGGGGAGTTGAGCCATCGCCGGAGAGTTCGCCGTCGGCAGGTATGTGCCGTTGGTAATGGCGCTATTGACCGGCACGCTGGCTGTGGCCGACGGACTGAATGTCAACGTCAAGTGCCCAACTGTGTCATCCGATCCGCAATGGGACATCAGGATCGAATTCTGGCCTTGCGGAGCTTCCAGCACAACATTGACGTCACTTGGGTAGGTATGGCCGAAATTGGTCAATGTGGCCGTCACCTCGGTGACAATGCCGACAATGCCGGAAACATCGATCAACGACGGATATCCGTAACCCGGAGCGAACGAATTGGTCGCGCGCGTCGGCGGCGGATCGCCACCATAGAACGTCAAGGGTTCGGGGTTCGTGTATGAAAGCGTGGAACCACCTATCGTGAACCCAAACTCCGCCACGCCGAGGACGGTGCTTCCATCCTGCAACTGCAGCGTCGCGACGATATTCTGGCCATTGCTGCCGACGGCGGTAAAGGTGAATGGCTCGGCCTTTGTTGGACCGTATTCAATGAGCTGGCCATAGTATTGGGATTGAGGCGACTGCACGTTGGTAATGCCGTTGGTCGGTATTAGTGTGGCGACGAGGTTGGTCGTGTTTCCGCCCGCGATGTCCCGCAATCCGAACAGAATCGTTACAACGTCGTTGGACAGAATGACGCCGCTGGCGGATTGCAGGCTGCCACTCACGAAGGCAGTGCCGGAAGCGACGACGTCGGCACCATTGCACTCCCGGATGGTCAGCAGGGCCGTGCTGGGATTCACCAACTGTGCTCCCACCGCGCCCGATAGATTCACCTGGACGGTGTGGTCAGGCCCAATCTGGCGGTTGTTGATCGCCTGCACATAAATATTGGTCTCGGTTTGACCCGGCTGGAAGATGAACGTCCCGCTGACAGGAACGTAATTGACGTTAGCCTTGCCCGAGCCGTCCTGAGTGGAATAGTTGACAGTCACCAGGCCGTTGGTGATGCCGCCGGTCAGAACCACCGGGATGGCCACCGGCGCCAGGCACTCGTTCTCTGAATAGGTGGAGGCGCTGAAACCGATGCCGGCAAAGACGTTGGTGATATTGACAATCGCATTGGTCGGTTGCACCAGCGATGCCTTGGCGGATGGCTGCGACAAATAGACGCTGAAATTCTTGGAATTCTCCACAATGTTCGGATTCAGGATCTGCACCGTGAAGCTGTTCGTGGCCTGGCCGTCCTGGAAAAAGAGCGTTCCGTTGGTGGCCACGAAATCGACGCCGTTCACGGCGTTGTTGACGCCGGGCAGATTGGTGGCCGTGAATTCAACCGAAACGTCGCCGGTATTCGCATTGATGCGATCCACAGTGATGACGACATTGCTGCCATTCTCCGCAACGTTATAGTTGGTGATCGGCAAGTTGAAACCCGTCACGTCGCTGATGATTCCGATCTGCGTGGTGCCGGGCGAACCGATTTGCGTGCCGGCGCTGGGATTAAAGAGGTTCACCAGGAAGGTCTCGACACCTAGATTGACATTCGTCCCTTGAAGGAGGGTGATAGGAACATCCTGAAATGCCAAGGATCCTGGCTGAAAGACCACAGTCCCATTAGTGGGGAGGTAATCCACATAGGGCTGCGCGACATTGGAGCCGGAGGGCGAAAAAGTGGCATATGACACCGAGACCAGCGTATTCGTCGGGCCATTGCGGTAAATCGGAATGGTCACTGTCTGGTTCCCTTCCGTGAAGAAATAGCTCGGACTGCCGAAACTGAAATTCTCCAAGTCATTCTGAATGGTCAGCACCACTTGGTTCGGCGGTGCAATCGTCGCCCCGTCGGTGGCATTGGTAAGCGTCAGAAGCACCGTTACATCCGGCCCGGCAACCACCTGCTGTATCACGGGAATATCGATGCTCTTGCTCGTCTCACCATCGGCAAACGTCACTGTGGTGCTCACGTTAGAATAGTTGACACCAGACACAGCCGGGTAGAGGCCAGGCCCGTTGGATGTGGTCAGAGTCGCCGATACAATGCCAGCGCTGCCGTTGGTCCGAATGATGGTAATGACTGCGTTGGTGTCGCCTTCGCTGACGTCGTAATTTGTCATCTGAAATGCCAGCACGCCAGGACCTGTGTTAATGGTGCCGATTGTCAGGACTGCGGTGTCGGGCGAACCGACGATGGCGTTGGAGGCATTGTCCATTGCCAGGTTCACCGTCAGGTCGCCAAACTGCTGTGCCGAATTGATCAGAGGAACCAGGAAATAGTTGGTCACTACGCCCGGATAAAACACCAGCGTATTGGTCACGGGAATATAATTGGTGTAAGGAGTCGCGGTCCCTCCGTTGGTGGTGTAAACGGTGACAGAGACAGTGTTATTCGAGTTGCCGACGAGAACAATCGGGATGGCGGCTGTTCCGCTCGGAGCATCCGCCGATTGGCGGTAGCCATTGGCGGAGAATTCCAAAGCGGTGTTGACATTGGTGATGATCAGTTCGGCGCTCGCCGTCGGCCCAAGCCCCGCATAGAGCGAGTTTGTCAGGTTCAAGTTGACAATGGCGTCAGGGCCAACTGTGAAGCCGTTAATGATGGGCACGGTAACTGTCTCGAATGTTTCGCCATACGGGAAGACCACGGTATTCGTCACCCCAATATAGTTCTTGTCGTTGACGGCTGTGCCGTCGGAGGTATAGAACACCGCGCTGACAGTGGGCTGCGCCGTCGTGCCCTCGCCGCCCGTGCGCTGGAGAGTGACGACTGCGTTGGTGCCGTTTTCCAACACGCCATAGACCGGCTGGCTAAACTCGATGGAACCGTCCCCGGCATTGGCCCCGCCGTAAAGCCGGACGAAATTATTCTCCGCGACATTGTTGAATGTGGAGAACCCGCCAGCAACGTCGATTTCATCATTGGTTTGCAGCACAATCGAATCAACGTAACCATTGGCGCCGAAGCCGAAGTTGATAGTCGGATCGACAGTCCCATCCGAGTTGAGGCGGGTGATGCCGTTCCGAGTGACCCCGTTGGCCTGGGTGAATTCGCCCCCAACCAGGATGCGCGTCTGCGAATCCAAGGCAAGCGCCAGGACGCTGTTGTTGCATCCAACGCCCACATTGAAATTGGTGTCAAGCGAACCGTCTGCGTTCAGGCGGGCAATGTAATTGTAACTGCCCCCATCGATGCTGGTAAACAATCCACCGATAATGATCTTGCTGTCCGGCTGCACTTGAATGGCGCGGATGGAACCATTGATGTCCGAACTCACTCCGTCGAAAGGCGCGAAGCTCGGATCAATCGTTCCATCAATATTCAAGCGGACCAAATGATGGTGAGGCGCATCGTCGAAAGATGTGAAATCGCCGCCGACGAGAATCTGGTTGTTCGGCTGGACCGCGACGACATGAACCGGGACGTTAGTGCCGGAAATACCGGAGCCAAGGTCAAAATTGGGATCAAGCTGTCCGGAAAGCGTCAACCGGGCCACGCCGCCAGCGGGGAAGCCGTCGAAATTGGCGAAATTACCGCCAATAATATAATACGGCACGGTTTGATTCGTCTGGGCTCCCGGCAGCAACTGCTGCGCGATACTGAACACGGTGCTGTCCGCTCCCGCGCCCGGATTAAACGATTCGTCCAACGACCCGTCCAGGTTCAACCGCGCAATGCCGTTCCGATTGACCAGGTTAAACTGAGTAAAATCACCCACCGCCATGATTGAGCCATCGACGATGTTGGTGCCGCTCGGCTGCTGGCTCAGGACCTGCCAGACATTGCTATTCGCCCCGGATTGGCTTTGAAGGAACGTGTTGTCGTACGCGCCGTTGGGCAGCAACCGCGCCACGTAATCATAAACGAACGAATTGAAAATGTTGAAGTCGCCGCCAGCCACAAGGCTGCCGTCCGGTTGCAGCGAAAGTGAACTGACATAACTATTGAAACCGGTTCCGTTCAAGGTCGTCTGATCGATGGCTCCCGCCGAATTCTGCACCAGTTGCGGATCCAGGATCGTCAGTGTCGCCGTCAGGGGGTTCGGGCTGAGAATGCTGGATGGGTTGCCATTAAACAGAACCAAATTGAGCCGCCGATTGGCCGCGTTGGTTTCACTTGGAGTATAATAAATCGGCACCACAAAGCTGAGGCTTGTGACTCCGTTGGAGAAGATAAGCGTTCCGCTGACCGCCCCGTAATTGGTGCCCGCCACCGCAGGTTCAAATGGCGGCTGTGCATTATTGCCATCCGTCGTGGCGTATTGCACCTGGACAGTGCCGACCGTTCCTCCAGTCCGCGTTACCGTCACGAGCGCCTGTCCCGCGTTTTGCAGGATATTGTAGTTCTGGACCAGAAAATTCAAGTTGCCGGCGAAATCCGTATTGTTGATGGTCAGCACGGCGTTGCTCGGGGAGGTCAGCACTTCCTGGTTGGTCAAACTCCCCGGCTCGCTTCCGACCAGTTGTGGGTTGAACAAATTCAGGTTCACCGTCTTCGAGGCTTCCACCACATTGTCATCCAATGTCTGCACCGTGAAGGTCTGAGGCGTGATGCTTTGATTGCCGAAGGTAAGTATTCCACTGCTCCCGGTATAGTTGAGGTTGCTCACCGCAGTGCCGTTGGCCGTGGTGTATTGGACCGTCAATATTCCCAAGGCGCCACCGACGCGGTCCACGGAGACCGTCGCGGTCCCGCCCTTGTCCACGCTGTAAGTCGGCGAGGAAAACTCCAGATGTCCCGGCTGAAAGTTGCCATCGACGATCGTCACAATCGTGTTGCTCGGCACCAGCGGCGGCACATTGGTGTCCAGGAACGCCGGGTTGTTCGGGCCGCCGTTTGCGGCGGTCAGCACCACGGTGAAAGCCTTCACCGGTTGCATCGTGGACTGATCGACGATCGTCACGGGAAACGTCTGGCTGGTCTGTCCGGCGCCGAAAGTCAGGGTGTTGCCAGGGAGCCCGCTGGTATAATCGCTGCCCACTACCGCCACGTTTGTTCCCGGGCCGCCGCCACCATTTAGGAACTTAACAGTCACCGTCACCGTGCCCGAACTGCCGTTGGTCCGCAGGACCGTCAACATGACCTGGCCCGCCGTGTTCACGGTCAAATAATTAGTTGCGCTAAACCCAAAGGTGCCTCCCTGTTCGTTGTCATCTATAATTTCAAGAGGCGAGGTATATTGTCCCAACGCGGGATAACTGGGAATCTGCACACCGCCCAGGGTCAGGATGTTGGTGGAATTGAGATTCAGCAGTGTCATGCTGGCGAGAAGATCATTGAGAGCTTGTTTGTCGTTATGGATGACCAGGCTCATGGTTGATTTCCCACTGTCCGAAAGCGGCTGGATCGCATTGTTAAATCCGTAGTATCCGTCGCTCTGCCGCCAGCCATAACCCGGCGCCCCCACGTTCCACTGCTGCCAGATATCACCAAAGAGGGCCACCGGTGTGCCCAATCCAAAGTCGTTTTGCGTCGCTGATCCGGGACCGGGCGGAAACGTATTGGTGCCCAGCGTCACCACTGCCGGCCCAAGGCTTCCATTGGTCCGATCCAATGTCACGAACAGCAGGTTTGCCGTGTCATCCACCGTGTAGGGATTTTGGGTCAGCGTGATGTTTCCGGGATTATTGCCGATGCCCCCATTTTCAAGTCCGCCTGTCCCAGGCCCAATAATACGCGCCACATTCAAATGGGTGTGAATGTCCGTGCGCGAATTACCGCCGCCCACCCGGAAGAAACTGCCGGCAATAACAATGTTGGTATCCGCCTGTAGTCCCATTGCAAAGACGGCGTTGTGATAATTGTACGGGTTCGGATAATCGTTATTATTAACGGCGTTGGTGTTGTAGTAGTTATTGATCAGGCCGGCATACTGATTATACGCCGTGTCCATGAAACTGGTATCCACCCACCCTTGAGGCAGCAACCGCACCATACCCACCCTGCGCATGGTATTAAAAACGGTGAATTGACCGCCCACCAGGATATTCTGATCGGCGGGCTGCACCACGAGCGACCAGATGATGTCGTTCGCGCCGCTGCCAATGTTAAAGTTGGTGTCGAACGAACCATTTACATTGAGGCGCGCTATGGCACTGGCACTAAACCCGTTGACATTCTGAAACGAGCCGCCCATTACGATGTCATTGTTTGCCTGGACCGCCACGGCATTGATGTAACCGTCCGCGCCGATTCCCGGATTAAAGCTGGTGTCCAGTGCGCCACTGGGCAACAACCTCGCGATGCGGTTCCAATTGGTGCCATTGACATGGGTAAATTCCCCGCCCAGCACCACATTTCCCGCTGAGTCAAACGCGATGGAATTGATCTGTCCGTCCGTCCCATAGCCGGAACTTCCCGAGCTGGGCAGAAATGTCGTGTCCAGACCCCCGCTCGGGAGCAACCGCACGATATTCTGGCAATTGGTTTTGTTGAACTGGGAGAAAAGCCCCCCTACCAGGATCCGTCCATTTGGGTCGATTGCCAGCGACGTCACAGTCACATCAGCCGGCACGTTGCCACCAAAGCCAAAGCCGGTAGCGAAGCTGCTATCAAACGACCCGGCGGGCGTCAACCTCGCTATGTGCGGAGCGGTCTGGAGGCCGTTATTGAAAGACGTAAAATTGCCGCCAATGATAATGTTCCCCTGGCCATCCACCACCACGGCATTGACGGCACCATTGACACCGCTGCCCACGTTTTGCAGGAACGTCTTATCTATAAGCCCATTGGTCAGCAACCGAGCCACCCCGTTAATCGTATGCGCATCATACGAAGTAAAGTCTCCTCCAATCACGGCATCGCCATCCACGGGCTGAATAGCCACCGCGTTGACCTGCTGGTTGGCCCCGGGGACCGGGTTGTTGGGGAAATCCGAGCTAGGCACGCCATCGGGGTTATACGTCCGGTCCACGGCGCCGCCGGGTTCCACAAGCAGGGCCGTGTTATCAAAGTTAATGGTTATGTTGGCGGAGTTTATGTTGCCCACTACTTCCGGCAACGGTGTTTCCTGCATCGCCGCGGTGATTTCATCCGGAGCGTTGAGGAATATCTGCACGTAAATGTCCGAGTCAAACTCGACCGCCCCGTTGTGGTTGATCGGAATCGTAATCTGTTTGGCGTCAATCTCGTTGGCCGCCCACATCAGCGTCCCAAAAGTCGCCGTCCAGCTTGAGTCTGTTGGATATCCCCAGTCGTAAGTGACCTGGTTGGAGTTAATCTGCGGCGTCGCATAATCCGAGCCCGCAACCGTCGGCCATCTATTGTAATTATTGACCGGTATGGCAGGCTCTCCGACCCCGTCAGCCACCCTATCGGAATTGAACGTGTAATGCACCATGGTGGACTCGTTGATTCCTATAGGATACCGCTGCACGGAAATGGTCACCAACCCGTTCGCCACGTCTTTGTTGCACCGGAACGTCGCCCGTTCGATATTGACTGTCTCGGCTCCGGCGTTGTTGGTAAAAAACGGGGCGGGACTTCCGGTAATGCTGAGAACATCGACCCTCGCGCTGGCCTGGCCGATGGTCGGCGGTGTGATGTCCGGATCTTCCAACGGATCCAGCACCGCGTTGTTCAACGTCGCCAGGACAACAGCGTTCAAGCCTGGATAGACATAATTTGTGTCCGTGGTGGTCTGGTAGTCCTCCGGGCCCGGCATATCGGGACTTTCAGAGGGATTGACAGTCACATAGACGTCCTGGCTCATCTGGAAATCGTCGAACGTCAGGTTGGTGCCCAATTCAGTATAATTTATCCCGGCGCTGGCGGCGGGCACCTCAACAATGTTCGTCGTCATGAAGCAACCCACGTTTGTTGAAGCGTACGTGATGCTTCCATCCGAGTTTGGCGTCGCGCTCCCCAAGGGAAAAACGAAAGGGCATGTATGGAGGGACTGATCCGGATAATTCGTGAAAAAACTGGGTAGCCCCTCCACGAACGTTTGGTTCAATCCAAGGCCCCCTATGGGCGGAAACACTAGATTGGTGAAATAAAAGTTGCCGATAGGCAGGTTGATATTCGTAAGCGCATAGACCTGATCGTTGTCCAACGGCAGTTGGACGAGGCCCCCATTCTCATCGTTCTCGAATTCATTGACGGAGGCAATATTGGTGACGAAGGTGTTGGTGTAACCAGTGACGATCCCGTTCGAGCTGACATTGGTCATGAAAGTGTTCGTAAATACGTAATTGGTATAATACACGTTCACATATACTCCGTTGGTGAGGGTGAACCCCACCTCGCTGCGCCCGACCGCGGGACTGCTTCGCGTCACGGTGATGCGCACGTTGGGATCGCCGCACTGGTTATGAAGGCTTGGGTTGACCGAGTTTCCGTCATAAGCATCGCCAATCCTGCAGGAGACGTTGCCGTAAGG
Organism: Verrucomicrobiia bacterium; assembly: GCA_036272955.1. Classification (GTDB taxonomy): domain Bacteria; phylum Verrucomicrobiota; class Verrucomicrobiia; order Limisphaerales; family Palsa-1400; genus DATAUD01. Next base: position 18,126 of record DATAXU010000093.1, read on the forward strand.
GATGATGTCATCGAGGCATCCCACGATGAATTCGCCCGTCGAAAAACCAAACGACCCGGCAACAAGGCTCGGCGCCCAGTTCAGCGTGATTAGCCCCTGCGCGTTGGCCCCGCTGGAAAGCGCGCCGTCGATTTGAATGAAATACGTAGTCCCCCTGGTCACGGTAAAGTCCACCCGGCTCGCCGGAATGCCTGTACCCTGGGAATTGGTCTCGCTGGGGTCAATTTCGTCGCTGGCCAACCGGGTTAGATTGGTGAATGCAACATTGGTGCCGTTATTCAACTTGTAAATCGCCAGCACGGTCTGCATGGGGTTGCCCCCGATGTAGGTGCTGTTTCGTGTGTTAAAATCCATCGTTGCGCTGATCGGCGCGGTCCACACATACCATATGGTTGACTGGGCGGGATTGGCCAGGACGGGTGCAGGCTCGCCGGTTTGGGCGGTGGCATAAAGATTGGTGCCGGACACCGATCCGTTGGCGCCAATAATGTCTTGCGCCTGAAGGAAGTTGTCGTTCGGCGGGGGGTTTTGCGCCTGGCTGTTCAATGCGAAACCCACCGATAAAGCCGCCGCCATCCCGAGTGCCCCGCAGGACCTGGCAACACGGGTTAATTTACTCAATACAGTACTCATAGTGTCTACTTAGTTTTCGATTGGGCGCGTTCTGTTAGTTGCCACTCTGCAACAGGACCTCGCCGCTTTCACTCGTCCCAAGGAAAAAGCCGCGCGCGCTGCTATTTTTCTGCAATACCACGCCGGACACTGCTGGTTGACCCAACCCTAACTTTCCGCTGAAGACGCCAGTTGTGACATTAATGGTCAAAGTGATATTGCCACCGGTGTAAGTGAGATTTTTCTGGAGCGCCAGGGGATAGGTGGTGGTGCCGCTAAGAACCAACTCCGGGTCCGCCAGCGACAATGCGGGCGTATTCTTCGCCGGCACCTGGTACAGCGAGCCAATGATCTGGTTAACACTCACAAATCCCTTCGGGTAATACCGCCCGGTGTTCGCCGACTTGGTCCAAATGACGTTGTCGCCGGAAAGCACCCCGGAACTGAAATTCACCCAACCCACAACCGTGTCCTTCCCCGCGGCGGAATATGTGTAAAATGGCCATTGCCCGTTTTTGGATATCGGCGCCGATTGACTGAATGCCACGCCGTCCGCCAATGTTCCGGCCACGGTGACGATTCCCATTTTACCCACAGTCGCAACTCCGTAACCGTCGCCAATGCCCGGCTCACCCGGCTCGATGGCCAGCGTGTAATGGCCCGCGAGCGGCGAAGGAGATTTTGCCGTCCAAACCGGGGCCAGGTCAGCCGAAAGCGTCGAATCCCACGAACCGCCGGCGCCAATGACATCCCCGGTTATCTGACCCGTCGCTCCGGACATATCCAGTTGCAGGTTCACCGTCACGGACTGTTTTCCGCTGACGGCCTGGACTTGCTGGACGCCGTCACCATAAAACTGCGAGGCAAATGTGTAATTGGTCGGCCCCGCGGATAATCGGCCGGAGAAAACTCCGTTCGAACCGAGCGTCAAGGTGAAAAACCCGGCGTTGTTCGAGGGCATCCCGTTGGTAACATAAAACAACCCATCATAAACCCCGGCCAGCGCGCGGAACGGGTCTTGAATGAAATTCGCCGTGATCAACGTGTTTGTTTGGAGGGTGAATTTCAGGACCGGCGACTCCAGGTCAGTGCCTGCCGCCAACCCGCTGGCGGTCCAGTCTTTGAACACCCAACCTTTGGCAGGCGTTGCCGTCAGGGTTTTGGCGGTGTTAAACGCCAATTGCTGCCCCAGGGGCGGCCCAACTGTCCCCAAGCCGTTTACTGATAAAACAACGGCTTGGAATAGATTGGTCCCCACTAATTCGGACTGCGCGCAATTTGTCAGCCACGCCTGCTGCGCCGCTTTGCTGGCGCTCGAAAACGGCGAGAGAATCGACATGCTCATTGCGCTGGAATCGCCTGGAACGGGGCACGGCCCCTGCAATACCGGGTATGGCGGAGCGTAATCATTGGAAAGATAAGGCTCCCAGCCCGCGTTGATTAAACAGCTCATGTCTGCGTTATTGCTGATGGCCACGCTGCTGTTTGGCCCCCAAAAGTCAGAGGCCCAGATCAATTGCGGATAGACTTGCATCAGCTTGATGGGATCCGCATTGGCGTCGGCAAAATACATTTTGATGTTCGGGTCGAATATCAGCCCTTCCCGGTAATCGGAAAACGAGGAATCGTCCAGTTCAAGGTAATCGACATAAATCGCGTTATTCTTGGTCGCTCCGGTAAAGCGGAGGGTCGCCGTGTTCGTGAGGCGGTCCATTATCAAATGGCCAATCACCTCGTTGTTGTGAAAACCGGCCGTATTGACACTGCCGTCCGCGTTCAATCCATAGTCGATTCCCGCCCATATATGGTCCGCCACGTTGTAACCACTGGAGGATGTCCGAATTTCCGTGCCGTAGAGGTCTCCAGTCGCCGGCTTGAGCGGCAGATTGAAACCGTTGTTCACGTGCCAGGAATTGACTAAATTGGATGTCGCACTCGGCGCGCTCGAAACGCCGTCGCTTAGACTTGTGGTCGCATAGAGTGTCAGCGCGCCGCCTTGCGAAAGGCCAGTCGATACTAACGAATTGCTAAACATCATTGTTTGGGCCGAAAGAGTCAAATCTCCCCCGGTCACCAATTCGTTGGGTTGATTGGTTAGCGTCGCGCCGAAGTTCAGGATATTGGCGTCGATAAATGCACTGGCCTCCCCAATGATATCCCCGTCGTTCTCGAAATACAGCGATTGAAGCAGCGGACTCACGGCTTCAATGGCACCGTAATTGGTTATGCTGGTAATCGTATATTTCCGATTCACTGGCGACGTTTGTCCCAGGTTTAAGTTTAGCCCCAAATCCAGCGTATTATCGGCAATCAAGGCGCCGTTGGTCGTGATCATCAAATTCTTGAGCAAAGGCATGTTGGCGCTTTCCACAGTGGCCGCGTTTTGCTCCATTTGAACGGTGGAAGCGATCGTCAGGTTGGGGCTGTCAACCAGAGATTGGTTGATCACCGTCAAGGGGTCGTAGATCGTGACCGACTTCTTGCCAGTCAAACTAAGATTTCGCACTGTCGGAGTAAAGTTACCCCGCAAACTCTGATCGACCACCAAAACGTGAAAGTTATAGACGTTGGTGGACAACGCGTTGGTGCCTACATTCTGCCAGTTGGCTGCCCAGGCAAAAACATCGCCACGAACGCGGGTAAAGGATTTGGGGAAAACATTGGATATGACAAGATTGCCGTTGGTCGCTCCCAAGCTGCCGTTGGCCTGGCCCCAATCGACACCGGTCGTGGAATTCTGAGTCAAGTTGCTTGCAAGCAGTGTGACAAACCCCTCCGCCCGGATTCTGGCGTCGGTCAAATCCATTTGGTTTGCTTCAAGGTCGATTTGGCCCGGCTGATTCGTCGGACCCGGAATGTCGTTATACGCGCCAAAGATGTCCACGGACACCGGGAACGTGCCGTCCACCTGCTCTGGATTCCAGCCGATCTGGACGCCATAAGAAGCCTCCGCGTAGGGCACGCTCATGGATTCGTAGGTATTGGTGACGCCAGGGTAAAGAAGCAAAGGCAGATTTGCCACGTCCGCAACGTCATTGGAGGGCTGCGCTGACGCCCACTCGCCCGGCGTTCGGATAGTAAGCGCAAAATAATCAGGCCGGCCGTACTTGCTCGTCCATGCCGTATTGGTATAAATAGCCACTGTCGTATTGGATAGAGCGGCGCCTGAGTCCACCAGATATACGGCATTACTGGTAGTCTCTCCTGAGATCACATCAAACACAGGAACGCTGAATTGCACAATGGCCTCGGCCCCGTTCGGATCCGGTGTCGTTTCGACCGGCTGGATATTGGCAAACGGCGAAAATTTTACCTGATA